>CBDUCG010000010.1:0-28311 GCA_965365595.1 uncultured bacterium
GATAACGGTCAGATAAACATAGTGACCGAGAACTGGGAGCTCGGAGATGAATTTCTTTATCTAGACTCAGGTGCAAAAAGCCAGATAGAAATTGTCGACAATTGATTACATCAGAATAACCGGGATTCTAGAATTCAATACGGATTCTGAATTTCTGGATATCACATACAATATCGAGCATTCCGCCGACCAAGATTTTGCCAAATCGAAAATTGGCGTAATCACGTTGAGGTTATCGGAGATATTGAACATTGAAGGTTTTCATAATAATGAGATCGAAGTTATCGCTTCAAAATTGATTGAGCAAGTATTGGTTAGAGAAAGAGACAAAGAGCGCACTTTAAGAATATTGCATTCTGAGGGGATTGAGCTCGACGAGTGGTTAATTAGCAATACCCCATTTTTACAACAGTGAGCATTAATTTAGACAAAGATAAATGCAATATAGAAGAAATTGACCAAAAAGCCTTTACTTTGCTAAAGAAAATGGTGTATAATTCCTTAAATTAGTAAAAGTTAGGACCTTGTTCTTTGACAACTTAAATCAATACTATAGACGGAGAGAAGCTGGTCTGGGAAACCAGTTGTATACAGGGTTGGGTGAATTTGAATATTCTCTTAGGAGGTATAGGTATGGTACTGAGGCGTTCTCTTCTTTTATTGATTGCACTTCTTCTTCCAACAATAGCCTTTGCAACTACCACATATGTTGTCAAAAAAGGGGACAATCTTTATGATCTATCTAGGAAGTTTGGAGTATCGGTAGAAGAAATTAAAACATTTAACAAGCTTGACAGTATTAATTTAGGAATTGGTGATGAATTACTTATTCCAGTTTCAAATAAAGATGGCAATAATAACTACGTAGTAAAAAGTGGAGATACAATTAGTCAAATAGCTGAGAAATTCGGCGTTAAAACCAAAGAATTAAAATCAGCTAACAGTCTAAAAAATAATAATTTACAAATCGGCCAAACACTTTTCATTCCTCTCCAAACTGTAAGCCAGGAGAAAATAGAGGTTTCCAAAGAAGTAATTGAAGTTCAGTCTGTCAAACAAGAGACAGAAGCCTCTATAGAAGTAACCCAAGAAGTTAACAATGCATATATTGTAAAAAAAGGCGATACTCTCGGAGAAATTGCCGAAAAATATAATGTCAAAACATCAGATTTAAAAAGTGCCAACAATCTCAAAAACCATAATTTGCAGATTGGGCAAAAACTTGCCATTCCATCAAAAGAAGTTGCAACAATCACACAAAAGAAAGATAAAGAAACAACTCAAGCCAAATCATCCGAAAGTTTTAAAAATGCTGGCAATTCAGAAGTAACAGTATCTAACGTCTATATAATTATGAAAGGCGATACCATATATGATCTGTCAAACAAGTTTAATATTTCAAAAGAAAATCTAAAAAAATGGAACAGGCTCGATAATAGCAATTTAACTATCGGTCAGAAGCTTTATCTTACTCCTAACAAACAGACTGCTGTTGCTAAAGCAAAATCTCAGCCAAAACCAAAATATACCGGGACATACAAAGTAAAAAGTGGCGACACTCTCGGATACCTTGCAGTAAAATTTGGCACAAGCGTATCTAAACTAAAAGCTGCAAACGATCTTCAAAACAACAGCTTATCTATAGGGAAAATTTTAAAAGTACCTTCAACCCAGAAATCTGATTCCAGAATTGCAAATAATGTCAGCTCCAAATATACCGTTAAAAAAGGCGACACTCTTGGAGGCATCGCACATCGACACGGAATCAGCGTCGCAAAAATCAAACAGGCAAACTCATTGAGCAAAAACAATATAAGAGTTGGTCAAATTCTACAAATTCCCGGTATTCACGAAGAGCCTGTGAAAAAGCTTTCAGGATCTAAATACAGTGTTGTAAGGGGAGACACACTTAGCCAAATAGCCGCTACGTATGCTGTATCTGTTTCAGACTTAAAAAAGGCTAACAGCCTTAAGAGTAATTACCTTTATGCCGGGATGAAACTTATTATTCCGGGGAATGTTGTTTCAGAGGAAACTGCACCAAAAACAGCATACGCCTCAAAGAATATCAATACAAAATACATAGTACAGAAAGGGGACACCCTTGGGGTAATTGCGCAAAGAAGCGGAATCTCGGTAACCACGATTAAAAATACAAACAATCTTAAAAACAATAATATCAGGCAAGGTCAAATTTTGGTACTCCCGCAATCTACAACAAATTATAGAGCTAATGCGGGCCAAACAGCTGGCGTTTCAAACCAGCACCCAAGCGAAAAAAGAGTGAAACAAAATATTATAGAAACCGCAAAACAATATCTTGGCGCGCCTTATAAATTTGGCGGATATTCATTTAAAACAGGCATAGATTGTTCAGGATACGTGAAAAAGATTTTCAGCAAATATAATGTTGATTTACCAAGAACAGCAAGAGACATCTACTATCGCGTGGGAACCAGAGTAGCCAAGAGTCAACTACAAACTGGAGATTTAGTCTTTTTTACCACATATGCCAAATACCCCTCACACGTGGGCATTTACATGGGCAACGGAATGTTTATCCACGCTTCCTCAGGAGCGCGTAGGGTTTCAATAACCAGTCTAGATAAGGACTACTACAGAAAAAGATATATCGGGGCTAAAAGAATAAAGATGTCTGCGATATTTGAAAATGAATATTCCCAAAAATAAGAGACTACCTCCTCACCTGATTTATTATTAGATACTATCTTTTCTGTATATAAGTTCCATTCTTTTTTAGAAACAATTCTGGCTAATATGAATTATTCCATTGAAACCTCAATAGCAGTGTTTATATTAGTGTGAACCATGGATAACTACCTCAGTAGTTTTGAAGAATTTTTAAGCTCGGAACGGAATTACTCAAAACACACCATAAAAGCATATCTCACTGATCTTAAAGAGTTTTCTCTAGTTCTAAAAGATATGGACTTAATTTCTTCTGATACTGAGGATATCGACTTTAAGCGCTTAGACGAAACGCCGATAAGAGCATATATAAGCAAGCTTTACAACAAAAATAAGAAGGTATCAATATCACGCAAAATCGCGTCAATAAGAACTTTTTTCGAATTTCTTATTCGGAGGGGAGATTTAAAATCTAACTCCGCCAAACTAGTGCCTACACCAAAAGCAGAGAAACGGCTGCCGACTTTTTTAACCGTCGACGAGGTGATAAAACTTGTCGAAGCCCCAGGATCGGATAACGCATTAGAATCCAGAGACAGGGCAATACTTGAGCTCTTATACTCAAGCGGATTAAGAGTAAGTGAATTAGTAGGAATTAATTTGAATGTGCTTGATTTCGAAGCTATGAGTGTAAAGGTATTGGGAAAAGGGAGTAAGGAAAGAATCGTGCCTTTAGGCTCAAAAGCTTTTAGCGCGATTGAAAATTATCTTAAACAAAGGCTGGATTTAAAACCTAAAGATGATTATCTCTTTGTAAATTCAAGAGGCGGCCGGCTGACAACAAGAAGTGTGGACAGGATTATAAAAAAATATGCAGTCATTGCGGGCATTCCCAAAAATATAAGCCCCCACGTGTTAAGACATACTTTTGCCACTCATCTTTTGGGAGGTGGTGCGGATTTAAGGGCAATACAGGAAATGCTGGGACATGAGAGCCTGTCAACCACACAGAGGTATACACACACATCTGTAGAAAAATTAATGGAGATATACGATAAAACTCACCCGAGAGCATAAACTATGGAAAACTTTCACGGAACAACAATTGTATGTGTTAAAAAGAACGATCAGGTAGCAATGGCCGGCGACGGGCAGGTAACTTTGGGGCAAACTGCCATAAAACATTCAGCAAGAAAAGTAAGAAAGATTTATGGCGATAAAGTCATGGTGGGTTTTGCCGGAGCAACGGCTGACGCTATGACATTATTTGACAAGTTTGAAGCCAAACTTGAAGAATTCAGAGGCAACCTTAGCAGATCTTCTGTAGAGCTTGCCCGGGACTGGAGAACTGACAGAGTACTCAGAAGACTCGAAGCACTTTTGGTAGTTGCTGACAAAGATTCCATGTTCCTGATTTCAGGTAGCGGAGATGTGCTCGAATCTGACGACAATGTGATAGCAATAGGGTCAGGAGGCTCCTACGCTCAGTCGGCAGCCAAGGCTCTATCTAGATTTTCAGACTTAAGCGCACAAGATATAGTAAAGGAATCTATGCATATAGCGTCTGAAATTTGTGTATATACGAACGACAATATAAAAATAGAGGTACTTAATAATAATGAGTAATGACATATTTTTTACACCCAGAGAAATAGTATCGGAATTAGATAGATATATAATTGGACAGAACAAAGCAAAAAGAGCAGTTTCAATCGCTCTTAGAAACCGTTGGAGACGTCAACGCGTATCTCCTGATCTAAAAGACGAAATCGCGCCTAAGAATATTCTTATGATAGGACCGACCGGGGTTGGCAAAACAGAGATAGCGAGAAGGCTCGCTAAACTTGCCCAAGCCCCGTTCTTAAAAGTTGAAGCTTCCAAGTTCACTGAAGTTGGTTATGTGGGAAGGGATGTTGAATCCATGATTAGAGATATAACTGATATAGCCATCAAATTGGTAACAGATGAAGAAAAAGCCTCTGTAATGGTTAAAGCAGAAGAGCTTGCTGAGGAAAGAATGTTGGATTTGCTGCTACCGAAACCAAGCACTAATCCCGAAGAGCCGCAAGCCGACTCTGGCAGTGACACTAGGCAGAAGCTTAGAAAACTTTTAAGAGAAGGAAAACTTGATGAGCGATATGTGGATATTGAGGTCACATCTAAGAATATGCCAATTCAGGTCTTTTCACCTTCAGGAATGGATGAAATGGATATGAATATTTCTGATATGATTGGCAACCTGTTTCCCAAAAAGACTAAACAGAGAAAGGTGAATGTGCCTGAGGCAATGGAATTTCTTGTACAAGAAGAAGCCCAGAAGTTAGTTGATATGGATAATGTAATTAAACTGGCAATAGATAGAGTTGAGCAATCTGGAATAATCTTTATAGACGAGATAGACAAAGTCGCGGGACGGGAAAGTTCTGCAGGCCCTGATGTATCCAGAGAAGGGGTACAGAGAGATTTACTACCGATAATTGAAGGCTGTACTGTAAACACAAAACATGGAATGGTTAAAACCGACCATATTCTTTTTGTGGGCGCAGGGGCTTTTCACGTATCAAAACCTTCCGACCTGATACCGGAGTTACAGGGAAGATTCCCTATCAGAGTAGAGCTTGAACCGCTTACAAAAGATGATTTCGTCAATATCCTGACAAAACCTAAAAATGCACTTATCAAACAGTACATTGAGCTCTTAAATACTGAAGATATAGACCTTGTGTTCGCTGATGATGCAATACAGGAGATTGCGGAAACCGCACAAAATGTGAATGAATCCACCGAAAACATAGGTGCACGCAGACTGCATACTATTATGGAGCGGATGCTTGATGACATCTCTTTTGAAGCTCCCGACATGAAAGAAAACAAAATCACAATTGACGCAAATTATGTCAAAGAAAAAATTGCCGACATTGTGAAAGACAGGGACTTGAGCAGATACATACTCTAAGTAGGCATCTTTGGGAGAAAATCATTGTCTGTATTTGCAATTACACGATGCGTATATGATGATGACATAAAACAGGAGCTGCTTGATATAAAAAAGTTATCGCTCCGAATATTGGAAAAACAGAAAGGATTTGTTAGTGTAAAACAGTTTATCTGCGAAGAGATGAACGAAATGGTTTCGGTCATTGAATGGAAAACAAAAGAAGATCATGAAGCTTCAATGGACAGCCCGGACTGGGACCCTGTCAACCCCACGTGGATGGCGCTGACTAAAGGCGGCAAAATAACTTTTGAAGTTAATCTTTTCGAAGAACAGAATTAAATTTATAGTTCACTTTGCCATATAGCCTTTCCAACGAAAAATGGCCCTAAACTTTCCAAATATTGTGAAGTCTGCTTAGTTTTCCTCATTGCCTGAATTAGAGCAGAAAGCGGAAACAGATCTTTTCCTAAAACACCAATCACAAAATCGTTATCATTTTTATCAAGCCCGTGAGAGGCGAGTCTTATATCACGTCCCAAACCGGCATGCCCAAACTTAAAGCCCAGTTTACCGTGCTCACCTAGAATGGCTCTTTGCTCGTCTTCTGACAAAGTTTCAAAACTTTTCTCCCGTCTTAGGGGATACCATATGGCCCAAGGCCAATCAGGGTCCAGAACTTTAGCCCTCTGTCCCGAAATCAGGGTTTTCTCCAGATCAGGCTCGTAGCCAAACGAATATGTCCTTCCGAGCATCGTCATCTCAGGCTTTTGTGAAAGCTCCATAAAAGTTGAGTTATTCAGGAACTCCCTTAAATCACCGACAAAGAAATCAGGATCCTGACTCATAGCCAGAAGCCCTATTCCATAGGGATCGTTCATATCAGCATATAGCACAAGATCCATTCCGGAATCCCTAACCTCATTCATTATCTCATCCGTATTCCAACAGTCTCCAAATGCCATAAACTGCATAAATAGTCTCTTATCTAAACTAATTACCGTGCCGTCTTTTGCCCGGCCTTTTTCACTTAGATCTAATTTAGCTTCAGTATTATCTGTAGACATGTATAAATCTCCTTCGCTAGAAAATATAACAGTATAAATTCTAATTGGCGACAATATTGTTGTTTATTCATATATACAGGAGCAGTTTATTATCTTTAATTACTAACATCTTTTAGAAATACCTTGTTGGCAGAGTCAGTTATATCTTTTATAATAGTGAGCTTAATTTCAGGACGGAAATATAAAATGGAAAAATTTATTCAAAAAGCCCAAACACTAGTTGAAGCATTGCCGTACATAAAGGAATTTTATGGTGAGACTATTGTAGTAAAATATGGGGGAAGCGTAGGAGATGAAGACCTTCACAATTTCGCCCGTGACATAGTTCTAATGAAGTATGTAGGCATGCACCCTGTGGTTGTACACGGCGGCGGCCCACAGATAGGAGACCACTTAAAGAAACTAGGAATAGAAACAAAATTCATAGCTGGTTTACGTGTAACAGATGAGCGGACAATGGAAGTTGCCGAGATGGTGCTGGTCGGCAAAATTAACCAGAAAATAATTGAGGCCATTCACTCCATGGGTGGTAAAGCCGTAGGAACATCAGGGAAAGAAGGGAAAATGATCCTTGCGAAAAAGATGGACCTTAAAAAATTTGCCAAAGATAACGGGCTCAAAATTCCTAAAGGCGCTGACCTCGGAATGGTCGGTGAAGTTGATAGTGTTAACCCTGATCTAATCAAAGTGCTGGAGAACTCAGGGTTCATACCGGTAATCGCCCCTATAGGCTTTGATAATGAGGGAAGGACATTCAATATCAATGCTGACCATGTTGCAGGAGAAATCGCTGGAGCGCTGAACGCTGCAAAACTTGTTCTTATGACAAATGTTTCTGGAATAATGAATAACAAAAAGAATTTAATATCAACACTTACTGAAACTGAAGCAAAAAAATTAATAAAGAAGGAAGTAATATCAAGTGGAATGATACCGAAGGTTATGTGCGCAATTGAAGCTCTTCATCACGGAGTACAAAAAGTTCATATAATCGACGGAACTATTGAACATGCTTTAATATTGGAAATCTTTACTGATTCCGGAATTGGAACGGAGATTTTACTGTGAGCACAAAACAAGTAATTTCAAATACAAACAAATACGTTATGAACACATACGGCCGTTATCCAATAGCAATGGTTAAAGGAAAAGGCTCATGGGTATGGGACGCAGACGGGAAAAAGTATCTCGATTTTGTAACGGGAATAGCAGTTAATAACCTTGGACACTGTCATCCGAAAGTGACAAAAGCTATCAGGGAGCAGTCAAAACAGCTTGTTCAGCCCTGCAATCTCTTTCACATTGAGCAACAGGGTGATTTTGCGAAAATGCTTGTTGAGAACTCATTTGCAGACAAAGTGTTCTTTTGTAACAGCGGTGCCGAAGCCAACGAAGGAGCTATCAAACTGGCACGAGCATGGGGTTATAATAACAGTGGGAGATATAAGATTGTTCACGCTAAAGATTCATTTCACGGCAGAACAATGGGCGCGTTGAGCGCAACAAGCAAGAATTATCAAAAAGGTTTCAAGCCGATGGTTCCGGGCTTTAAAGCAATCACTTACGGAAAGATAGAAGCATTGGAGAAAGCACTTCAGGACGAAAAAGTTTGTGCTGCTATTTTGGAGCCGATTCAGGGAGAAAACGGCGTTGTTCTGCCGCCTGACAAATACCTCAAAAAAGCGCGCGCGCTATGTACAAAGAATAAAGTGCTGTTGATTCTTGATGAAATACAGGTTGGAATGGGCAGGACCGGAAAGTTATTCGCATATGAACATTACGGCATAAAACCCGATATTATGACACTGTCCAAAGCTCTTGGCGGAGGCATACCTTGCGGAGCTTTTCTGGCTACAAACAAAGTTGCAAAATACTTGAGCCCGGGAATGCATGGAACTACTCTTGGGGGAAACCCCCTTGCCATGAGTTCGAGTAAAGCAATGTTTGAGACTATTATGGACGAGGGACTGTTAGATAGAGCTACAGATTCGGGCCAGTATTTTCTGGAAAACCTTCAAGCATTCTCTGAAGAAAACAAAAAACATATAAAAGAAATCAGAGGTAAAGGCCTTATATTGGGAATTGAATTTAAGGATAAAGACTTTGCTAAAGCGGTTGTCAACAAATGCATTGAAAAGGGGCTGCTGAGCATACTAACAGCGCAAAAGGTTATGAGAATATTACCTCCGTTGAACGTTAAGAAAAAAGAAATAGACCGGGCCTTAAAGATTATTGGTGAGACGCTGAAAGAGGTGAAAGATGCCTAGACATTTTCTGAACATTTTTGATTTATCAGTTAAAGAATTTAAAACGCTGTTTAAAAGAGCCGCACAACTTAAAAAAGATAAAAAAGCCGGGAAGAACCAGGAAGTCCTTAGGCGAAAGTCTATTGGCATGATCTTCGAAAAGCTCTCTACAAGGACCAGGGTATCATTTGAAGTTGCTATCAATGATCTGGGAGCTAGCTGTCTTTACATGAACCCAAGCGACTTACAGCTTGGCAGAGGAGAATCAATTGCGGATACCGCCAAGATATTATCTTCTTATCTGGACGGCGTTATTATTAGAACATACGAACAGGAGAGAATCGAAGAGTTTGCCGAAAACTCAAGCGTCCCTGTAATAAACGCTCTTACTGACCTCGGGCACCCGACTCAAATTGCTGCAGACCTGTTTACTATTGTCGAAGCGGGGAAAAAGCTTAACAAGATTAAGCTGGCATATGTCGGAGACGGCAACAACATTGTAAACTCTTTCATTGGAGCTGCATCTATCTTAGGCATTAATCTTTGTGTCGCTACACCGAAAGGTTATGAGCCAGACCCGCAATTTCTGGAAAAAGCGCAGGAAATAGGAAACGGCAACATAGAAATTGTGAACGATCCCAAAAAAGCGGCAGAGAACGCAGACGTTTTGTATACTGATGTCTGGGTAAGCATGGGGCAGGAAAAAGAGGCGAAAAAGAAACAGAAAATTTTCAAGCCCTTTCAGATTAATGATAAACTACTCTCCCTCGCAAAACCGGATGCCATAGTAATGCACTGCCTCCCGGCACATAAGGGAGAAGAAATTACGGAAGAAGCACTGGAAGGCCCAAATTCAGTTGTGTATGAACAGGCCGAAAACAAGTTGCATATGGGTAAAGCTATACTGGAAATGTTCCTCAAATAAAAAAATTTTCAAGATTTCACACTATAATTTCTCTAAGCCACTATCAACATAAAATATTTTAGCACTTGAAGTGTTGAGTTTATTATCATATCTTTAATTAAAGTGTTAGTGTTATCAACTATATGCCTTGGGAGCTTTTTATATGAGACGAGGAGAAAAAGTTTATTATGTAAAGGACTTTATGCAGACTGTTCCTCTCCCTTCGCCAAAGAAGATATTTAGCGAGCTAGACAAGCTGGGTTATAAGGGACAGTCAGACGCAAGACGCGCTGTATCTCTTGCCGCATACCGTCACGTTAAGAGATTAAAACAGCTGCACTCCGGAAACACTCCCCGGCCGGAATTGGTCCCAAGACCCAATTCCATACTCATGGGCCCCACAGGATGCGGTAAAACCTATCTGATTGAGCTTTTGTTCGGCGAAATTTTCAAACTCCCCTATGTAATTATTGATATGACAAAATTCACTGAGTCGGGTTATGTAGGGGATGATGTGGTAAACATACTCGTACAGCTTGTGTATGCAGCTAACGAGAGCATTGATATAGCGGAATGCGGTGTGATTGTACTTGATGAATTCGACAAAATAGCAGGGTCTTACAGCAGCGCGAGGTTTGCCGGACAGGGCACAACAAAAGACGTGTCTGGATTTGGGGTGCAAAGAGAGCTTTTAAAAATTCTGGAAGGCACAGATGTACAGATACCACTTGATTTTGGTTTTTCAAGCAGAGGTCCAAGAGCGCTTATTTCCACAAGAGATATTTCATTCTTTGCTGTTGGGGCGTTTTCCGGGATAAAGAACCTGTTCGGAAGCAACGAAGCCGGCTTTATCAAGAACCTTGATAAAAATACAGTACAGGATGATGCGATTGCTTACCACTTGAGTCAGGAAGAAGCCGATGATATAACAAAATTTCAACTCTTCGGATTTCTGCCTGAGTTAATAGCCAGATTTAACAGAATTGTTCCATTTTCCCCGCTGAGCAAAGAAACGCTGCAAGAAATTATTCATCTTAAAATCATGAACTATCAGGTGGAGTTTGAAGAAGAGGGGTTTCAGTTGATGCTCGACCCTGTAATAGTGGACCATATAATTGAAGAAGCAAAGAGAAGGCAGACCGGCGCCAGAGGATTAGATGTAATAATTTCCAAACACCTTGAAGAAGTAGCTTTTGATTTATTCGGTAGAGGAGAGAAAGGCGAAATCACTCTTACTGTTAAGTCGGGAGAAGTTACTCATACAGTTAAGAGACGTGCATGAAAATATACATTGAGAGCCTTGGCTGCTCGAAAAACCTCGTAGACAGCGAGCTCATCCTGGGCTCACTTACCAAATCAGGGCACCAATTATCATCCGAAGAAGAAGCAGAGGTAATAATTGTCAATACCTGCGGCTTTATCGGTGATGCCAAAAAAGAATCCCTTGATGCAATAATTGATCTTGCCGAATACAAGAAAGAGGGAAACTGTAAAAAGCTGATTGTCACAGGATGCATGGTTGAAAGATATTCGGAAGAGCTAGGCAAGGAAATACCTGAAGTTGATGCATTTTGGGGAACGGGAAACATTCTTAAAATCGGAGATGCTTTGGAGGAAGAGTTACCAAGAGCCAAAATTAATTATCCGCCTGGTACTATTTATGATCCCGATTCACCACGTGTGATGCTGACCCCTACCCACTCGGCTTTTGTAAAAGTTTCAGAGGGTTGTTCCAGAACATGCACATTCTGCATCATTCCTAAAATGAGGGGTCTTATGAAGAGCAGGCCGATTGATTCAATAGTAGGTGAAATCGATAGTCTGGCAAACCAGGGAGTGGGGGAAATAAACCTGATCGCTCAGGATATGACGAGCTATGGGAGAGACATCGGGACAAACCTAGAGACTATGCTCAGGGAAGCTTCCAGAGTAGAGGGAATTGACTGGATAAGAATCCACTACTGGTATCCATGGGGCATAACAGATTCACTGGTTGAACTTGTAGCTAAGGATAACAATATTCTCCCATATGTGGATATGCCGCTTCAGCATATTAACGACAGAATGCTCAAACTGATGGACAGAAAAACCACAAGCGCCAAGATCAGAGAGATTATAAATAAACTCAGAGACAGCATAGACGATATTGTGCTCCGCACTACTTTTATAGTCGGATTCCCGGGGGAAACGGATGAGGAATTTGAGGAGCTGCTTAATTTTGTGCAAGAAGCCAAATTCGATAGAGCAGGTGCTTTTAAATACTCACAGGAGGAAGGCACTCCAGCAGGGGCAATGGGCGAGCAAATACCTGAGGAAGTTAAAGAAGAGAGATTAGAAAGGTTAATGGAAGTTCAGTCTGAAGTCTCTTTTGAAAAAAACAACTCGCTGATTGGAACAGTTCATCAAGGATTTATAGAAAGTGTTGAGGATGGGAACTACGTGGCCAGGATCTCCTCACAAGCGCCTGAAGTCGACGGGTATACATATATTAAACGGGAAGAAGAACTAATTCTGGGAGAACTGGTTGATATCAGGATTACTGATGCCGACATATATGATCTATATGGAGAAGTAATTTAATAAACCTATTTTTTTACTCTAAGACTTGATCCTGCGTAACTAACTCATTTAACACTAAACTTACTCATCCCCATTGGCATCAAACATCTGACGAATTCCGTATGTTGTGCTTCTCTCAGCAGGGGTTCTGCCTATCTCTCTGGTAAGGCGTATAAACTCTTCAGGCGGGAAGTACTGCCCATAACTTGCTCCAGCTGAGCGGGAAATCTGCTCTTCCATCAAAGTGCCGCCGAAATCGTTGGCTCCTGCAGTGAGTGAAAACTGGGCGAACTCAGGGCCTTGTTTTACCCATGAAACCTGAATATTGTTTATCCATCCTCTTAGCATAAGCCTTGAAACTCCGTACATTTTTAGCTGGTCAAGATCTGTAGGGCCTTCGGCTACTTTTCCTTTTGAATGCTTGAATAGCCTTGTGTTCCAGGGAATGTACCTTAGCGGAACAAACTCGGTAAACCCGCCGGTCTCTTTTTGTATGTCGCGTAAAATACCGATATGTATAGCCCAATGCTTTGGCTTGTCCACATGGCCATACATAATGGTTGAAGTGGTGTGCATGCCGGAAAGATGTGCTTTTTTGACAATTCTTATCCATGCCTCAGTGGGCATTTTTCTCGGAGCAATTATCTTGCGAACTTCCTCAACAAGAATTTCCGCAGCGGTACCGGGAAAAGTATTGTGACCCACATCTTTAAGTTTTTCGATAAAATCTTCTTCTGAAATGCCGAGCGACTCAGCGCCATAGAATATTTCAAATGGCGAAAACGCATGAGTGTGCATCTCTGGAACAGCATTTTTAACTGCCTTGATTAACTCAACATAAAAATTGCCGTCTATGTCAGGGTGCATGCCTCCTTGCATACAGACTTCGGTAGCCCCTATTTCCCATGCTTCTTTCACTCTATCGGCTATCTCATCCATGCTGAGGAAATATGCCCTTTCATCACCTTCAGGCGCCATAAAATTACAGAAGCCGCAATATGTATTACAAATATTTGTGAAGTTAATATTCCTGTTTACTACGTATGTAATCACATCGCCGACATCTTCTTTTCTGATTTCATCAGCCGCTATAGCAAGCGCTGATATCTCATCCAGATCTTCGATATAAAATAGAGCCTCGCCCTCTTCAACAGATATTTCATCCCCGGCGAGAGCTTTATTAATTATGCGCCCGGTTGTGCCGTTGACTTTCGATAGCAGGCTATCAAGTCCCATTGCCCTATTCTCTTCTATTCTAATGATTGCATCTTGAATGTCAGCCATTTGTCACCTCTTCTAGTGGTACGTAGCCGTCATTATCTACAAAATCAACGACCCGTACAAGCACTCTTTCTTCTATAAATTCTTTATCTATAAACTCAGGATACACAGGTAATCTTTCTCTCAACGTGAATCCAAGCTCCTCTACCATATTATTCATTAGCTCAAGTTTGGGCCATGGGGCTTCAGGATTTACATAATCAATCGTTAATGGAGATACTCCGCCCAAATCATTTATGCCCGCGTTAATGAACATCGGATACGTTTCAGGGTTTAAGTTTGGAGGTATCTGAAGATTCATCTGTTCGCCGAAAATGAGTCTTGCAATAGCTACTAGCTTAAGCATGTCGATAAAACTCGGTGGTGGATATTTTTCCATCAAAATTCCCGGCTTGGGGCTAAAGTTTTGTATTATTATTTCCTGTAAATGCCCATATCTTTCACCAAGTTCTCTCAATGCTATCAGAGAATCTATTCGCTCTTCCCAGTTCTCTCCTATTCCGACAAGTATTCCCGAAGTCCAGGCTATCCTGTGCTCACCTGCCAGTTCCATAGTTTTCATTCTTTGCCTTGGTACTTTATCAGGACAACCATGATGAGCCTGACCCTTTTTGAGGAGTCTGGGGCTGATATTTTCAAGCATTAAACCCATACTGGGATTAGATTGTCTGAATGAGAGCAGCTCATCGCTTGTGGCCAGGCCAAGATTGGTATGAGGAAATATGTTTTCCTTGAGCCCTGCTTCACCCATTGCAATTAAATAGTCTGCCGTAGTTTCATAGCCCAGTTTTTTAAGCGCTTCTTTATATACAGGGTACTTAAGCTCCGGCTTGTCACCTGTTACAAACAGCAGTTCTGTACAGCCAAGCTCGGCACCTTTCTTTGCCATATCCACAACTTCTTCAGGACTCATAAAAAGAGGCCCTTCACCAGGTTCATACTTAAATGTGCAATAACCGCATTTGTTTCTGCATATTTGAGTCACGGGAACAAACACATTTTTAGAATAGGTCAATATCTTACCTTTACCGGTGTCTCTAAGCCTAGAAGCTGTCATGAGCAAGAACGGTATTTCGTCTTTTTCTAGGTCGACCAGATATAGAGCGTCTTCACGATCCAGAACTTCTCCTGACTCTGCATTTTCAAGTATACTCGAGAGTCTTTTTGAAGGGCCGTTCAACAACGATTTAGACCCTAAAGTCTGAAATACATTTTCCCAATCTTTATCTATTGAACTCATAGTATTTTATGTTTTATAACCCCAACAAATTAGAACAAATAGAAATGCCTGTAATTACAATCTCTATTTTGACTACCCCCTATATTCGCATAGAGCACATATAATTGTCAAGGCTAATTAGTATGCAACATTTTGCGAGCAATACAAATAAATTATTAGATTAATTCCAGGACTGAGGAAGCAAGATGTACAGCTTTTTCATAGTCGCTCATAACCGTATCGGTGACAAACGATTTTAATCCCAAGTCGTCTATATCTTGGCTCTCATTTAAATCAAGAGTATCGATAATCATAGTATCAAGGAAATCGACATAGAGTCTGGCAACTTGGACAGACGAGACTTGGAGACCCAAACCTCTCATTAGTCTGTCAGCCGGCCCCTTAAGCGGTATTCCTCCTACCAAAGGGCTAATAGCTATTATCTCTGCCTTAGTTTCTTTAAGAGCCTTCCTGATATCATTTACCTGTAAAATCGGCCCAATGCTAATAATAGGGTTACTTGGACATACAATCACAGCACGGGCATTTTGGATAGAATCAATAACTCCAGGGGCCGGTTCTGCAAGTTCTAACCCTCTAATGGTAACACGACAAACTTCAGGAGCCATCTTCTGCTTTACCAGATAATCCTGAAAATGTATTTCTCCTTCATGGGTCTGAATCCAGGTTTCCACATCCTGATTTGTCATTGGAATTATTCGAATATTTTCGGTTATGTTGAACGCATCAGCTATTTTCTGTGCAATATCGGCCGCAGTATGTCCCTTGCCTTTCAAGAATGTCCTGTAAATATGGGTTGCAATGTCTTTATCCCCGATATTGAACCATGTCTCCAGACCAAACTTCTCAAGAGCTTCCAATGCGTTAAAAGTATCATCTACAATCCCCCAACCTTTTTTCTTATCTACAACTCCCGATAAGCGGTAAATAATAGTATCGACGTCAGGAGAGATATTAAGCCCATTGATATTTATATCGTCCCCGGTGTTGACGATAATGTTTAATTGCTCTTCTCCGATAATGCCCGCAAGCCCTTCCAGAAACTTGGCAGCACCAACTCCGCCTCCAAGAGCAGTTATCATAGAATAGTTTCCTTTAAAACGGGTAGAATTAGAATATGAGATCTCTCAACTACTTTTCCTGATTAACATGCGAATTTAGAATATTTAAGCACCCCGGCACTGTCAAGTGAGCCTCATTTATACTTTGGGATTTCCATTTAACCTATCTCAAGTATTATATTGGTTTAAATGTAGATGAAATTAAGGGCATTATAGTTGTTTATAAACAATTATGTTTCTTGAATCTAAACTCTAAGTGGGATAAATTTTATTAAAACAATACAGAATAAAAAGGAATAACAAATATGAATCTTGATATGATCAGAAGAAGGCACAAATGGCTAACACTAGCAATTTTAATCATTATTAGTGTGGCGTTTATTTTCGGAATAGGGTCTTTTGTTTCCGGTGATTTTGGAGCTATTTCGGGGGGACCCACAGGCTCAGCAGCAGAGGTTAACGGCGAGGAAATAAGCATTCGGGAATATATGCTGGAAAGAGAGAATATGAGACGGCAATTCAGTCAGGGTCAGGAATTGCCTCAAGCCGCAATCGATATGATAAACCAGAGGGCTCTTGACCAATTAGTTGATTTCAAATTACTCGCGCAAAAAGCTAGAGAAATCGGATTTGTAATTACTGACGAAGAATTTAACAACGCTATTCACTCAGACCCATCTTTTCAGGTCAATGGGCAATTTGTCGGTGTGGAAAGATACAAGAATTTTATAGAGCAGGGATTGAACCAAAATCTAACAGATTTTGAAAACTATTATAAAGAAAGACTACTTGCCCAAAAGCTGGCTCGTTTTATAGGTGAAACAGTAGTTGTTACAGACGAAAAATTAATAAATATATATAACCTGCAAAACGAGACTATAAATCTTAACTACATAGAATTTTCAGCCGATGATTTTATTATCTCAGAAGCTCCTACTGAAGAAGAAATAGCGAAATATTACGAACAAAACAAATCCAATTTCAAAGCTGATGAGTTAAGGAAAATACGCTACATAATACTTGAACCAGAGACCTTCGAAAACAAGGTGAAGGTTACTGAAGAAGAAATAAATGCTTATTACAACGCATATCCTGAAGAATTCCAAACGGAAGAGGGAACATTGATCCCCTTTGAAGAGGCTAAAGATAGTGTTGAATCCAACCTTAAAGGGCAGAGAGCTGAAATTGTAAGAGAGGAGTTTCTACAAGCAGCTCAATACCCTCTGGCCGATCTTGAGCAAATAGCAAAAGAGAATTCAATAGAGTCAATAAACGAAAGCAAGTCGTTTGGAAGGTCTGATAAAATGGATAATATTCCGCCTCAGATAGTAATTAGCGCTTTTTCCCAGGAGAAGGGCAATTTAGCAGTTGTTCCGGTGGGAACTTCAATTTGGGTTCTTGAATTAAGCGAAATTTCAGAGCCGAAAGAAAAAGAGCTTAAAGAAGTCAAACCTGAAATAATAGCGGCAATCAATAATCAGAAAGCTAAATCCAAAGCCAGAACAAAAGCCAACCAGGTTCTGGCACAACTAAAGACAGCCAAGAAAAATGAAATAGCCGGTAAAACTGAAGAATTAGGACTAAGCTTCAGCGAGACCGGTCCATTTAACAGAATGGAAAGTGTTCCGAAAATAAATATTGAACAAATCAAATCTGAAGCATTTGAAACTGAGGGTGACAGTGTAATCCTCGGAAAAGTTTATGAAAACAACAATAATTTCTATGTTGTAATGATCAAAGAAAGAGCAAGCGCCAAACCGGAAGATTTTGAACTAGAAAAAGAAGCGTTGAAGGAGCAGGAGCTCCAAACCGAGAGGAATGATTTATTGCTGAAATGGATTCAAACTTTAAGACGGGAAGCTAAGATTACAAGAAACGAAGAATTATTTCCCGCACAGGGATAGTTTGAAAAAGAGCGCGAAGTATCATTTAAATTATTGACTTAAACATTAATCACCGGGTCAGCAAATTTAATTCACAGAAGCTGTCCGGCGCTTGAGAATTATATAAATATGAAAATAACATCTCTTGAAATCAACGGTTTTAAATCATTTTACAATAAAACCAAGATAAGATTTCATAATCAACTATGCGCGATTGTTGGCCCCAATGGTTGTGGAAAATCAAACGTAATCGATGCCATCAGATGGATACTTGGAGAACAGAACCCGAGACTTTTGAGAGCAGAAGTGATGGAACAGCTTATTTCCAACGGAAGCGAGCTTCTAAAGCCTGTGGGTATGGCCGAAGTTTCGCTCATTCTTGAGCAGGTCCCCAAGTACAATTTTGAAGAAGTAGAGATAAAACGCCGTGTATTCAGATCGGGGGAAAGTGAGTACTACTTAAACGGAGTATCCTGCAGGCTAAAAGACATAACGGACATATTTATCGACACAGGTTCCGGAGCCAGAACCCATTCAATAATAGGACAGGGAAGTGTAGACAAACTTATTACGGCAAAACCAGAGGAAAAAAGAACCCTTATTGAAGAAGTAGCCGGAATCAGAAAATACAAAATAAGGCGCCGCGAGACTGAAACCAGAATCAAGACCACAAAGGAAAACCTGAGCCGCGTCCAGGACATGGCTAACGAAGTAAAGCGCCAGATGGACACACTTAGCCAGCAGGCAAGGCAGGCCGAACAATTCAGAGAATTATCAGAGGAAGCAAACAAGCTTGAATCGGCAATCTTAAACGCTAAGCTTTACAAACTTGAAAAAAGAAAAGACAGCATCCTGGATGAAAAAACACAGATCGAAAACTCTATATCCGAAATAGAAAAAGAGTCAGCTCAGATTTCCAATCATTTAAAAACTTTAAACATTCAGTTCACAAACACCGAGGAATCTTTAAAGGAAGTTGAAAGGGAAACCAATAGTACCAGAATCAATCTCCAAACCAGACAGTCTTCACAAGAGCTGCTTAAGAACGAAGTATCAAGCATAGATAAATTTATTGAAAAAATTGAAAGTGAGGCTGTGCTGCTATCAAATGAAACAGGAAGGATCGCCGAGCAGCTTCAATCCAAAAGAGATATGTCCCAGCACGTTAAAAACGACCTTGAAAAAGAGGAAGGGGAAATTGCTGAAAAAGAAAACACACTCTTTGGGTTAAAGTCCAAACATGGCCAATCAAGAGAAGATTTAAGAGAAATCAGGACCTCGCTATTTAAAACACTCAACGAATACAGCTCGCTAAAAGGCTCTGCACTCGGCCATGAGAAAGAGCTAAACGAACTTGTATCCAGAAAAACCATCATAGAGAGCGAGCGGGAAGAATTGATACAGGAGGAGAGGAGCGCTTCAAAAGATATTTCAAACCTCGAAAATATTTCTAAAGAGAATGAAGCAAGAAAAACAAATATTACTGAAACTATAGATAAGCTTGGGCTGAGCCTCACATCGCTTAACGAAAAGCAAAGGGTTACTGTTGAAAAAAGTGACTCAGTAAAAGAGGAACAAAATGAACTTATCTCAAGGCTTAATGCCTTAAAACAGATAGAAGCTAATTACGAATGGCTACCTGAAGGCATTAGAAACTTCATTTTACAGAATAAGGGCAACGGTGTATTGGGCACATTCTCAGATTTTATAAACGTTCCGGAGGGTTATGAAAGAGCTGTTGAATCTGCGTTGGGAGATACACTTAAGTGGATACTCGTCGATGAAAGCTCTCAGGCAATAAGCGCAATCAATTCTCTCAAACAGGACTCCATCGGTCGCGGTACCTTTGTTTCAATAAAGGATGAAAGAATCAACACTGAGATTTATAAAAGTTCGGCCAATATGAAATCACTTTTCGATATTGTCCGAATAGAGAATATTAGAAGCAATATTATAGAGAGGACACTCAAAAAAGTGTTCCTGGCACCTAATCTTGAGGAAGCGCTAAATGCAAGAGGCGGAGCTAACGACAGTTCATCTTTTGTGACTATTGAAGGGGATTTTATAGATTCAAACGGAGCAATATCTGGGGGACCAACTCAACCCGGAGTACTTGAGAGAAAGAGAGATATAGAGAATATTTCCGCTAAAATAAATGAGCTCAAGAGCGAAATTGATAAGATTGCAGTGGAAATTCAAAATAATGAAAATGAAATTCAGACTATCAATAACCGAATCACGGATTACAACAACCGATTAATTGAAATAGATATTAAAGAGGCTGAAACCAAAAAAGATATAGTAAACCTCAAGAACTATCGCGAGAAATTAGAGAAAAGGATTGAACTGGTCACCAAGAATCTTGAGCAGACCGAGAATGATACGATTGAGAAATCAACCCTGATCGAAGAGTCTAATTCCAAGATAAAGATTCTAGATCTTGAAAAATTTGAACTGGAACAAAAACTCGGATCTATTGAAGAGAAAATTCAACAGGAAGAACAGGAAGAAAGGGATCTTGAAAGAGACATTTCCGACAGAAAAGTTATATGTGCTTCTCTCAGGGAAAAGGAAAGGAGTTTGTATGAGGATCTTGTTGAACTTGATATCAGAAGAACCGATATAAACAAAAGAATCGAGCTTGAATCAACAACGATAGAGGAGAAAAAACAGGAAAAGCTGAATCTGATTGAAAAAGAAAGTAATACGGTTATTGAAATTGAAGATCTTCAAAACAAGCTCAAGCAAAAAGAAGAAGAACTAACGTTAAAGAACAATGAAAGACGTAACTTGCAGGAACAGATAACAATAACCAACGAAAAAAGAGAGAACCTGAACACTCAACTATCGGACCTTCGTGTTAAAAACAACTCTTTTGAAATTGATCTGAACAGCGTCCAGATGGAAATCGGCAATATCACCGATTCGCTCAGGAGAAATGATGCGTATGACATTGAAAACAGGCCGGAATTGTCACCAGAAGAAGAGCAGGAGCTTTTAGATTTCGATCTCAACATTGAAGAGCCCAGACTTAAAAGGCTACAACAGCGGATTGAAAGATTTGGCCCTGTAAACCTGCTTGCACCCGAGGAATACAACAAGCTTGAAGAAAGGTACACATTTTTAACCGAGCAGATGGATGATTTAACTCAGGCAATTGCCTCTCTTGCCAAAGCCATAAGCAAAATCGACAAGGAATCGGAAAAGAGGTTCAATGAAGCTTTTGAAGTTATGAACGAGAAATTCCAGGAGATATTCGCCCGTCTTTTCAGGGGAGGTGAAGGGAAACTGGTTCTCACCGATCAGGACAACATATTGGAAACAGGCGTTGAAGTAATGGTAAGACCAAGAGGGAAAAAATTTCAATCCATCAATCTTCTATCCGGCGGCGAAAAAGCCCTTTCCGCAATCGCCCTTATAATTTCGGCGTGCTTGATTAAACCGGCGCCTTTTTTGCTTTTTGACGAGATCGATGCCCCGCTTGATGATAAAAATACGTCATATTTTATGGAACTCATTAAGGAAATTGATAAAAATTCTCAGGTAGTGCTCATTACGCACAACAAAAAGACTATGCAGGAAGTTCACTCCCTAATTGGTATCACGTCTAACAAATCCGGCACTTCTTCCGTAGTTTCTGTAGAACTTAATTGAAATTGAGCGATAAGTGATTAAGTTCAAGACAAGAGCATGTTCTTATACAAATTACAGATTAGAAACAGTTTCAGATATATAAGGTTTATATAGATAATGTGCCATTCTTGTATTGGATATTTACTATAACTCAAACTAATGATTCAATTTGTTATAGACAGGTTTTGCACTTATACTTTATTCGTTTTTATTTATCGGAGGTTTACTAGAATATGATTTCCTATATTATGAAGAAAATAGTCGGCTCTCAGAACGAACGAGAGATTAAGAGACTCGGTTCTGTAATAGACATAGTCAATGAGTACGAAGAGAGCCTGCTAAAACTCAAGAATATTGAACTAAAAGAGAAAACGGATTCATTTATTGAGCATGTGAAAAATAGTCTTAACGGAAGTTCGCCGTTTGATGATGAAAATACGGCTAAAAATCTTGAGGACATGCTTGAAGACATGCTTCCGGAAGCCTTTGCTGTGGTCAGAGAAGCGGCGCGTAGAACACTAGGAATGAGGCCGTTTGATGTGCAGCTCATTGGAGGACTGGTCCTACACCAGGGGAAAATCGCGGAGATGAAAACGGGTGAGGGAAAAACCCTTGTTGCAGCTCTACCTCTTTTTTTAAACGGACTTACAGGTTTTGGAGCACACCTTGTTACGGTGAATGATTATCTGGCAAGACGTGACGCAACATGGATGGGCTCCATTCATAAGTTTCTGGGACTTTCCGTAGGAGTTGTAAACCATGATGTATCCTATCTCATTGAATGGGAAAACCCTGAAAAAGCTCAACAAGCAATAGATACCAATTTAAGCGTCTGGCCTGCTGAATATGCAGACATGGAAATCCCTCCGGAAAAAAATCTGGAGGTACTTTCGGCATTTAAAACCACCTTGGTCGAATGCTCAAGAAAAGAAGCTTACGGGGCTCACATCACTTATGGAACAAATAATGAATTTGGTTTTGATTATTTAAGAGATAACATGAAATTTTCACTGGATGATTATGTTCAGAGAGACCACAACTTCGCAATTGTGGATGAGGTAGACAGCATACTGATTGACGAGGCCAGAACCCCGTTGATTATTTCGGGCCCTTCTGAAGATTCAACCGAGCGTTATTACGAGATTGACAAAATAGTCAAAACGATGAAACCCGAAGTTGATTTTACTGTAGATGAAAAAACCAAGCAGGTAACTCCAACTGAGGAAGGTTCAACAAAAGCTGAACAGGCTCTCGGCATTAATAACATATACGACCCTGTGAATCTTGAGCTTCTACACCATGTAATTCAGGGTCTCCGCGCTCATAATCTATTTCATAGAGACGTTGAATATATGATAAAAGACGGCCAGGCAATTATTGTTGATGAATTCACAGGACGATTGATGCCCGGAAGGAGATGGAGCGACGGGCTTCACCAGGCAGTGGAAGCAAAAGAAGGTATCGAGATAGAAAACGAAAACCAGACTCTCGCAACTATAACCATTCAGAACTACTTCCGTATGTACAGAAAACTTGCGGGCATGACTGGTACTGCTGACACTGAGGCATTTGAATTCAAGAATATATACAAGCTTGACGTGAATGTAATACCTACTAATAAACCTATGATCCGTGATGACAGAAATGACCTTATCTATAAAACTGAAGATGAAAAATATAATGCTGTAGTCCAAGAGATAAAAGAATTACACGAAGAGGGGCGCCCCATACTGGTGGGTACAACCTCTATTGAGAAATCTGAAAAAATCCACAATTTACTGACAAAACACAAGGTTAAGCATCAGGTCCTAAACGCTAAGCAGCACGAGGGTGAGGCGGGTGTTGTCGCGCAGGCAGGAAGAATCGGGTCCGTTACAATTGCGACCAACATGGCGGGTCGAGGAACGGATATTATACTTGGCGGCAACCATGAACATCTCGCAGAGGAGATGCTCAGGACCGAATATAAAGTAGACCCTGCTGAAGCCGAGCCCGAGCAGTTTGAAGAAGCTATGCACAAAGCTCGAGCTATATGTGATGAAGAAAAGAAAAAAGTTCTGGAAATGGGCGGCCTTCATATTATAGGCACCGAAAGACACGAATCCAGGAGAATAGACAACCAGCTGCGCGGTAGAGCGGGTCGACAGGGTGACCCTGGATCATCCAGATTTTATGTTTCCCTGGAAGATGACTTGATGAGAATTTTTGCATCTGACACAATCACAAAAATCATGGACAGACTAGGTTGGGAAGAGGGAGAGCCGATTGAGCACAAAATGATCAGCAAGTCTATCGAAAATGCCCAGAAAAAAGTCGAAGGACGTAACTTTGATATAAGAAAGCATCTCCTGGATTATGATGATGTTCTAAACACCCAGAGAGATGTTATCTATAAAAAAAGGAAAGAATTTCTCGCCGGCGGAGAGAATTTGAAAGAGAATCTTTATGATATGGCTGATGATATCACAGTCGACATAATAGAGGCAACATTGCCTGAGAAAATAAATGCCGACATGATTGACCTCGGAGAGCTAAAGGAATCTCTTCACGCTCAATTTAATATCGAGCTTGATTTTGAGGACTTACCCCTTGATACCATTAAAAAAGAAGACGTTTCTCAATACATTCAGGACAAGGTGCATGAGTACTATGAGCAGAAAGAGCAGGATATTAGCTCTGATACTATGCGCCAGATTGAAAGATATGTAATGCTTCAAACAGTGGATTACCTTTGGAAAGATCATCTTCTCAACATGGATCATCTGCGAGAAGGTATCGGTCTCAGAGGCTATGCACAGAGGAACCCGCTCCATGAATACAAGAAAGAGGGTTACGATATGTTTGGATCGCTTATGAACAGATTAAGTAATGATGTATGTGAGAAGCTGTTTAGAGTACAGCCTGTTAGTGAATCGGACATGGAGAGACTCGAAAAGCAGCGCAGGGCTGAGCAGCAGAGAATGGTCCTTAGCAGGGGAGAATCTGAAGAAGCAGAAGAAAAGAAAAAACCTGTCAGAAGGCACGAAAAGAAGATTGGAAGAAATGACCCCTGCCCTTGCGGTAGCGGCAAAAAATACAAGAAATGCCATGGAAGAGCATAGGAGCTGATTAGGTATTAAAATGAATAACAGACAAATAAATTTTTATCAATTTAAAGGGGGAAAACCGCCGTTTTACTTTATCCCTCTTATGATTCTAGTGGTTCTGATAGTAGTTGGGGTATTGGCTGTTTTTGGATTATTTGTTGGAATAGCTGTTGCAATCGGAGTTATAGTACTAACAATTCTGAGATTTATAAAATCATTCGGCGGCAAAAAGAATGATCCTGTTACCAGCAGGCGGGATAGTGAAACAACCACAATTACTCTGGATGAAAGCGACTACGAAGTAATAGAAAAAGAAGACTAAAAAAGAATTATGAAACGTCTTCAATTTCACTTGCCAGATTGAAATCTTTCTCGGTAAGTCCCCCTTCACTATGAGTGGAAAGTGTAATAGTCACCTTGCTGTACTCAATCAAGATGTCAGGATGGTGGTCAACACTTTCGGCGAGTATTGCGACTTTGGTTACAAATCCCATGGACTCGACAAAATTTTTAAACTTATACTGCTTAACAATTTGGTTGCCTTCCTGGGTCCAGTCTTTCAGTCCTGAAAGTCTCTGAGCGATTTCATTTTCAGATAATAGTGCCATTATTGATACCCCCTTTTAAATAAACTAATGAATGACGACTGGATAGTCAAAGAATTGTGATTTAAGTTATTTACTATGGACCAAGTATTTATCAGTATCGGCTCTAACCTTGGTGACAGGAGAGCCTATTGTAAAAGAGCTTTAGAGGAAATTGCTGGGTTTTCAAAGGTTCTTAAAGTCTCCTCACTCTATGAAACAGAGCCCGTCGGGAATGAAGACCAGCCTGATTTTATAAATATAGCGGCTGAAATTACCACTGATATGTCTCCTCACAATTTGCTCAGACATCTAAATGAAATTGAAGAACGGCTGGGAAGAGTCCGATATGAAAAATGTGGGCCTAGAACAATAGACCTCGATATTATTTTTTACGGCGACTTAATATTAAACGATGACGATTTAATCATTCCACATCCAGCGGCCCATGTCAGACAGTTCGTACTGGAGCCGATATGTGAAATTGATCCGGATCTAATTTATCCCGGACTTGGAATTACAGTATTTAAAGTTTTGCAAAAACTGAATAACGATAAAAAAGTCGTAAAGTTGAACAAATTATTCACATTTTCTCAACAGTAATCCACAATTAACCCACAGTTTGGAAACAGGCTTTTCAAGATATTTATACACAGGGTGATGACTGCCAATAACAGCTATTATCTAATGATATCAAGTAGTTATACAGACGAAAGATCAAAAATGGATTAAGATGTGTATAACTTTGATCTAAAATATAACGAAGTTATCCACATAGAATTCATTTTAATTTTTGGAAATGAGGGATTAAAAAAAGACCAAGAGCATTGATACAGATATCCGGCTATTAAACGTCTACTCCTTTTGCGGACTCGAGTGTGTTCCATAGAAGCATGGATATTGTCATAGGCCCTACCCCGCCCGGTACAGGAGTGATATATGAAGCTTTCTGAGATACTGCTTCAAAGTCCACATCGCCTGTGAGCTTGCCTTCTTCGTTCCGGTTAATTCCAACGTCAATTACGACAGCACCTTCTTTAACCATATCGGCTGTTATGAAATTGGCCCGCCCGATTGCCGCTACCAGAATATCTGCCCTGTGTGTAACCTCATCAAGGGGTTTTGTGCGAGAATGACAAATAGTCACTGTAGCATGGCGATGAAGCAGCAGCATAGAAACCGGCTTCCCGACAATATTACTCCTGCCGACAATTACGGCCTGCTTCCCGGTAATATCGATATCGTAAAATTCAAGCATCTTGATTATCCCGTGGGGCGTGCATGAAATAAACCTTGGATTACCTTCGACAAGAAGTCCTACATTGTAGGGATGAAAACCGTCAACATCCTTTAAAGGAGTTACCGCTCTTAATATTTTTGTCTCGTTAATATGATCAGGAAGGGGAAGCTGCACCAGTATGCCGTGAATATTGGGATCATTATTTAAATTCTCTACAAGGGTTAATAGTTCTTGCTCTGTAGTCTCAGCCGGTAGTTTGTGCTCTTCGGAATACATGCCCGCGTTAGCGCATGCTTTTCTTTTATTTCGGACATAAATTTCGGAGGCCGGGTCATCACCGACAAGTACTGCGGCAAGTCCAGGAGTTACCCCAGTTTCGGATTTTAACTTCTCCACACCATCAGCTATTTGCGCTCTAATATGTTCTGAGACCTTCTTACCATCAATTATTTCAGCCATTTTTTACTCCTTCTAATCTAAATTGCAAAAATGATTCAAGGGACCATGTCCTTTGCCTAGATTAAATGAATTTTGAATTGCTAATGTTACATAGTTTTTTCCTTCTTTTACAGCATCCATAACGGAAAGCCCCTTGGCCAGCCCTGCGCATATTGCAGCAGAATAAGTGCAACCTGTTCCATGTGTATTATTGGTCTGGGCCCTTTTTGATATGAACTCAAAGTAATCGTCACCATTATACAGAATATCAATTGCATCTGATAATTTATAAAGATGTCCGCCTGTTACAATAACATTTTGAGGACCAAGAGTTCTAATTTTATGTGCTGCCTTTCTCATGTCTTCAAGAGATGAAATATGTAGTCCTGTTATCATTTCAGCTTCAGGAATATTAGGGGTTACAACAGTAATGAGCGGAAAGAGTTTATTTATCAGAACTTCCCTGGCACCGGATTTTAACAGCGGATCTCCATTTGATGAGACCATAACCGGATCCAGAACAATATTTGTTAATTTATGTTCGGAAATTTTTTCAGCTACTAAATTTACTATTTCCTGATTCGACAGCATTCCGATTTTTACAGCATCAACGCCCAGATCTTTCGCCACTGCGTCTATCTGCAAACCAACGAAATCAGGAGCGAGATCGCTGATGCCTAAAACAGACTCTGTGCTCTGGGCAGTGACTGAGGTAATAGCAGACATGCCGAACACTTTTAACGCTGTAAAAGTTTTTAAATCAGCCTGAATCCCGGCTCCACCACCTGAGTCCGAACCTGCAATTGTTAGCGCTCTTGAAACTGTTTTGCTCACCGAATCATAGTCTACAAACATTTAATAATCTTTACAAACACACCTAGTTCATACTCTAGACTTAATTAAAAATGGATGTAATATATATTCCACAATAAATTACCCCAAGGAGATATTGTAGTTATGGCTCAGAATTTAGAAAACGAAGAAGTTATGTTTCCTGAACTATTCGCATTTGATGATGCGGGCAAAGTGAGACTAGTTGCCGGTTATTCAAAGGAATCTGACAATTATACCTTTCCTAAATACATGGCTGACCCTGTTAGCTTCTCTGACGAAATAGAGGAGAAGATGTTAAGCCCTGAGGGTGAGCTTCATTCATTTACTGTTGTAAGAAGAAGTATGCCCGAGTTTCCGGTACCATACGCTTTGGCACTCGTTGATTTCCCTGAGGGAGTTAGGGTTATGGCACAGGTTGAGGTAGATGACCCTGAGAGTCTAAAAATTGGCGAAAAAATGGGTGTAACCGTTGGCACTGTTAAGAAGATGAAGGATGGAAAAGAAGTTAAATCATATAAATTCTATCCCATTAAAAAGAAGTAGATTCTGTTTAATCAATCTAATTAATTTTAACTCAAACTTACTTAGCCATGCTCAGCTAACTGTGCATGGCTCTTTTCTGAACAGGCCGACCAGTTGATGCAGGGTTGCATTTTACGTAATAATATACG
>CBDUCG010000011.1:0-27003 GCA_965365595.1 uncultured bacterium
AGTGGAATCAAAGAATTTTCTAGTTTTATTGATGATCTGAGATCATATAAGCCTGACTTTTTACTAAGTATGGGAAGAGCGGAGGACGATCTGAGGCTTGCCAAAGCTCTATTTGAAGCAGGGGTTTATACAAAAGCGGCTGCGTTTATCGTAGCTTCAATAAAACTTTTTAAGGAAAATTTCGGACAAAAGGCGGACGGTATTTTGTCTGCAAGCCAGTGGGAAAAGGGGATTAAAATATCACCAGATATAGGTCCTTCTCCAGAGGAATTCTTATCCAACTTTCAAGCCACTTACGATAAAGAGCCGGATTACGTAGCAGCTCAGGGATATAATATAGGGGTTATCATTAACAAGTGTATCCGGGAAACCGGAACACTGGATGATTTGACTCTGAGAGAATTTGCCAAGAGGGCCGAGTTCAATACATTTTACGGTAATTTCAATACAGACGGAGACGGTAACCAGATAGGGCATGAAATGGTAGTTGTTCAATGGCAGAATAGTCAAAAAGTCATTGTATATCCACAATCTCGGGCGCAGGCTGAAATTATATACCCAAGATAATATAATCTACATTTGTGGTAGACTTATACTTTACTTAGAGGGTTTATGTTAGAACTTGAAGAAAAGATTGGTCAGGCACGTGAAATTATCAGCGACGCATCAAACATAGTAGTTCTCACCGGTGCAGGAATATCCGCTGAGAGCGGAGTTCCTACATTCAGAGGTCAAGAGGGTCTCTGGCAGAACTACAGGCCTGAAGAGCTTGCAACACCTGACGCTTTCTGGAAGGATCCTAAGCTTGTCTGGGAATGGTATGACTGGCGTCGTAATGCTGTAAAAGATGCTAAGCCAAACCCCGGTCACTATGCGCTTGCCGAGCTGGAAACTCAAGGCAAGAATCTCACTCTGGTAACTCAGAATATTGACGGACTTCATCAAATGGCCGGTAGTTCAAACATTACAGAGATGCACGGCAATTTATGGCAGATCAGATGTACAAAATGCGGTGAGATTGAGCAAAACTTTGACGTCCCCCTGCGTCAGCTGCCCCCCAAATGTAAGAAATGCGGCGACTTGGGAAGACCAAATGTAGTATGGTTTGGCGAAATGATCGACATGACTCTAATAGATACTATTTTAAGAGCCATCGAGGAATGCAAGGTAATGCTGATTATTGGAACTTCAGGTGTGGTTGAGCCAGCGGCGTCAATGGGCCTTGTAGCCAAGCAGACTAATAAAACCGTAATCGAAGTTAATCTTGATGAAACTCCAAGCGCAGGACTCTACGATATAGTAATAAGAGAAAAATCGGGAGAGATCCTGCCCCTTCTATTCTCTTCGAATTCCAACCGAACATTAAGCAGCTGATTTATTTCTTGCTAGTTCAAATGCTACTTTTATTGCGGCAGTCATGCTTGATGGGCTTGCAATTCCTTTCCACGCAATATCAAAAGCTGTTCCGTGATCTGGAGAAGTCCTTATAATTGGAAGTCCGAGAGTTATATTTACACCGTCATCAAATGAAATCATCTTAAAGGGTATGAGACCCTGATCGTGATACATTGCTATTACTGCGTCCCATTTCCCTTGGTATGCGTAATAAAACAAAGTGTCAGCAGGCAGTGGACCATCAATATTGATGCCTTTCTCTTTTGCTTTTTGTACAGCAGGAATAATATGTTTGATTTCCTCATCTCCGAAAGCCCCCGATTCTCCGGCGTGAGGGTTAAGACCGCAAACTACAATTTTTGGTTCAGTAATCTTAAAAAGATTAGTAAGCGACTCATATGTAATATTAATCGTAGAAAACACTTTCTCTTGAGAAATTAATTTGGGAACATTTGAGAGAGCTTCATGAATTGTGACAAGCATTACTTTAAACTTACTTCCCTCAAACATCATAATAGCTTGATTGGACTCTGTGAGGTCTTTCAGCATCTCTGTGTGTCCGGGATATTTTGAACCTGTTAGATGAGTAGATTCCTTGCTTATTGGAGCTGTTACTATTGCGTCAATTTCATCTGCCAACGCGGATTTTACCGCGCTTCTGATATATTCGAGGCTTGCCTGTCCAGCTTTTTTGTCTATTACGCCGGGTTCTAAATCTTCTAACACAAAATCAGAACACTCTATAATCTTAGCCTCTGAAGAGCATCCGGCTTTTTGCATGATTTTCTCGTTTCCAAAGATTATAAAATCGCATAATCCTTTAAGATCAATGGAAGATATTGCTCTGGAAATAATCTCTGGACCGACACCGTTTGGGTCGCCCATTGTAATGCCGATTATTGGTTTTTTTGTCATGTGTGTTATCTTCGAACTATTATTATAAATACGAAATGACTCTAAATTCTGAAAAGGGTTTCAGCGTTTGCTTTTGTAATATCGGCAAGCTCGTCAAAAGTTATGCCTCTTACTTCTGCCAAAGTATCCGCTACGTGTTTTACATATGAAGGTTCATTGGGTTTTCCTCTGTGTGGAACCGGAGCAAGATATGGAGAATCGGTTTCTATAAGAATTTTGTTCGCGGGTATTTTCTTTGCCGCTTCTCTTAATTCATCAGACCTTTTAAATGTTACTATTCCTGAGAAAGAAATGTAATATCCCAAGTCTAGATACTTAACGGCAGTGTCGTAATTTCCCGTAAAACAGTGAATAACCCCTGGCAGGTTAGCAGCTCTTTCTTTTTTGAGTATTTCGACCATGTTCTCATCTGCCTCACGGACGTGAATAATAACCGGCAGGTTGTGTTTTCTGCCGAGATGAATATGCTCGACAAAGGAATCAATCTGCACCTCTTTTTCCGAGTTCATATAAAAGTAATCAAGCCCTGTTTCTCCAATCGCAACTACCTTCTCGTGCTTGGCAAACTGATCCAGTCTTTTGAGAACTTCCTCATTTGTTTGATCGGCCGAGTGGGGATGTACCCCGGTTGTAGCGAAAATAAAACTGTTTCTTTCTGCAAGTGTAATAGTTTCTTCGGTAGAAGGTATGTCGGATGAAATTGAAACTATTTTTCCAATGTTGTTTTCTTTGGCTCTTTCAAGTACTTCTGAAAGATTTTCTAACGAAACTAGGTGCGCATGACTGTCAATTAGCATTATTTCTGGGTTTTATCTTTAATAATGGATAGTTTAAGATCAGCAGATCCAGGCAGGTCTTTACTTCCTTCTTCTTTATCTTTTAATAGATCTTTAAGCTCGGACATAAATTGATTTACATCTTTAAATGATCTGTAAACTGATGCAAATCTTACATATGCAACTTCATCTATTTCATACAGTTTGTTAATAACCCTCTCGCCGATTTCTCCGCTATCGACTTCTCTCTCCCCTCTCTCCTGCAGCTCTCTTTCAAGAGAGGATACAAAGCTCTCAATGACATCCATGCTTATCGGTCTTTTCTCGCAGGCCTTTAACATTCCAGACAGTATCTTGCTCCGATCAAACGGTTCCCTCACTCCGCCCTTCTTTACAATCAGGAGTTCTATCTCTTCTACTCGCTCATAAGTTGTGTATCGGCTGTTGCAATCAAGGCATTCACGCCGCCTTCTGATGGATGTCTCTTCTTTCCCGAGACGTGAGTCAATTACCTTACTTTCTAGGCTGGAGCAAAATGGACATTTCATTTATACAAGCCTCTCTCTATACATTGGAAATTTTTTGCATAGCTCTTTAACATCGTCCTTTATTCTTGAAAGAACGGTCTCCTTTTCTCTGTTATCTAGCGCTTCTTTAATAAACCCGGCTATTACTTCCATCTCTTTTTCCTTCATTCCCCTTGTTGTAATTGCCGGTGTGCCGATTCTCATTCCACTTGTGACCATTGGTGGAAGCGGATCAAACGGGATTGCGTTTTTATTGACAGTAATTCCTGCCATCTCGAGCGTGTCCTCGGCTATCTTTCCTGTAATTTCCGTGTCTCTTAAATCAACCAGCACAAGATGATTGTCCGTACCTCCTGAGACAAGATTAAAACCATGCTCGAGCATGCATTCCCCGAAATGTTTTGCGTTCTTTACTACCTGATTTTGATATTCTTTAAATTCCGGTGTCAGTGCTTCCTTAAAGGCAACTGCTTTTGCCGCTATGGTGTGCATGATCGGCCCGCCCTGAGAGCCGGGGAAAACTCTGCTGTTCACTTTCTTGGCATGTTCTTCTTTCATCATAATCATGCCGCCCCTTGGGCCTCTAAGTGTCTTGTGGGTAGTTGTAGTTACGTAGTCGCAATGGGGTATTGGGTCTGAATATAGACCTGCTGCAACGAGACCTGCCGGATGGGCTATGTCCGCCATTAAAAGTGCTCCGCATTCATCGGCAATTTCTTTAAATTTTGAGAAATCGATGTCTCTCGGGTAAGCGCTCCAGCCAACAATGATTAATTTGGGGCTGTGCTCCATAGCAAGCTTTTTGACCTCGTCATAATCGATTACATTTGTATCTTCGGTTACTCCATAGGGTACGATGTTGAACAGTCTTCCTGAAAAGTTTACAGGACTTCCGTGTGTTAGATGCCCACCATGAGCAAGGTTCATTCCTAGTACGGTGTCACCTGGTTCAACAGCTGCAAAGTAAACAGCCATATTAGCCTGGGAGCCTGAATGCGGCTGTACATTCACGGCGTCACAGCCAAATATCTCTTTAGCTCTATCTCTGGCAATATCTTCTGCTATATCTACAAATTCACAACCGCCGTAATATCTTTTTCCTGGAAGTCCCTCTGCGTATTTATTCGTAAGTACCGATCCCGCGGCTTCAAGTACAGCTTCGCTCACATAATTCTCCGATGCTATAAGCTCAAGTTTATATTCCTGACGCTCGGTTTCTGATTTAATAATCTGGGCTATCTCAGGGTCAACTTTTTCAAGAACAGACATTTATACTACCTCCGTGAAGTCGAAAAAGCGTATCAAATTATCAACATCTAAGCAAGCCGGCTGTCTTGGGCTTTACGGGTCCACTGGAAAAAACAGTTAGCTCCGTGTTGATAAATTCAATTTAGCTATTCAAGTGGTTATAAAAGTAAAAGATTTCTCAAAAACTGCAAGAAATCCGAAATTAAATATTAAGATTCACGTCAAAAGAGCCGATGTTTATCTTTGCTACAAGTCCCGCTTTCCAGCAGATATCTCTTGCCGCGTTTTGCATGTCCTTAGGCACGAGAAGACTTAGCTTGACTCCGAGTTCGGACAATTTCTTCCATTTTTCCGCCCGCTCTTCCGTAATTGTTTCTCTCGTCTCGACTTCTACAATCTGGACTATCTGGTCGTAGTTCTCAAAAATAATATCGGGGTATGCGCCTTTGAATTCGTAGTTTTTCTCTTCTCCCGGGTTTATATGAACTTTGCTGTACTGTCTTGAGTGCTTCTCGTGTACTTTTCTAATAACCCAGTCGTGTAAGAACTGCTCATCCGTCGATCTTGCCATACCTTTCCCCCCACATAAGTTTTGTTTTGAGAATGGTAAAGAAATCCCTGAACGGAGATTTTATAAGCTTTACGGAAGTGTCGGTTCTTTGTACTTCTATAATGTCACCCGTGTTTAGCCTTATTCCGATTTGTCCATCAAGCGTAAGATAGGTGTCCGGTTCCTGTGTAGTTACTTTTATCTCGACTTTCATGTCGCTTGATACAACAAGCGGCCTGTTGGTAAGAGTGTGAGGGCAGATAGGGGTAATGATTGTGACAGGTATTGTCGGATGCACTATAGGCCCCCCGGCTGACAGGGAATAAGCTGTTGACCCTGTGGGAGTGGATAGTATTATGCCGTCGGCCTTGTAAGTTGTGACATGGGAATCGTCTATATAAATAGCCAGATCGATAATTCTTGCTACGGCACCCTTGTTTATAACTACATCATTTAGTACTTCATATGTCCCAAGGGTATCTTTGTCACGGTGGATTGTTGTGAGAAGCATCTGTCTTTCTTCAACTTCAAAATTACCCTGAATAATGCGCTCCATCATCGGATATAGCTCTTCAACTGTTACTTCTGTAAGAAAGCCCAATCCGCCGAGGTTAATCCCCAGAATCGGGGTGCCGTGTTTACAGGCAAGACGTGCCATACCCAAAAAAGTGCCGTCGCCTCCAAACACCAGAATCACATCAACCAGCTCAGGGATGTCCGCGGCATCAACTGAGTTGGCATAGCCGATTTGTTCACCCAATTCTTTTTCAACAAAGACTTCGACTTCTCTTTGCTTAAGCCATGCCGTAAGTTTTTTAGTGATTTTCAGAGGCTCTGGTATGTTCGCCTTAGCTATGATGCCGATTTTCAATTTTCTTTCCTCTTCACATGCCAGCACAAGCAAGAATATATTGTCTAAATGGCCTGATAACTATACCACCTGACTCAAATAATGAAAAAACAATTAGATCGCAATAGTTGCTAATACCAAGGAATTAAGAAGACGAATAAATCAAATAACTCTTAATAAATTCAGCAAGATCACCGTCTAAAACTGGGTCTACATTGCCTGTTTCAAAATCTGTTCTATGATCTTTTATCATTCTGTACGGATGAAGAACATATGAGCGTATCTGGCTTCCCCATCCGATTTCTTTTTTCGTTGAGTTAAGTTCATCTATCTTTTCCCGCTGTTTCTCGCGTTCAAGCTCGTATAGTCTGGCCCTGAGAATCTTCATCGCTGTTTCTTTGTTCTGGCGCTGGGAGCGCTCATTCTGACAGCTAACAACAATTCCTGTCGGCGCGTGAGTTATTCTTATTGCAGAATCAGTTTTGTTTACGTGCTGCCCGCCTGCGCCGCTTGCTCTGTAAGTGTCGATTCTCAAGTCTTTTTCCTCGATATCCACTTCAATGCTGTCATCTATCTCAGGGGATACAAATACCGACGCAAATGAAGTATGTCTTCTCTTATTAGAATCAAATGGGGAAATTCTGACCAAACGGTGCACACCGCTCTCGGATTTAAGGTACCCGAACGCGTAATCTCCCTTAACCAGAAATGTAGCGCTCTTGAGCCCTGCCTCGTCACCTTCCTGATACTCAACTATTTCTGTTTGAAACCCGCTTCTCTCAGCGTATCTCAGATACATTCTGAGCAGCATGTCGGCCCAGTCTTGAGCTTCTGTCCCGCCCGCTCCCGCATTTATTGATACAATTGCGTTGCTCGAGTCCTCGGGCTCTCCAAGTATTCTCTTGAATTCAAGGTCCTCAATCTTTGTTTCTATCTCCGACAACTTTGCTTTTGCTTCGTTTAAAGCAGCCTCGTCCTCTTCTTCAAGAGACAACTCTTCCAAGACTTCAACATCCTCAAGCTCGGTTGTTAAAGTTTGCCATTGGTCCACTGTATTTTTTATTTGGGATTGTTCCCTTAATGTTTTCTGGGCTTTATCTGCGTTGTCCCAGAATTCAGGTTGGCCTGTGATTTCTTCTAATTCTTTTAGTCTGGATTGTTTGCCAGGCAGGTCAAAGATAGTCTCCTATTATTGCCAGTCTGGTCTTTAAATCCTGAATTTGCTCTTTGTTGTCGCCTATCATAAATCAGTTGCCTCCGGTAACTAAATTAGTTAGATATATTTTTACTCCCTGAATACAAATCAGTTGAATAATACAGATTTTTGGGTAGATTCATATGTCTTTTAGACAAGGAATATTAATAAGTCAAAGTATACCCATTAAGTTATCTTGTTTGAAGTAACATTAGTCGTGTATTGTTAGATAAATTTACGGATATTAGAAAGAGGAGAATCTAAAGTGAAAAAATATGTATTTACACCGGGCCCTGTTCCAGTACCAAGCGAAGTGCTGATTGAGATGGCAAAGCCCATCATCCATCATAGAACAGCGGAATTTGAAGAAATTTTTGCGGAAGTTAGGGAAGGGCTTAAGTATATATACAATACAAAACAGGAAGTATTTATTATGTCCGCTTCAGGTACGGGAGCTATGGAAGCTTCAGTTGCCAACACACTTTCAAGAGGCGACAGAGCTTTAGTTGTAAACAGCGGAAAGTTTGGTGAAAGATGGGGAAAGATATGCCGTGCCTATGGTGTCGAAGTTGAAGAAATCATGGTTGAGTGGGGTAAGGAGATTGATCCTTCGGTTATAGAAAAAGCTCTTTCCGATGATCCTTCAATTAAATCTGTACTGACACAGGCCAGCGAAACTTCCACAGGTGTAAAACATCCTATTAAAGAAATATCTGAGATTACAAGCAAGAGAGATGACGTCATTCACATAGTTGACGGAATTACAGGCGTAGGTGTTTTTGAGATAGCTTTTGACGACTGGGGAGTTGATGTTCTGGTTGGAGGCTCTCAAAAAGCATTCATGCTGCCTCCCGGACTGTCCTTCGCAGCTATGAGTGAAAAAGCGTGGAAGTTTTATGAAAACTCTGACCTTCCAAAATTTTACTTTGACTTTGGACCAGCGCTTAAAAATGCCGAAAAAAATACTACTACATTTACACCAGCTGTAACACTGATCGTGGGACTTGCCGCGGTATTAAGAAGATTTAAGGAAGAGGGCCGCGAAAATATGCACAAGCGCCATGCAAGGCTTGCGCTCGCAACAAGAGAGGCAATGAAGGCAATAGGGCTAGAGCCTTTTGTGCAGGATACTCCAAGTACCGCGCTTACAACCGTTATTGCGCCGCCAGAAATCGGGGCCGGCAAGGTTATAGCCGGGCTCCGAGATGAATTCGGCATAACAGTAGCAGGCGGACAGGACCAGGCAAAGGGAAAGATTTTCAGAATTTCTCATATCGGAGACATCGATAAAACGGATACCTTGTCCGTAATAGCTGCGATAGAGAGTGTGCTTAACCAGTTAGGTTATGAATTTAGTTTCGGAGCGGCTACTAAAAAAGCATCTGAAGTGCTCGGAACTGAGCTCTAAGGCTCTGGATTAATTAGAAGATATTCCATTATCGTAGCAGGGGCCGTTTGCATCATCACATTCCTCGGTTTCAAGCTGAAGCGTTATATGGCTTATATTGAATTTGTTTGAGAGTTCTTCTTTGAGCCCGCTTAGGATATTTTCACTATTATCCATATCCTGAACCACTACGTGGGCACTCAGCGCTTCAAATCCTTGTGTTAATGTCCAGGCATGAAGGTCGTGGACACTTATTACTTTTTCATTAGAACAGATGCAGCTTTGTACCGCACTGAGATCAATTTCTTTGGGCGTGCCTTCAAGTAATATGTGAGTTGATTCCCTAAATAGAGCCCAGGCTCCTTTTATTATCAGAATCGATACAAATATGCTTACCAGTGAATCCGCATAATACCAATTTGTCGTTATCATTACTATTCCTGCTACTATCGCTCCTACGGATCCAAGGGCATCGCTCAGTACGTGATAAAGAGCTCCTTTGATATTAAGATTGCCACTTTGATATTTGAAAAGAATATAGGCGCTTATCAGATTGATAAGCAAACCCATTACCGCTACAATTGACATCTCTAGGCTTTTCACTTCATGGGGGATTAAAATTCTCTCATAAGCCTCAAACAAAATCCATGCGGAAATTGCAAAGAGCAGCAGACTATTGAAGAAAGCGGCTAAGATCTCTGCCCTGTAAAATCCGAATGTTTTTGTTGAAGTTGAAGGCCTTTGGGTAAACCATATAGCAAAGAATGCGAGTGATACAGCGAAAACGTCGGTAAGCATATGGCCGGCGTCTGATAACAGAGCGAGACTGTCAGTATAGAAGCCCGCTGCCGCTTCAACAATCATAAAAACAAACGTAAGCGAGAGAACTATACCAAGTGCTTTTTTCTCTTTGGATGACTTTATACTGTGAGTATGGTTATGACCATGCCCGTGGTCGTGGTGTTCCATCTGGTAAAATATACCTGTTCATTGATTCAGGCAAATAAAATCGTGCTGTCTAGTACAATTAGTTAAGCTTCCCAAAATGTTTTTTTACAAGTGGATCTCTATCTATGTCAGATATCAAATAACCTATCTGATACTGATCGCCGGGGTAATAATATAGCCTTACCCCTTGAGGTGTCAGATAAAATAAACCCTCTTTTTTCGTTTCTTCTGGAAGTTCCACCTCGTAGACTTCGAAACCAACTGTTCCTGCCCCTATGTTAACTGATTTTCTGTCATCTCTGAGTTTTGTAACTCTGTCCGCCAATTCCCAGACTTTGGGAAAAACCTGGCCGTTTACATTTAGTTTCATTTCAGACTCCGATTATTTTAGTTTGTTTACTGTCCGACCTCTATCTTGGATATCATGCCTATACAGGTCAGTATTTTGTCTATTTTTTCATTTCTATCATGTATATATTTTTCCTGCAGTTCTGAGCTGCAGTTTGAGCAATTATTGGAATCTAAATCTTCATAGCTGTCACAGTCATCACAGAATGGGGCTCTTTTTTCATACCAGGCTAAATGAGAATAGAGGAGTTCGTTTACACCGCGTTTACCAAGCGAATCCGCCCACTCACATATGTCATGGATAATACGGTTTCTATACTTCTCAGGTATCTCACTCAGATCGCCTGAGTATATCTCGTCATTATCGACATAAATTTTGCACGTGAAATTATTAATTTGTTCCATTTGGAGTACCGGCATAAGTTACAGGCGTGTAGTCCTTGATAACAGAAGCTGATCCACCAGTACCAGATTAACCATCGCCTCAGCTATGGGTACCGCTCTAGGGCAAAGGCACGGATCGTGACGACCCTTAACCTTAAGCTCCTTAGGATTACCTTCTTTATCGACTGTACTCTGTGTTTTCGATATAGATGACGTCGGCTTTATGGCAATTCTAATGACTAGATCCTCGCCGGTTGTCATTCCACCTAGAAGTCCTCCGGCATTGTTGCTTTTAAAGCCAAGCTCGCCGTCTTTCTTCTTAACCATCAGATCGTTCGCGGACGATCCTTTCATTTTCGCCGCTGCAAAGCCGAGCCCAACCTCAAATCCTCTTATTCCGCCAAGGCTCATCAGCCCCTGGGCTAGATCAGCATCAACTTTATGAAAAACAGGGGTACCCAAACCGGTTGGGAGTCCTGTTGTAACAACTTCTACAACTCCGCCGATTGAATCTCCGTATTTCCTGACCTCATCTATTAATTCAATCATTTTTTTTGCTTTCTTGGCATCCGGGCATCTGACTATATTTTTCTCTATCTCATCAAAATCTATTTTGTTTGCAACTATTTTGCCTACCTGCTTTACGTATCCATATGTATATATCCCGTTAATATTGAGTATTTTTTTTGCTATAGCTGCAGCGGCTACTCGGCCGACTGTTTCTCTGTTTGAAGATCTTCCGCCGCCTCTGTGGTCTCTAAACCCGTATTTCTCATCATATGTAAAGTCTGCATGCCCAGGGCGGTAGGTATCTTTGATATCCTCATATGATTGTGAAATTGCGTCGGTGTTTCTTACCATAAGCGATATCGGGGTGCCAAGAGTTTTTCCTTCAAAAACTCCCGATAGTATTTCAACGGTATCCGGTTCTTTTCGCTGTGTAGTGATTTTGCTTTGACCGGGGCGGCGGCGGTCAAGCTCAAATTGAATCTCTTCAGCCGAGATATCAAGTCCCGAAGGGCAGCCGTCCAGAACTACTCCAACTGCCGGTCCGTGGGACTCTCCCCAGGTTGTAATACGGAATATTGTGCCAAATGAATTGCCGGACATAGGATGATTTTATATGAAATGGAAAACGTTGCAAATTTTATTAATCCAGATAGCTGTTTTCCCTAAACCACGTGAGTGTTTTCTTTACGCTTTCCTTGATATCTCCGGGCTTGTAACCCAGTTCATTGATAGCCTTTGAACTGTCGAAATGCCATCTCAGCTTAGAAAGCTTAACCGAATCCAAGTCCATGGTTGAATAGTTGGGAAAACTCATGCCGAGTACTCTCTCAACCAAATAGCCAGAAGCAAGTGCCATAAAATAGGGGATCTTCATTTTTGGTCTTGGGATTCCCGTTACTTCTTCCAGTAAGTTGAAGAGTTCAAGTAAAGTAAAATTTTCGTTGCCAAGAATATATCTTTCGCCGATCCTGCCTTTTTCAGCCGCCAAAATATGGCCCTCGGCAACATCCTCAACGTCTACCATATTTAGAGTGCCGTCCATATAACCAGGGAATTTTTTCTTGTAGAACCATAGGATAAATGCGGTGCTTGAAAGATATATGTCCCCAGTGCCGATTACTGTTGAAGGGTTTACTACTACAATTGGTAACCCTTTGCTTGCGAAATCAAGCGCAATCTGCTCTCCTCGGTGTTTTGTGTCGAGGTATTTGACCCCTAGATAACCTAATTGATAATCAGTGTCTTCATTCGCAATACCCCCATCAGGGTCAACCCCCACTGCCGCAATGCTGCTTGTATGAACCACTTTCTTTACACCGGCTTCTAGCGCACCATTGAGTATGTTGAACGTCCCCTCTACGTTTATATCCTCCATCTTTTTATAATCTTTTTTTCTAAATGATGCCACGCCTGCGGTATGATATAGAGTATGACAACCTTTAAGCGCTTCGTTTATGGAGTTAACATCCATGACATCCCCATACACCCTTTCAATATCGATGTCGTCGATGTTTGTAGTTTTGCTGGACTTTCTGAGAAGCACTTTTACATGCTCGCCGCTTTCGACTAGTTTCCTGGCAATATGTGAACCTATAAACCCGGTAGCGCCTGTTACGAGTGTAGCCATAATTTGTTCTCCAATTTAGGTTTGAAGGATTGATATTACAATGTATGATAAAGAAAAACAATTGATCAATTGAGTTCAATTAATATCAATGTATATTTCTACAACAACTTCAGCTTAGAGGACACAATGGACCTAGAAGAACTTTTAAGAGACAGAGAATTTGATGAGGGGAAAAAAAGACTGAATGAGGCTTTGGTCATTGCCCAAAGAGAGTGGGAAAATGTGAGGACTTCTCTTGAGCCCGCGGGAGACATTGGCGAATTTGATAAAGAAGACTTTATGATAGGGGTGATTGAGGAAGATGTCATCATTCGCGAGCCTTTAAACAGCCCTACTAAATCTGTATCTGGCTACTCCCCTACATTTTATCCGATGTACTTTGTTAAGAATTTGCTGACTATGGATGAAAAAATGGAAAAAGACGGTTATAAAACCATTGAAGCCCTTTATGTTTTCGTAGAGTTGGCCACAAAGGCAGCCGCGAGGCTCGGGTTAACCGGATCATTTTCAATGTCGTTTGGCGCTGGTTATGGCAGCGCACGCTCAGGTTGGATTGCAGAAAAGGGATATCCAATTGAGAGAGAGCTCTTTGTGAAAATGTTTTTCAGAAATAGAAAGAAAAGCTATGACTGGGATTACAACTGGAATTCGGTGAGAGAAAATTTAAATCAGATATTCACAAAATTTGAGTCTTGGCAAAAAAACGAGAAACTTTACAAAAAAGAAGTTAAATCTGAGGCAATTATTAAACCTATGATGGTTTAACTAATTCTACTATAATCATACTCTAATGCGTTTCTTAATAGTCTGTTAATTATAATCATCTTCATATTCCGGTGCCAGATTTTCAAAACTCGGAACGCCCCTTTTTTCAAGGAACGCCAGTTTTATAGTGCCGGTGGGTCCATTTCTTTGCTTCCCGATTATTAATTCCGCTATGCCGTCTTTTTCCTCGGGATCCTTTCTGTAAACATCGGCCCTGTGAATAAACAGCACCAGATCTGCATCCTGCTCTATTGCTCCACTCTCTCTTAAGTCGGCAAGCTGCGGGCGTCTGTCAGAGCGCGATTCAGTCTGTCTGCTAAGCTGTGAAACGGCAATTACAGGAATGGACAATTCCTTGGCTAGAGCCTTAAGAGAGCCTGAAATTTCCGCAATCTCACGTTCCCTTGATTCCGACCTTCTGCTACCCCTCATGAGCTGGAGATAATCAACAATTATCATATCAAGACCCTTGTCTCTCTGCTGTCTTCTGGCTTTAGCTCTAATCTCCAAAACGGTGATGGCAGGGGTATCGTCAATGTATATCTTTGCCTGTCCAAGCTCGTCTGCGGCATGAACAAGTTTTTCCAGGTCGTCGTCTTTTATATATCCGCTCCTGATGTTGGAATAGTTAACTTTAGATTTGTTCGACAGCATTCTCAGCATGAGTTGCTCTTTTGTCATCTCCAGTGAAAAGATGCCGATAGATTTCCCATGCTCCATTGCGGCATGAGCAGCGATATTTAATGATATAGATGTTTTTCCAAGCCCCGGTCTTGCTGCTACGATTACCAAATCTGCGGCCTGGAGACCTGAGGTCATGTAATCAAGCTTCTCAAACCCGGTCGGTATACCTGTAATAAGCTCTTTTCTTGCATGAAGCTGCTCAATAATCTCAAGCGCTCTTACCGCAAGCTCTCTAGAGTCGTAAAAACTTGGCTTTATCTTATTCTGGGCTATGTCCAGAATCGTATGCTCGGCCCTGTCTATGAACTCATCAAGGTCCACATTTTCATCATTACCCCTGTGGGCAATATCTGTAGCCGCCATTACCAAATTTCTTACAATCGATTTTTCTTTGACGAGCTTAGCATAGTAATTTACGTTTTCTGTAGTGGGAACAAGTTCTGTCAGATATGTGAGATAACTGCTCTCTCCGACTTCTTCGAGCAGATTTCCTCTTGCTTTCAGATGGTCAAAAAGGGTAAGCAGGTCTATGGGTTTATTATCCCTGTCCAAGTCTATCATTGCGTTAAATATTTTGCGGTGGGCGTCTTTATAAAAGTCCTCAGGTATCAGGACTTCAAGCACCTGATTAATTACAGAGCTTTCGAGTAAAATCGCCCCTAGAACAGCTTGTTCAGCTTCGATATTTTGGGGAAGTGGTCGGGATAGCATTTCCATAATTTCTATTTTAAAACATTACCGCCTATTAATACAATATGTGTTGGTAAATCAGATCCATGATTTGTACTAATCAATAATTACAATCCCTATATCCATCACATTAGTGCCAGTCGGACCCGTAATGACTAAATCTCCAAGCCTATAAAAAAAGTCATAGGAATTGTTTTGAGCCAGGTGCTCTCTTGCGCTCACACCGATTTCTCTTGCTTTAAGCCTGCTCTGCCCGTCACATATGGCCCCTGCGGCGTCTATAGGTCCATCTATTCCGTCAGTATCACAAAATAGCCCAACTATGTTGTGGCCAATAATTTCCATACAAAAAGAAAGAGCGGTTTCAGTGCTTCTCCCGCCTTGTCCCATGCTATGTACAGTAACGGTGGTCTCACCCCCAAAGATTAAGCATCCGGGCTTTTTAACAGGAATGTTTGATCTCTCAACATCAAAAGCTATGCCTGCTATTACTTTTGCGACTTCCTTTGCTTCCCCGCTTATCTGCGATGAAAGCATCAAAGGGTTATATCCAAGTTTCTTTGCTCTTTTCTGTGCCGCTGAAAGAGATTTGATATTGCTTCCCACAATAAGAGTTTGAACCAGCTCAGGATCAAATTCACCTTCTTTCAATGTTTCGGGAATTTCACCATTACGGCCGTCTTCTAAGTGCACAACTACCTGGGGAGGGAGCTCGTGCTCTATTTTCAATGCCTCAACAACCCGCCATGCATCTTCGTATGTAGTCGAATCGGGCACAGTCGGACCGGATGCAATAGCGTCTACTTTATCACTGACAACATTAGACAGAATAAGTGTGACTACATGGGCAGGAAGCGCCTTTTTTAAAAGCCCGCCTCCTTTGATCTGAGATATATGTTTTCTCACGGCGTTAAGCCCGTTTTTATCTACTCCGCTTCTGAGAAGCGCCGCTGTGGCTTTTCTCATGTCATCCAGTGTTAATCCGGGAGACGGCATTGACAATAGCGCGCTTCCACCGCCTGAGATGAGAAATATCACAAGATCTTTTTCCCCTGCTGTGCCAAGTATGGACATAACATCATTAGCCGCGCTTACGCTTCTCTCGTCAGGTACCGGATGTCCGCAGAGATGAAAACCCAGTTTTTTAAAATTTTTCCTAGGCTGGGAATTGGAAACAACCATCCCGCCGGTAAGTCTGTCTCCAAGTACTTTTTCAACGCCCTCTGCCATTGCAGCCGATGCTTTTCCGAATGCAATTGCGTATATGGAGTCAAATTCACTAAGGTTGTATTTTTTGGAGCCTACAACTAAAGTATCACCGTCGAGGCTTAGGTAATTAAGTACGCATTTTTTAGGATTCGCAGCTTCAACAGCCTCTCTGAAAATTTCAAAAGCATGTTGTCTTGTTTTCTCTAGATCCATAATTTTTGGTTTAATTATTTATCATGCTTTAAAGTATTGAATCTTTATACATCAGTCCTTGCTCAATTCCTCAATTACCTGGTCCACCCGTGCTTTTGTAAGGTTCTCTTCCAGTGTATTATCAACCAGCATAACAGGGGCCGTACCGCAGGACGCAAGACACTCGGCTTCCATAAGAGTGATTTTCCCATCATCTGTAGTTTCACCGGTTTTAATGCCGAGTTTGTCGCACATATAGTGTTCTACATGCTCCGCTCCTCTAAGAGCGCAAGATAGAGTTCTGCAAACCCATACTACGTGTTTCCCAGCAGGTTCTGTAAAGAACATAGTATAGAAAGTCGCCACATTCTGAACGCTTGAAGGACTAATTTCCAGCATATTCGCCGCTTGTTCCATTGATTCTGCGGACAGATAGCCATATTCATTCTGAATTTCCCTTAGCACAGGTATTAGAGCTGATCTTTTAGTTTCTGATTTGGATATAATTGAGTTTAGTTTTTTTGTAAGAGATTCGGAAAATGCCATTTATTTTTCTCCAAAATAGGTTCCGATAATCTTACATGGTTTGCTTATGAACTCAAGAAACAGTTTTTTACTCAATTGAACTGTTGATAGCCTGAATTATTGGCTATAATTTAATAATATTAGTTTATACTGAGTTAAAAAGTCCGGTAACTTTGCAATGAAATATTGCTACAGCTCGATTTACCATAGATGAATATAATACAAAAAGGAAAAAAATAATGCTTGGAGCTTTTAAAAAGATATTTGACGGGTCACAGAAACAAGAGAGTTCAGAGTATAGAGAAAATAAATTAAAAGTTGCGACCAGTGTACTTTTATTAGAAGCTGCTACTGCGGACTCTGATTTCTCAGAGGAAGAGCAGCAAAAAATAATAGAAATATTGAAAACCAGGTTTCAGTTAAATGACGATTCCGTAAAGGAATTGATAGAAGAGTCTGAAAAAGAGAGGAACCAATCAACCGATTTATGGTATTTCACCAAAATAATTAATGAAAATTTGAGTAATGACGAAAAGTACAGTCTGATGGAGCAGGTTTGGGAGGTCATATACTCAGACGGCACTCTGGACAAATTTGAAAACTATATAGCGCATAAGCTTTTAAATATGCTCAATCTTGATCACTCCAAGTTCATTGATCTGAAAATGAAAGTTAAGAGTGATTTGAGCACAGAATAAGAATAATAATTTTTTCTGCATTTCGTAAGTTTTATTCGGACTTTATTTTCTAAGTATTTAGAGTCGCCAAATTTTTTAATATTCTTTCTTATATCTAATTCAGGGATAATATCATTATGAGTTTCTCACCCATGGACACCGCGAATCAGACGACAAGTAAAAAAAGAGTTGCTATAGTATATGGGTTAAGAACACCTTTTATAAAATCCGGGACCTTATTTAAGAACCTCACATCGCTCGATTTGGGTAAGGTTGCAACTGTTGAGCTATTAAACCGCACAGAAATCGACCCCAATGATATAAATAAAGTAATTTTTGGAACTGTGCTTCCATCTATAAAAACCTCAAACCTGGCGCGTGAAATATCTCTTGGCTCAGGTGTGCCCGCATCAGTGCCTGCTTTTACCGTAACAAGCGCGTGCGCTTCGGCCACCCAGGCTTTTACAACCGGAGTCGAAAGTATTTTGTCGGATGATACTGAGGTTGTCTTAGTCGGCGGGGTTGAGTCAATATCCGATTTTCCGGTTTTATTTTCAAAAAGTTTTAGAAATATGCTCTTTGATTCATCGAAAGGGAAAAACATTTTTCAAAAAGCTAAACCATTTTTAAAAATAGGAGTAAGTGATATTGCTCCTGATGTGCCCTCTATAGCAGAGCGCTCTACGGGACTCACCATGGGAGAGTCCGCTGAGAAAATGGCCCGGCAAAATCATATCTCAAGAAAAGATCAGGACTACTTTGCACTTCGTAGCCATAATTTGGCGTCAAAAGCCCAAAAAGAGGAGATTTTTAGAAGAGAGATGGTTAAGACATTTATACCACCCGAATTCGATGAGCCTGTAATTATGGATAATAGTATTAGAAATGATCTGGATATTGAAACTCTCACAAATTTAAAACCCGCTTTCGATACAGAATACGGGACCGTAACTTCCGGTAATTCAGCGCCTCTTTCAGACGGTGCCTGTGTTTTGCTTCTGATGTCGGAACAAAAAGCCAAAGCGCTCGGCTATAAACCTCTGGGATATGTTCGCTCATATGCATATTCAGCAGTAGATCCGAGAGATCAGCTTCTTATGGGCTCGGCATACAGCACCCCAATTGCGCTCGACAGAGCAGGGCTTACGCTGAAAGACATAGAGCTTCTAGAGATACACGAATCATTCTCATCCCAGGTACTTTCGAACCTGAGAGCTTTTGCTTCCAGGAAATTTGCAGAGGAAAAATTGTCCCGTACTAAAGCCCTCGGAGAAATTGAAATGGATAAGGTCAATGTCACCGGAGGCTCACTTGCAATCGGACACCCATTTGGAGCGACCGGGGGAAGATTAATATTGACTCTTTTGTACGCATTACAAAGAAGACAAGCCCAGTTTGGTCTTGCCACAATCTGTGCCGCCGGAGGGCTTGGAGCATCAATAGTTTTAGAGAGGCAATGACATATCTCAAAACATTAACATAGAAGCTGACCATGATGAACAATATCTCATATGAATTAGACAAAAACGGCATAGCGATACTCAGCTTTGACGACCCGGATAGCTCGGTGAACAGTCTCAACAGGGCCGATATTGAATGGATGGTCGAGTTTCTTGGCAATATCGACCGTCAGCTAGATATGATTGAGAACGAAGATGAAATCAGGGCTGTAGTGTTGTGCAGTAATAAGAAAGACAGCTTTATCAACGGCGGAGACATATGTGAATACCTGAATTTCACTCTTGCCGACGAGGGTAGAGTCTATAGTCTGAGAGCGCAAGAAGTAACAGAGAGGATGGAAAGCTCAAGGGTTCCATTTATTGCAGCTATAAACGGGAAATGCTACGGGATGGGATTTGAACTGGTTTTGGCTTGTGCCTATCGAATAGCTTCAGAAAAACCAGAAACCTGTTTTGGAATGACCGGCATAGAGGCCGGATTAATTCCGTCTGCCGGAGGTACACAAAGATTGCCAAGATTAATTGGCACTAGAGAAGCGCTTGACATGATTATTTCCGGAGATTCTTTCCAAGCATATGAAGCTCTGGAGCATGGATTAATAGATGAAGTCGTACCTGAAGAAATACTGATAGACATTTCTCTTGAACGTGCTTTACAGATCTCTCAAAAGGAATTTAAACCCAGACGTAGTCATTTCAAAGGCATACAGCATACCATTGTAAATGAAAACCCTATTGCGAGAAAAAAACTGTTTAACGACTTCAGAAAAGAGGCAAATAAAAACCGTCAGTCACCGGTCAATGCTCCTTTAATGGCAATTGAAGCCCTTGAGGTAGGCATGTCCAGCTTTAACAGGGGGCTGCATGTTGAATCAGTATATTTTGGAGAGCTTGTTGTCAGTTCAGCTACCAGAAGCATGATTAGGACTCAGATGGCTCTTGAAAAAGTTAGAGAAGAGTCAGGTGATAACGAAACTGGAATTGAGCCCGTTCCAATTGCAAATAAAATCGCTGTTATAGGTCCAATGAGGCTGGGGAAAAATTTAATCTCTCTAGCTGCAGACCATGGGATCAGGGTCCGGTTTAAGGGAGAAGATGACGATGAAGTTGGCTTAGGTTTTAAACATTGCTACGATCATTTTCTTCAAAAACTCAACAACAAGGAAATAAGCGAGCTTGATTTTGAAAAAGGATTTGATTTGATAAGCGGCACATCGGACTACTCTGGGTTAAAGCGGGCGCGGATGGTATTTGAATGTCTGGATGAGAATTTGAAATTAAAACTTGAAGCGTTAAAAGATATAGAACCTCTTTTGTTAAGTGAAACTGTATATCTTTCAACCTCCTATGTTTATCCGGTTGCCGGAATTGCTACAAATTCCTTGCGACCAGACAGAGTATTAGGAGTCCGTTTGTTTACCGGTAGACAAAGTTCCAAGCTTGCTGAAATATCAGTCACTGAGAATACTTCCCCACAAGCCCTTTCAAAAGTTATAGAATTTTTCAATAGACTCGGGAAAATACCTATAATCATAAACGGTTCTACAGGCTCATACACAACCAGAATTCAACTTGTCTATTTTAATGAGGCACTCAGTCTTGTAAGCGAGGGCGTGTCGATCGAAACTATAGAGGACTCTATGCTTAGGCTGGGTTTTGATCAGGGGCCGTTTCAGTTTATTGATGAAATCGGGATTGACTTGGTGCTTCAGGCGTCAAACATAATTTTTGAAGTGCAGGGAGACAAGATAAAACCTCATCCTTCCTTGGGACTTCTTGTTAGTAATGAGAGGTTAGGTGTTAAGAACAGTCAGGGTTTTTACAAATACTATAAAGGAAATGGAAAATTTGATAAATCCGTATATAAATTCTTCCCCATTAATTCTGAAAAATCCGACAGCTTGAGCAGCAGAGAAATTCAGGAGCGTCTAATGCTGGCATTAGTAAATGAAGCACTAATTTGTCTTGATGAAAAAGTAATAAAGAGTCCGCAGGATGGGGATATTGCGGCTCTCCTTGCTCTTGGATTTCCTACCGTTATAGGCGGTCCTTTTAATTATATAGATTCCGAGGGGCCTGGGGAAGTACTAAAAAAACTTCACAACTTAAGCATCAAGTACGGTGTCAGATTTATATCCCCCGCTCTTCTCAAAGATATATCGGCCTCCGGCAAGAAATTCTATAACTCCTAATTAACCTATTGCATATTGGTGAAGAGACAATATTCTTATTTACCGAATTGTAATAATCATGTAAATTGGAAGTTCTAAATACCATGAGTTCTAAAGTTAAGAATAAAAAAAGTTATTTTAAACCCGCACTGCTGATACTTACTGTATTGGGTTTCTTGTTGTCCGCTTATCTGACTTATTTGCATTATACAGAAGGCCAGAGCGCATTCTGTTCTCAGGGCTCAGATTGCGATGTTGTCAGGCAGAGCAGTTACTCCTCAATTTTCGGTATTCCTGTGGCGCTTCTGGGCGCTATAGGATATGCCCTTATCTTCTGGTTTGCATATGTATCAATGTCCCGGAAAATTAGATGGATCTTGCTGTATACAGTTTCGCTTGCGGGTTTTGTGTTCTCTGCTTATCTGACTTATGTAGGACTTTTTAAGATTCACGCAATTTGCCCATACTGTGTTGCTTCGGCCGTAATCATGACCGCTATTTTTATATTGATAGCAACTAGAAAGTCCCATCTTTATCCAAAGCTCTCCTCTTTGCACACTGCGGTTCTGACAATTTGCATTTTGGGAGTGGTTGCTATCGGATCCTACGCCCTTCAATCTGATAATATCAATATTGCAGATGACGGAACAAGCAAAGCTAACAGCTTTCAGTTGGGTCTGGCCAAATATTTAAACCAGATCGGAGCTAGAATGTACGGCTCTTACAAGTGTTCTCACTGTAACGCTCAGAAGGCTTTGTTTGGCGATGCCGCAAAATATGTAAATTATGTAGAGTGCGACCCTTCAGGTCCAAACGCACAGCCTAATTTGTGCTTTTCACGAGGCATAATGAATTATCCGACATGGGAGATTAACGGCCGCTACTATGAAGGCGCCAAATCCCTGCCTGAGCTGTCCAATCTTTCGGGTTATAACGGCAAGCAGTAAAACAGGCATTAGTGTGCCGGTCATAATATTTGATCCTCATATAAATATATGGGATTCATCTTGAGCAACTTGCTGAATAATCTGACAAACACCCATATGAGAGCCTATCATTATAACCTTTTGATTTCTATAGATATTTTTGTTATACTTGAGATATAAATTCTATTGTCGGAAGGTGAAATTATGGACGACGAAAAACGTCTTGGAAAAGATGTAGATAACTTAAAAAAAGATATTTCCAAGTTAAAAGAAGATCTATCCAGTATTGCCGAATCTCTTCTTGAGAAAGGCAAAGCTGAAACTGAAGCAGCCAAAGACAGGTTAGGCGAAAGGTTTGGGGATGAATTAGAGGCCGCCCGTCTAAAAGGGAAAGAAAAGGTGGGGTCCATTGAGGATCAAATCAGACAAAAACCACTTCAGAGCTTACTGATCGCATTTGTAGTCGGCCTTTTTCTTGGAAAGCTGTTTGACCAAAGGTAGAACAAATTGAGTACCTTGGGCACAATAATCACTACCGCCTTAAAGCCTGGAAATGAGTATATGCGGGCTGTAATTACCAAGCTTGTTATATTTGGTGCAGTGCTTTTTATTTCCAGTATATTAATTATTATAGGTCTGGGCTTTCTTGTCTGGTCCTCATTCTTATATTTAAATACTATCCTAGATCCATATATCGCCGCATTGATTAGCGGTCTGATAGCGATAGTTGTCTCTGGGCTTGTTTTTTTGATAGCCGGCGGCCTGACAAAAGGGGGCAGAGGTCAAAAGAACGCAGAGGAAATAGAGCAGGCCACAAACTTTATGGAGGCGACTCAAGTTGTTGAACAATATCCTCTGGAATCGGGTTTAATGGCAATGCTAGCGGGTTTTATTGCGGGATCGTCACCTGATTCAAGAAAGGTGCTGACGGAACTATTTGTAACTTTAAGCCAGAATACCTCAAAATAATTCAATTAATCGTTAGTGCATTTTTCTATAAACGATCTAAATATTTTTTTAGATATTTCTCCGTCTTCAAGCTCAGGGTGCCATTGAATTCCGAGTATATAGTTCCCTGAAGTTGACTCAATTGCCTCAACTACATTGTCAGCAGTTTCAGCGCTTTTTCTTAGCCCTTCGCCTACTTTGTCTACTGCTTGATGATGGTAACTCTTGACGGATATTTTCTCTATTCCAGTTATTTCAAACAGCTTAGTGTTCGTATCTATGTTTACCTCATGAGGAGCGCCTTTTTCATGTGGCAGGGCATCGGGTATAAAAGCATAAATGTCTTGGTAGAGGTCGCCGCCAAAAGCTACGTTTAAAAGCTGCATGCCGCCGCATATTGCTAGTACGGGCAAGTCTTTATTAATAGTCTGTTCTAAAACTGCAAATTCCATTTCAGTTCTTTCAAGGCTCATTGGCCTCAGTTTGGGATGGGGCTCTTGATTATAGTATTTGGGGTCCATATCTCTTGAGCCCGGTAACAATAGACCATCAATGCTCTCAACTGTCTCTTTTATTAACTCCTTGTTTTTTGGCATAGAAGGGATGAGAAGTGGAATTCCACTTGCTTTCGCTACAGCGTGGGCATACTTTTCCTCTATCTCAAAATTCCCATTTTTAATATCTGTTGTTATACCTATAATCGGTTTATGACTTTTCATTGAACCCAAATGCGTATAATATAGATTTTCGACTTTAGCTAAAGATAAATATACGCACGAAAAATGCAAGCCTCTCTGATGTCAAACTCTTTATTTTTATTTATAATTTATAATAAGTTACTCCGGAGAATAGTTTGAATCAGTCTGAGAAATTCACACGCCAATTATTAATTGATATTAAGGCTCTCGATGAAATGCTTGAATCAGGAATAATAGAGTCGGGAGTAAAGAGAATTGGTGCTGAGCAGGAACTTTATATTATAGATGATGCCTGGCAGCCGAGCCCTTCTGTATACGAACTCCTTAAAGATTTAGATGACCCCAGATTTACGGTCGAAATAGCTAAATTCAATATAGAGATAAATCTCGACCCGCTTGTATTCACGGGAAACTGTCTTTCCGTCTTTGAGAAGCGTCTTGATCAGATGATTTCAAGGCTAAGGAAAGTCGCTCAGGATAAAGGTCTAAAAATTATTATGGCAGGTATATTGCCTACTATAAGAAAATCGGATCTTAGATTAGAGAATCTTGTTGATCATCCTCGTTATAAGACTCTTTGTTCAGTTTTAAACAAGGAGCGGACAATACCCTATGAGTTAAGGATAATCGGCATAGACGAGCTTATAGCCAGTCATGATTCGCCTTTGTTCGAAAGCTGCAATACGAGCTTTCAGGTCCATATCCAGGTAAACCCTGAAGACGCTTCCATGCTCTACAATCTCTCCCAAGCTCTGGCGGGTCCAGTTCTGTCTTGCGCCGTAAATTCTCCTATTCTACTTGGAAAACGCCTCTGGAAAGAAACGAGGATAGCCCTTTTCCAGCAGGCTGTTGATACTAGGGTTGTTTCCTCTCACTCCCGTGAAAGGAGGGCAAGGGTGAGTTTTGGAACAAGATGGATTGATAAGACAGCACTTGAAGTATTTCATGATAATATTGCAAGATACAATATACTTATGCCACTGGAATTAAAAGAAGACTCATTAAAATCTCTAGACGAGGGGAAAATACCTTCTCTTAAGGCTTTACAGGCTTACAACAGCACAGTATGGAGATGGAACAGGCTTTGCTATGGCATTTCGGAAGGGAAGCCTCATTTAAGAATCGAGAACCGAATACTACCTTCGGGACCCACTGTGAGGGACGAGATCTCTAACGCAGCGTTCTGGCTTGGTTTAATGAGTGCTATGCCAAACTTTTATCCTGATATAACAAAGGTCATGGCTTTTGAGGATGCGAAAGAGAACTTTATTAACGCCGCCAGAATGGGACTGGACACGAAGCTGAAATGGGTAAACGGATCAAGCGTTGACACATCAGAGTTGATACTCAAGGAGCTTATACCCATATCGAGAGAAGGGCTCCGTTCGGAAAATATTCCTCTTGATGAAATAGATTTATATATTGGTATTATAGAAGAGCGTGTAAAAGAGGGGAAAACTGGCTCTAACTGGGTAGTCGATTCCTTCATAAGTCTTGAAAAGAAGGCTCTTAAACAGGAGGCAATTGTTGCCCTTACGGCAGCTATGTATAAAAGACAGATTAAAGGAGACCCTGTTCATATGTGGAACAAAGCGGAACTTGAAGAGGCGGGAAGATGGCTTGAGAGATGCATATTTGTCGATCAAATCATGTCAACAGACTTATTCGTCGTAAAAGATGAAGATTTGATTGATCTTGCTGCCTCGATTATAAATTGGAAACACATACGCCATGTGCCGGTTGAAGATAAAAACGGCAAATTCACGGGTCTTATTACATCGCGGATAATATTGAAGCATTACGGTTCAAGCTCAGGTGATGACTTAAAGCCTGTTTTTGTTAGAGACATTATGCTCAAGAATCCGGTCACGGTTAGTCCGGAGACAAAAACATTGGATGCCGTTTCGATTATGCACAAAAAAAAGTTAGGATGTCTCCCTGTTGTGAAAAACGGAATGTTGCTTGGTATAGTCACAGAGCACGATTTCATGAATCTTTCTGCTAATTTGCTTAAAGAAATAGAGGATGCAATTGGATCAAGAGGTAATGGGTAAAAATAGAGGGTCGGGGTCGGCCGGGTTTAAGAGCAGGGTTATAGGCAGATATTCAGGGGTTGAAGGTCCTACTGTGATATGTATCGCAGGTCTGCATGGAAACGAACCTGCCGGAATAATTGCGCTTGAGAGGGTTTTCGATCGGCTGACGAAGTTGTCTCCTATATTCAGGGGACAGTTGATTGGTATTTCGGGCAATCTCAAAGCTCTTGCCAGCGGGGTGCGTTATATTGAAGAAGACCTCAATAGAATGTGGAAGCCCCATATAATAGATCAGTTGTTAAATGGGACCAGTCATAACAACAATTGTTCAAACGAGGAGGCTGAACGAAGCGAGCTAATTGAGGTATTTGCTGCGTCCTGTAAAAAGAAAAACTCGGCCGTATATTTTCTTGATTTACATACAACTTCGGCCAAGGGTAGCCCATTTATCACCGTTGCCGACACTCTTAGAAACAGAGTTTTTACTGCAAATTTCCCCGTGCCCAGAATCCTGGGTATTGAGGAACAGCTTGATAGTACTCTTTTGAATTATATAAACGAGTGGGGTTTCATAGCGGTTGGTTTTGAAGCGGGACAGCATGATGAGAAAAGTTCGATTGAGAATTGTATTGCCGCACTATGGATTATGCTCATAGGGGCTGGTTGTGTTAACCCTCAAGAAATTCCCGATTATAGAAGTTCTTACCTAGAGTTGAAAAAAGCGTCAATGAATGATGTGGGTGTATATGAGGTTTGTTACAGACACGATATAGAAAATGACGCAGGTTTCTTGATGGTGCCCGGATACCTTAATTTTCAGGACATAAGAAAGGGAGAAATTTTGGCGAAAAATTCAATTGGTGAGATAAAATCCCCGGAAACTGGCAAAATTTTTATGCCGCTTTACCAAAAACAGGGCAACGACGGCTTTTTTATAATTAAGCGTATAAATCCGTTTTGGCTGAAATTATCCTCCATCTTGAGGAGAGTGCGAGCATATAAGATTCTTACTTATCTACCCGGAATAAATAGCCTAAACGGCACTGACAGCACCATCACCGTGAATTTAAGTATCGCAAAGTGGTATGTTATAGAGATACTGCACTTGCTCGGTTATAGAAGAAAGTCAATCGAGAATGGAGTGCTGATGGCGAGCAGGAGAAAATTCGACATCAAAGCCCCCAGTGATTATAGTTTCAATGTAGAATTTAAAAATGTTTGAAAATCGATCTAGCGGAATCACTTGAAAGCTTGGTTGATCATTAACTTAGGATATATTAATTTCTTTAGGGGAGATTTGTTTATAGTGAATAGAAAATATAAATTAGCAGTGCTATTTTCCTTTTCTCTTTTATTGATAAC
>CBDUCG010000012.1:0-25948 GCA_965365595.1 uncultured bacterium
TCAGAAACAGTTGGGACATAGCAAAATAAGCATGACTGCACTATATGCTGACGTTTTACCATCAGAGAATGGCAGCCTTGCTAATAAGATAAGAGAATAATATCAGCACTTGGCATTTCTGTCACCTCCCCAAATCCAATGATTTCTAGTATTATTCACATCTTCTTCTAAACCTTCTAATTAGAATCAAAAAAAGTTAAGCATATTGAAAATGCAATTTGGAATGATATCTTGGTCATGTTTGCTTTAAACCCGAGCACTGCTTTTGGGCACTTGTTTGATTCTAAAAAACACAAAGATCAAATCAATCAATTAAAGGAAACGATAAACAGTATAGAATTGGAATTAAAGAAAAAGAATAGAGCTAGAAACATGCTTTATAAGTTATTAGAAGAAGATGAAACAAATTTAGCTGAGCTAAAAGATAGACTACAGATAAACAAGGATGAGATATTGGATCTCGAAGGCAATTTAAATGAAACCAAATTACGATACCAAGATCTAGTATCTATGACTGAAAGAGAAAGGGATATTAAGAATTTTTTACGTAACAACAAAGATCTCTTAAGAAAAATAAGGAAAGATATATTCAATTTAAACTTCAAAGACCGAAAATTGTTAGTTGAATCTATGTTGAGAAATAAAATCAGTGTGGACTATCAGGAGGATAATGAGCTGGACGGACCGGGTGGTGCTAGTTGTGAGTATAAATTAGAATGGAACCCGGACATGTTGCAAAGGTTTATTAGTGAAGGAAAGATTACTAATTTAGATCAGAATAGTAGGAATAATCCTTGCGGCGATCGCTTTTGGAATAATGGCAACCGGTTTCAGACAACTCTTCCCGGGTCTTTCCTAAGAACCTTTCCTGTATTAAAGCGGAACACTCACTATTCTTTATCCAGAACTCAAATAGAACTAAACGCCTTCCCTATTCGTATATTTAGATAACACAGGTCTGAGCATTTTAGAGACGGGAGGCACTAAATATATGAAACAGTCAAACGCAGCAATTCTGGATATAGAAAATCATCACGAATTTAGTTCTAATTACAAAGACAGCGGAACTGCAATCTTCATCGATAAAAACACAACACATCCTCTTCCGTTCAGCTATGAAAAGGCTTCTGATGAAGCGCTGACCAGTCTCTATGTTAACAATAAAGATGAAAAAGCCTTTAATAAAATAGCCGAACGCTACAATGACATAATTTTGGGATTTGCCATGAAGCTGATCAGGAACGTACAAGATGCGGAGGAAGTCAGGCAGGACGTTTTTCTGATATTGGCAACTAAGCTCCATACGTTCAATGGCAATTCAAAATTCTCAACCTGGCTATATAAAATAACCATAAATACATGCTTCAAATACCTGAATTACAACAAAAAGAAAGTCAACAAAGAGATAAACTTGGATGAGATTTACTCAAACATCCCAACCACTTGTTCAAATTGGAATAAACGGCCAGATGAGATAGCACTTCTTAAGGAGCGGATAAAAATAATCAACAATGCTGCAAATGAATTCAGTCAAACCAACCAGAAGATATTTAACCTCAAGGATATTTTAGGTTGTTCAAACGCTCAAGTAGGAGAAATTACGGGCCTTTCAATCTCGGCAGTTAAGTCTAGAGTATTGAGAACCAGGCTTGCTTTAAAAGAAAAGATTTCCGGCTATTTTGAAACGGTTTGAGAAGGAGGATATTTATAAAATTTAAGAATCAGAAAAGATGTAGCAAGGGAAAAGGCCTTGTTTAAAATTTTCATGGTAACAAAAATATGATTGACGAATTAAAACTTAGCCCGAAGCTGCTTGTAAACATACCGATTGACAAAAACTGCGATTTAACTAGAATGGTTCAAAGGTTGGTTGGTACTCTGAATATGCACCAGAAATCAAATCGCAAGCCGGATCAAGTGTTAATTGAGCAAGTCTCAAAAGGCGATAAAGGTGCATTCAAAGAAATATACTCCCGTTTTTCACAAGTAACATATAATCTAGCACTCAGAATGCTGAGAGATAAGGGAGATGCCGAAGAGGTAGTCCAGGAGATATTCTTACAAATCTGGAATAAGGCTAATTCCTATGATCCCGAACGGGGCGCAGTCTCAACATGGGTCCTCAACATTGCCAGAAGCCGCTCCATTGATAAATTGAGATCTGTAGGATATAGAAACAAGAATATAGAAATTGATGAAGAAAAAGTTAACTCAAACGTGGACTTATCCCGTAATATAGAAGATAGGGATGAGAGTAAAAATGTAATAAAACAAGCTCTTGAATCTTTACCTGAAAAGCAGAGGGTTGCTATAGAACTTGTGTATTTTGAGGGACTTACGCACATAGAAGCAGCAGATAAGCTGAACGAACCTGTTGGAACTATTAAAACAAGAATCAGACTTGGAGTAATGAAACTAAAAGATAAGATAATGCCGTACATTGAGGATTTGAAGTAAATGATTCACGATAAAGAAAAATATCAGGATGAGCTGACTCTTTTTTCTCTCGGTCTTTTAGAAGGAGATGAGAAGAAAATGATGGAAGAGCACCTAGACACCGGGTGTGAGATATGTCTCCAGTTATTAAAGGAAAACGAGCTTGTGGTATCTTCACTCGCCTATTCTCTGGATGATAACCCGATTGATCCCGGAGTTGAAGTTCAGATATTTGATAAAATTGATGGCAGGGACTTTACACCAGTAATAACGCCCAAATCAAGTTTCTGGAACAATATCAAGCCAATATGGTTAAACCTTGGAAGCGCTGTGACTGTGGGATTATTAATATTTCTTTTTGTAAACAATATGTCTCTTAGAAATGAACTCTTAAACCAAAAACAGGATATGGCCGAGCTTAAAGCCAGCCTCAAAGAAGATTCCGGAATGATGGATTTTATGATGGACCCGGAAGTTAAAACTGTTGAACTCGCAAGCGCTATGACAAATATAGACTCATCAGCAAAACTAATGTGGAATGAGGGCAACTCCAACGCACTGCTGCTCGTCTCAAACATGCCTGCACTCAAAGCGGGTATGGAGTACCAGGTGTGGTGCGTGGAAGACGGCAAGCTCGTTAGTGTCGGAACTTTTACGGTTAATAAGAAAGGTCAATCCATGATGGAAATAGATTTTATGCCAAAGCCTTCAAAAGATATGCAGGTGTTGGTTACACTAGAGCCTGAAGGCGGTATGCCGGAGCCTACAGGGGCTACATACTTGGTAGGATCTTTATGAGGAGTAAATAGAGCACAAAGACAGGGAGGATAGATTTTATGGCCAAACGAACTAAAGAACTTACTAAACTCAACGATCAGCTCAATGAGCAAATGGAGATAATACTAAAATGCACCATTGAGAACAAGAAATATGGCAGGCTGCTCTTGGCCTCACCCCCTTCATCCCGTTATCCGTATGTATATCCTAGAGATACAAATTGCGCAACACAATTAATGAGAAGGCTAGCAGGATCAACAAATGACTACGACTGCAAAGAACAGGCTTTTGAGATAATGAAATCCATGGCTTATTTCATGAAGAACTGCATTTCACCCGAAGGCAGCTGGGGACAGCGCTACAGCCTTGAAGGAGAAGACAAAAGTATTTACAAGCAGGAAGATAATGTAGCGCACGGCATAGCTATTATATGCAACTATCTTCTGACAGCCAAGTACTTAAAAAGGGAAGTCAAAGATATGGACGAATTCTTTGTATGCATAAACAAAGCTCTTGATTATAGCTACACAATACTTTACGAGAAAGAGCTTAACCTGTTTTATTCAACCAGTTCAATACATGAATCGGCAATGGAGGAGGGCTATACCTGCTGGGTTAATTTTTCTTTCCTTTATGCTTATTCGCTAGCTAATGAAGTTTCGGACAAAAAAGACAAAAAAAATATTATTAAAGCAGATTTTCTTAATTTCCGTCATCAGTTTCTTTATTCTGTAAGTGAGCTGTTTATAGGTGACAACAGGTATATGAGAAGGACCGCTCCCGACGGAACCAGGGATATGAGGCCTGACTTTACGCTTCTTAGCCCTTTTTATTTTGGTTTTCTACACTATAAAACACAAATGGAAAACAGTGTTGCTTACATCGAAAAACAGTTGTGGGATCCTGAGCTGGGCATGATAATGCGTTATCTGCCTTTTTATAAAGATTTTTCGACTCATGTGCACGCCGGAAACGGACCATGGCTCCAGTACACAGCTGTGTTAGCGCAGTTTCACTACTGGAATGGCAACTTTACCAGAGGTGACGAACTCCTTGGATTGATAGACTCTTATAAAAATGAACAGGGTGAAATACCCGAGCATTTATCTACGTGCAAGAGATTTGAGGAATTTATGGAGAGAGAGTGGAATCCTGGGGTAGATTTCCAGAAAGAATTTTACAAGCCGATTCTTCTGGAGGGCGTGGATTTCAACAAGATACTGGAAGAAGCAAATAACATGCATAAATCATACGAAGAAACCGGAAGCCACTGTATTATCAGAGACCATAAAAGCCCTGAAGGCGGGTATATACAATTTGCAGCTCCCCTTATGTGGTCTCATGCCGAATACGCAAGAGCTCTAATGGTTAGAGCCGGAGATTGGTGGAAAGTCCACAGGGAAGAATGAATCTAATTGCACTTCCAGAGCGTATAAATGATTAACAACTTAAACTTCTTAACCAATTGGGAGATAGAAACATGAAATCATTTATACTCACTTTCATTTATTTTTGTTTAATCAGTATCGGCACACTTACACAGACTACATACGCAGAAGGTCTGTCCAATGAGCTATATGACAATGTTCTGGGCAGCTATGTGGAAGACGGGCTAGTAGATTATGCGGGATTAAAGTCAGACCCGGAAGAGTTAAATAATTATCTCAGCCAGACATCATCCGTAAGCAAAGAAACTTTTGATGGATGGACTGAATCTGAACAGCTCGCTTTTTTAATAAACTTATACAACGCCCAGACGCTTGATTTGATTATTGAAAACTACCCTATTAAAAGCATCAAAGATATTGCAAAAAAGTCGGGCGGCCCATGGGAGCAACCTGTAGTAAATCTCTTTGGAGATAAAATAACTCTAAACACTCTTGAGCATGAGATTATCAGGAAGAACTATCCTGAACCGAGGGTACATTTCGCGCTTGTTTGCGCAGCAATGGGTTGTCCTATTTTGATTGACAAGCCATATAACACTTCAACTCTTTACGATCAGCTCGAAGAGCAAACTAAATTATTTCTAATGGATAAAGAGAAGAACTCCATAAAGATAAAGAAGAAAACACTTATGCTGTCACCGATCTTTGACTGGTTCAAACAGGATTTTATAGCCAAATCAGGGTCTGTAATCGACTTTGTTAACCCTTATTTTGACAATCAGGCAAACAAAAAGTTTAAAATAAAATACACACATTACGATTGGTCATTAAATGATCAGGCTTCAGAATAATATAGTGTTGATTGTGCAATGATATGACCTTAAGGCTAAGGCAATTATAATTCGAAAAAAAATCTAATTCCGGAGCATTGCAATGTTAGGATTGATCTCTCGGTATACAAAATGGCTTCACACCCAATGGCCAGCGGGAATTGTAGAAAAACTTCCTGAAGTTAAAAGCGATTATTCCACCAACATCCCCGGACTTTATATAGTTGGCGATTTGACAGGCATTCCTCTTCTCAAATTTTCATCCGATTCAGGCGCAAGAGCTGTCGAATCAATACGAATGGATAAGGATTTCCAGAGCCTTCTGGACAAGGAAAAATCTGAAGGAATTTTAGACCTTGTAATAATAGGGGCCGGAGTTTCGGGAATGGCGGCAGCACTTGAGGCCAAAAAAGACGGTCTTAATTTTGAAATACTTGAAGCTACTGAACCGTTCTCGACAATTGTAAACTTTCCCAAGGGTAAACCGATATATGCTTACCCTACTGAAATGGTTCCAATGGGTGATCTTCAGTTTACCAAGGAGGTCAAAGAACCACTTGTTGAAGAGATTAAGGCCCAGACACTTGGTAGAGGCATCAAGCCGAAAATGGCCAGAGCAGAAAAGGTCGAAAAGAAAGGTGATTTTTTTGATATTGTCATACCTGACGGAGAGAACTTAAAAGCCAGAAGAGTTATTGTCGGAATAGGACGTTCGGGAAATTTCAGAAAGCTTGGAATACCAGGGGAAGATAAGGACAAAGTATATAATAGGCTGCATGACCCAAGTGATTTTGAAGGCAAAGACGTATTGGTTGTAGGCGGAGGGGACAGCGCGCTTGAAACATCAATTGCCGTAGCTAGAGCTGGAGGCTCTGTTATGCTCTCATACAGGAAAGAAGAATTTTCAAGGGCAAAGCCAGACAACGTTGAAGCGTTAAATATGCTAATGGCCGACCCTATGGCTGACGTCTCTATAGAGACTCCGTCTTCTGAGCGTGTGACTACCAGCACAGGAGATTTTATGCCGGGAGATCATCTTCCGGGGAAAATCAACCTGCTGATGAAAAGCCAAGTCAAGGAAATCGAAGATTCAGGAGTAACTTTAATAGACAAAAACGGGAATGAATTAACTATTCCAAACGACACAGTATTCACTATGATCGGACGTGAAGCACCGCTTGGATTTTTCAGAAAAAGTAAAGTTAAAATAAGCGGTGAGCTTGGAATATCGGGACTTATCGGATTAATAATATCAATTCTTTTCTTTGCATTCGTCTACACATGGAAATCAGGCGGTGGTTTAACCCAGACATTTGAGGCAAACGGATGGTTTCCTTACAATATTGGACCAATAATTGAAAGCCTTGGAAATTCCACTTTTGTGCAAACAATGTCGTTTACATTTGTAGAACCTGGGTTTTATTTTTCACTGCTCTACACTGTGGTAATTATTATTTTCGGTATAAGAAGAATCAAACGCCGCAAGACTCCTTACATTACGCTACAGACAATATCCCTTACTTTAATCCAAACAATCCCTCTTTTCCTATTGCCTTACATAATGCTGCCGCTCCTGGGCAATTATGGAGCATTTGATTCCGGATTTATGAAAAGTGTCGCCGACTCACTTTTCCCTGAGGCGGATTATGGCCATGGACGAGAATATTGGAGGGCATTCGGATTCATTCTGGCCTGGCCGCTCTTTATTTGGAACGTATTCTCCAGTGAACCGCTTTGGATTTGGCTGATAATCAGTCTCATCCAGACATTAATAATTATCCCGGCGATGATTTACCACTGGGGGAAAGGAGCCTATTGTGGTTGGATATGCTCCTGCGGCGCTATGGCTGAAACACTGGGAGATGAGTACCGACATAAAATGCCCCATGGAGCTGGGTGGAACAGAGTCAACATGGTGGGTCAGGTCATTCTCCTTATTGCGCTAGTGATACTGGCAACGAGATTAATAAGCTGGGCATTACCAAGTTCGTCTCTGGGTCAAAGTATAGAGGTTGTGTACATGAGCATGCTTCATGGAATAAATCTTTTCGGTATACAGCTATCATATACTTGGATCGTAGATCTTCTTCTTGCTGGTATAGTCGGATATGCTTTTTATTTCTGGTACAGCGGTCGAGTATGGTGCAGATTTATGTGCCCTCTCGCAGCGCTTATGCATATATATGCCAGATTCAGCCGGTTCAGAATAATTCCGAACAAAAAGAAGTGTATTTCATGTAATGTCTGCACATCGGTCTGCCATCAGGGTATCGATGTTATGAACTTTGCTAACAAGGGGCTTCCAATGAACGACCCCGAATGCGTAAGATGCAGTGCGTGTGTTCAGTCCTGCCCCACTGGGGTTCTTCAGTTCGGACAGGTAGACCCTAAAACAGGGAAAGTAATTAGTATCGACAAGCTCCAGGCCTCTCCAGTAATAATGAAGGAGTATGTTTCAAAATAACTAGTTCAGTCTGTTTTTATTGCCGGCTAAATTAGTTACAATCGATTTATGAAACCTGATATTATCGTCATAATTCCTGCATATAATGAAGAGCAGTCAGTTGGAAAAGTTATAGATGACATTCCAAAGGACATGGTCTCAGAAGTCATAGTTATTAATAACAACTCAAGCGACAAAACCCCTCTGATCGCAAAAGAACACGGAGCCACAGTTCTCACTGAGACTCAAAGAGGTTATGGTTACGCCTGCCTAAAGGGTATCGAATACGCAAGACAGAAGAATGTACAGTCTGATATTATTGTTTTCCTTGATGGGGATTATTCAGACTACCCTGAGCAATTGAGGGATGTTGTAAAACCGATTATAGATGAGGATATGGATATGGTTATCGGATCAAGAAATATGGGCAAGTCAGAACAAGGCGCACTGCTGCCGCAGCAGGTGTTTGGAAACTGGCTTGCTACCTCTCTTATAGGTCTTATATATGGTATAAAATTTACAGACCTCGGCCCGTTCAGGGCAATCAAGTTTGATAAACTCATTGAGCTAGATATGTCGGATAAGACCTATGGATGGACGGTTGAAATGCAAATTAAAGCCGCAAAACGAAAGTATAAATGCGTAGAAGTACCCGTTGACTACCGCAAACGGATTGGAATTTCAAAAATTACGGGAACTGTAAGCGGAAGTTTTAAAGCCGGATACAAGATACTCTGGACAATTTTTAAGTATCTATAATCCATATGCTTGGAAATACACTCTAGTAAACATAATCAACCACACTTCCAATACGCAGCCATAGGCCGGCGAGACTGTACAAAATAAAACCTCCACCTGAGTCTACAGCGACACTTACTGAAGCGCCAACCCTGAGCGGATACTTGTCTTCATCCAAGTTGGTAATCCTTAATCTCACAGGAAACCGCTGTGATAAAGAAAACCAGTCCTGGGGGTTTTCCACGTCAGGCAAATCACCGGAGGGTATCCCCTGACCTGCACTAACACCCCAGTCTGCGTTTTCCACCTTGGCTTTAAATATCGTCCCCGGATACATCGACAGCGCTATTTCTGCGTCCTGCCCTTCCTGGATCCTTCCTATGCTGTTCTCTTTGAAATTTGCCACCACCCACCAGCTTTCATTATCCACAAAAGTTAGAACCTGCTCACCTATATCCAGATACGAGCCGTTTACGAGCTGTAAATTTGTGATATAACCGTCACTGGGAGCGTATACTGTGGTCTGGGCAAGATTATACTCTGCATAGGACAGCTGAGATTCTATTTCACGTATTATTGCGTATTCGCCGTCTATATTATATTCAAGAGCCTGCTCAGCGCTTAATAGTTCGGCTTTGGCCTGATTGAGCTGTGCCTGGCTTGCCTGAAGCTGATCCCTTGCCGAATCAAGCTCAAGCTGCGCTATGTAATTTTTCTCCGCCAACGGAACCAGGTCGTTATACTGCCTTTGAGCATAAACAAAATTAGCCTCGGCTTCTTTTACACCCTGCTCTGCGTATTGTATAGCACTTTTTAACTGATCCACTTCCTGATGGGTCTGAACCAGAGTAGCTTTTAACTGTTCAACATTATATTCATAAGGTCTGGGATCCAGACTAAATAATTTCTGTCCTTCCTCAACAAACTGGTTGTTCTGGACGTATACACCTATTACCCTGCCCTCAACCTGAGGCGCCACCTGCACTACGTAGGTTTGTATATAAGCGTCGTCTGTATAAGGAGTGTATCTATCCAGCAAAGCATAATAGAATATTAAGAGAATAATTATCGATATGATAAGAATTATCCAGAATTTTGCTGTGTACTGAATTTTGCCGAATATAGCTTTAATACAGCTCATAGCTTATTGTTATGCAGCTTGATAATTAAGCGCAAATCGATAAACAAAAAACCAGCTTCTAGCACACTACCAGCCCCAGGGGCCACCCATCCATCCCCACATATTATCAGCAGCTACTTCATTACTGATTGCGGCGTCCTCAACTTCATCAGCAATCTGTGACTCAGTGAGAAGCTGTTCATAACGCTGATATGCCGCCTGGTCCCCAGTATAGACGCATTTACATTCCGTAGGATCTGCATACCAGTAAAGAGGTTTATTGTCCTTTACGCTAAAAAGAACCTTGTGTGGTGTCAGCGTGTTTAGGTTTTCAAGCTCTGCCGGAGTTGTAGCGGGAACCATTACAAAGCCTGCGGCGCTTAAGAGCTGTTCCTGTTTTTGTGTTTTATTGCCTTGTATTGCGGCACAGCCGATTACAGGGATCAGGACAAATAAAACTAATACTACTTTTAAACATTTCATATTCACACCCTCCATTGATGCACTATATTGTAATGTTAATTAAATACCTTTCACTCAGTATGATAAAGTATCATTTAAATCTTGGGAATCAAATATCTATTCGACACCGATTTTCTTTTTATACCATTTAACTGCCGGCCCCAGCGTAAGCCCCTGAACTATGATTGAGTACACAACAACTATATATGTAAGAATCAGAATAACATCCCGGGGTGAATCTTGAGGAAGTGAGAGAGCAAGAGCAATAGAAACGCCTCCCCTTAACCCGCTCCAAGTCATAATAAAACCTTTTACTTTAGGTATGTTCCTGAAAAGCCTCAAGAACATCAGGGGTAACTCAACGCTGATATACCGTGCTAGTATAATGATGGGAATTACAAGCGTGCAGCCTATAAAGTAAGCATCTTTAAAATCCAGAACCAAGACTTCTAAACCGATTAAGACAAAAAGCACAGCATTTAAGACTTCATCAATAACATCCAGAAATCTTGTACGTACTGATTATGCGGATGCTTGTAGCCCATCCATTGAGTGTCTCTGCTATAGGATATAAGCAGACCGGACACCACACAGGTCAGCGGGCCTGAAACATCTAAGAGCTGGGCCAATGTGTAGCCTCCTGTAATAATTGTAAGTCCTATGAGTATTCTGACAATATGATTATCTGAAGCCTTTTTTATTAACTGCACTACCATCAAACGTGCAATCAGACCCAAAATAAAACCAAGAATCAGAGCGCCAACCGCTTCTTTCAAAAAGAATTCTCCGATGCCAAAAGGCGTCATTGAAGTAGTTCCGGTCGCGAGACCGAGCAGGAGCACAAATAGCACAACAGCCGCCGCATCATTAAAAAGCGATTCCCCTGTAATTATGGTTTCCATGGTATTTCCGGCACCAACTCTCTTTAAAATCTTAATCACCACTACCGCATCAATCGGGGAGATAATAGCTCCGAACAGAATTGCGTAGATAAGAGGCAAATGAACTTCTGCGGATTGACAAAACCAGTACATTGAAAAACCGATTAGGAGAGAAGATATAATAATCCCGACGGTCGCCAGATATGTTATGGTCCATTTGAATTCATTTAGCTTGGTCACATTAACTCTGGATGCTGCGATGAAGAGTAAGAAGCTTAGCATTCCATCCATGAAAAGATGGTCGAAATCCGCTGCTTGTATAAGGTCAACCGCCCATGTGACATGACCAAAACCTATATAACCGAGAATGATAAAAACGATAGAAGAAGTGAGCGAGGCAATCATAAGACCTATTGCCGGAGGAAGCTTGATATATACCTCGTTTACATAACTGAAGAGTGCTGTTAGTGTTATTACAATGGTGAAAACTGTAAAAAGACTCATTTTTTATAAGTTTAGTTTATTGCATTTTCGTCTTAGTTTTAAATAAAAAAGCATTATATAGAAACAGATTTCTAATGTACAGTTATAAATCCGCATTTTTAGTTTCTAATAAAGGCCGGTTTTCCGGCACGCGCTGATTAATATCCCCTATCGCATCAGATATTTGGCCTAAAGATCCAAGCAAGCTGTCCATTGCGGCGGAAAGTAGCACTAGTTGTTCTATTTCTATTGGATCGGCAGACCTCCAGACGCCGGATTCCCTGAATTGCTGCCTGTGCATTTCAATATCGGCCTTTAGCTCTGCAAGTTCTTTATTAAACTTTTTGCCGCTCCCAAACTGATGGGAAATTTTCTCAAATAAAGAATCCAGTCTCTTATAGAGCGGCTTCATAGTAGAAAGTAGACTCTCAAAGATTCCGCTATCAATATTTTCATAAATTATTCTCTTAAGTATTTCAAGCTCGGCGTATATTTTTTCAATTGCCTCAATAATCCTGATAAACTGGTCTGAGTGCAGATCATCATCCCGCAAGAAGTACTCTGCATCATGAAGCAATGCAATGCTTGTAGGAAGCGAAGCAGCAAGCGGCAGCACCATTTTATCTAATTCCTTAGTGTCTTTTTGGTCTCTGATAAGCAGTGTTGCAAGTATCTTCCCTGAAAATCTTATAGAATTTGAAACTTTCTCCTTCAGCATCTTGTAGGGATTTGAAGGCCACAGTAAATACTGAACAATTAGCCCGATAAATATAGATGAAAACAAGGCTAAAAATCTTGTAAGAGCGGCATCAATATCCACACCAGGACCGGTAACATATAAAATACCGAAGGGGAACAACAAACCCGCCTGGAGTCCCGTAAGTGATATATCTTTACTGGAGCTTGCAATGTAGCCGGCAACGAATGTTCCCAAACTATAGAGTGACAAAACAATTAGAAACCTGGGCGCTATGCCCAAAATAATCAAGCTCAAAATACACATGGTAATCCCCAATGTGACGCCCAGCATACCGTATCTGCTTTTCATATACGCCTGACCGAGGTTTGGGATTACGCCAAAGAGAATAGCAAAAAATACAACCTGTCCCCCTCCCGGTAGACCGATTATCGATTCCCCGAACATTAACAATAAAAATATTACTACAGTCTTTACACCCACTTTCGCACTGTCTTTATTAATCCTCAGAAAAGAGAATCTTTTTACAGCTTCAATATTCTTGGTATGCGTTACGCGGCTCTTAAGTATCTTCTCGTATTCTACGCTGTGGAACAGGTTTATGGAGTCGGCGATTTTCTTGCATTTATCGGAGATTTCATCTATTAATGGAAGCATTGCGCCAAACGGTATTAAATCTTCGTAGTAAGAATTATCCTTCCCTTCTACCTCATGCATATTTCTATATATTTCATGCAGAGATGATATAGCTTCGTCTAGTTCTTTCTGTTTGATGTTTACCTGGTTTTTTGTGCCGATTATCTCAACTAATTCAATATAACTTTCGGATATGAGAGAGAATATTTCATTTATTTTTTGCTTAACAGAACTGTTATTCATAAAAGAGTGTTCTTGCAGGAGGTATTCCTCAAGGATTTCCAGTTTTAAATATATAGCTTTACTGAATGTAATAACCTTCATATGCTCATTTATTGCAAAATTCTCTTCTCCCTCTTCTTTCTGCATTCTGGTTATGTAAGTCACCAGGTGATTAAATGTGTTTAAGGAAATTGATGTGCTTTTGTGATCCCGTCTGTCTGAAATATTATCCTTTGTATAACTCACAAAAAGCCCGGAAAGCTCTTTATAAACTGTTTTTAATGTAAGAAGATAGACTCCACGGGTTCTGTGAGGCCAGACTAAACGATCAACAATAATGCATACAATTACCGCCAAAAATAACTGCACCATATAATATTCGTATGTTGTCTTTGCGTCAGTTACAGAGTTATATACAGCGTTATACATTATCATGGTGGCTGAAACGCTTGAAGTAAGGAGTGTGACAAAATTGCCGACCAGAACACTCACAACAAGGAAAATCCAAACAGACATTATAAATACGTAAAGCGCCTTTGTATCAAGGAAAAGATAGGTAAGCAGAAGACTGACAAGCCCGGCTATAATGTTTCCGGCCAAGACCTGAGGGCCTGCTTTTAACATCTCACCGTGAGCCAGTGACATGATCAGGAAGACAAAAAGCAGCGAGAAATACTCCAGGTTGAGATGAAATAAATTGTTTACAAAGATACAGATAATACCGGCAAGAACTATTTTAAGCGCAATCGCGACTTTAAATTCATTGTTGTGTTCTTCAAGGGTTTGTTCTTTCATTCAAGCTCTAGTCTGATTTTTTGGAACAATAATCCTAATTAACACAATAACACGAATCTTAACAATTGATATCGAAAATAAGATTAGCTCCAGAGAGCAAGTAGCGCCATAAGACCAAGTCCAGCTATTATTGAAATGAATTTTAGGAGCTCATTGCCTGGAATCGAAAACTCTTCTTCGATTATATCAAGAACGGCAATATAAAGAAAAGTCCCCGCGGCAAGCGAGTCAAATATGCCCTCAACAACCTGACCCGTACTACTCTCCAAACCCCTTGACAGTAAAGAGCCCAGAACTATTCCCAGGGGCGTCATAACACTAAATAGAAGTATTACTCTAATGTGTCTACTCTTTTCTATCCCCCCTTTAATCATGCTTATCCCAAGCGCAAATGCAGCGCCTCCCTTATGCGCAATTATCGCCACAAACAGAGACGCAGACCCAAGCATTGTCTTTTCAATTCCCAGAGCCGCTCCCGCGATAAATGAATGTATGGTTAGAATTAGAGCCAAAAGATAGGGGCCTAACCCACTGGGTTTTCCTATTTTATTTAAATCATGCGCTTCGTGTTCAATAAAGACTACTTTCTCCAGAAACAAGAGAATACCAAGACTGAAAGCCGCCAATAGCATCTCGAGCGGATATTTGAATACCCCCTCGAAATGTAGTATCGCATCTGGCAATAGGTGCAGAAGAGCAGCTCCTAAAAATATTCCTCCTGCAAGTGAATTACCGAGAGAAAACAAAAGCTTCTCACCTTTAGAAACAGGGAACCTAAGCGGAAAAAGCCCGCTTGAAACCCCGACCAGAAAAATTACGACAATAGCTATTATTTTTAATTCAAAAATATTCATTTTTTTAATCCCGGCAACAGTCGTTGTTTTTATGATATAAAAACAAACTGCACAATCGTAAATCAGCATCCCTGACATTGTATACAAATTGCACAATGCTAAAATAACATAATGGTCAGTCCTATTAAAATCAAAGAATTAAAAACATTATATAACGAAAGAAAAGACTCCATTGAAAACCAGTTAAATGAATTTGATCTAGTCCGTGAGTCAGGAGATGACAGGAGAATATTTGAAGAGCTTTCCTTCTGCATACTCACATCGGCTGTGGGACCTAAAGTCGGGGCGAAATCCCTTGATGCCATAAAAGACACACTCCTTGAAGCCACAACAGAAGAAATTGAGGAAAGGCTCACAGGAGTTCATAAATATCCGGAGAAAGCGTACTATATTATCCACACAAGAGACTATTTGAAGAGTGAATACGGACTAAAAATGAGAGAGCTTGTTAACTCTTTTGATGATCCTTTAGAAAGACGGGAGTTTTTTGCCCTCAATAAGGATATCAAAGGTCTGGGTTTGACTCAGGCGAGTCATTTTCTGAGAAATATAGGGCTTAAAGGATATGCTATTTTAGATAGAAACGTTGTAAGGTCACTGTATGATCTGGGAGTCTTGGAATCTCCGAAGCCTCCGACTACAAAAAAGAAATACCTCGAGGCAGAAATTAAAATGAAAGAGTTCGCAGACGAGCTCGGGATGAGTATCGAAGAGCTCGACATGGTTCTCTGGACCATGAAAACAGGCCACATACCCAAATGAAACTTTTTGTAAGAAGGCTGAAATGAAATTGGATAAAGTCGAGAAAATGCTTCAGATATGTGGCATGAGTGATTGGCTGGGTAATGAGATTCTACCTCATACAGATCCTTGGTACAGGTTTTTCAGGACTATAAAAATTCTAGAAAAATCCGGAGATATCAAAACTGAGTCAAAATTGCTCGATCTGGGATGCCATCAGGGACAGTTTCTTAAAATTATGCAGAATCTATTCTCCTTGGATTGTTTCGGCATTGATTACTGGACTGAAAATTTAAAACAAGATCATACATGGACATATTATTGGCATGACCCTGCAAACGGGATTGAACTTGATAACAAGTTTAACTATATATCCACTATGGAAGTAATTGAGCATATGATAGATACGGACAGTTGTCTTGAAGACTGCTACAATCTGCTGAACGACGGGGGCAAACTAATACTGATAACCCCGAATATCAATTCTCTTAGAAATCGTCTTTACGTGCCCTTAGGGTATTACCCCTGAAATCTTGAATATAAAAATATCATTCATCACGTCAGTCTCTATAATGTTTCTTCACTAAAATCTCATTTAAAAGAAAAGGGATTTAAGGTTATGCATGTAAACGGTATAACCTTTTTCCCACACAAGTTTTTGAAGTTCGGTTTTATAAGGAAAATTTCAGAGAAACTGGCAGATTCTTTCCCGAAGCTCTGTTCAAATATTGTTGTATTAGCAGAAAAGCAAGATTAGCGGTATAACTAAATTTTAAGCTCTAAAAAAACTTCCGCATATACTAAATTTGTAACGCCGTGCCTCTCGTCAAAAACAGCCCTGTACCTATTGAGCCCAACTATTCCATCAATATAATTTTTATACTCAACCTGACTGCGGTGTGATTCTATTGCCATTACTTTCTGGTCTATGTAGTGAGTTATATCCTCGATTCTGTCATAATCGGGAAACGGTGTCCAAACTTCATAGCACCAAATTTGATCGACTTTATACTCGCTCTTTTTAGACATCACTTTCAACTCTTCAGTTGCGAGGGTCGACACAAGTTGATGTGTTGGATGTTTATCAATCTCAGGATGAGGCATATAAATCTCATTCGGCTTAAATCTTAAAAGAGTTTCCCTGAGATTTTTTTTGAAATGCTCTCGATTGATTTCATCTTTAACATCTAAAATAGGAAGTGGGATTAAAGTCTGTATACCGAGAACTGATACAGCCTCTCGTGCTTCCTGAAGACGAAGCTCAACTATTTGCTCTTCGGCCAGGTTCTTGAGAGTAGTGCTTCCTCCCCCGTTGGTCGCAATAAGAGATATAACGCTTGCGCCCTGATCAATTAACTTTGCAACAGTGCCGCCCATTCCAATCTCTAAATCATCCGGGTGGGGAGAAATTACTAAAACTGATTTAGTCATAGTATTTTTCCTTGACAAATTTGGTCTATTAATCAGTATTACTTTAACTGATAAAGGAGTTTATGGAATGGAATTTGAACCCGTAATAGGTCTTGAGGTTCACGCTCAGCTTAAAACAAAATCAAAGATTTTTTCACCTGAATCAACAAAGTTTGGCGGAAGCCCAAATAGTCATGTAAGCCCGATATGCCTAGGCCTGCCCGGAGTGCTTCCAGTATTGAACAAACAAGTTCTCGAGTATGCCTTTAAGGCGGCAATAGCTCTAAACTGTGAATTACATCCACGCTCGCGTTTTGCGAGGAAGAATTATTTTTACCCCGACCTACCCAAGGGATATCAGATTTCGCAATATGAAGAGCCTTTTTCCACAAACGGATGGATTGAAATCGAAGTTAACGGATCAAAGAAGAGAATTAACATCACAAGGATTCATATGGAAGAAGACGCGGGGAAACTGGTCCATAGTAACCACGGGAATTCAAGTTTTGTAGATCTGAACAGATCTGGAGTTCCACTTGTTGAAATTGTAAGCGAGCCCGAGATTTCGAGCCCCGAAGAAGCTGTAGAGTATATGAAGAAGATCCGCTCCATATTGAGATATATCGGAGTTTGTGACGGCAACATGGAAGAAGGAAGCTTGAGGTGCGATGCCAATGTATCGGTCAGGCCAAAGGGCAGCGATAAACTCGGAACAAAAGCGGAAATCAAGAATGTAAACTCGTTCAGATATGTGCAGAAGGCCCTAGAATATGAGATCAAGCGTCAAATTGCGTCTCTTGAAAACGGTGAGGAGATTGTTCAGGAAACTAGACTCTTTGATTCAAATAAAGGGGTAACTTTTTCAATGAGGTCAAAGGAAGAAGCCCACGATTACAGGTATTTCCCGGATCCTGATCTGCTTCCTGTTGTTATGCAAGAAGACCAAATAGAAGAACTAAAAAATTCGTTACCAGAGCTACCCGATCAGAAAATGGTCAGGTTTGTAAATGAATATCAATTGCCAGAATATGATGCAGGTGTATTAACAGAATCAATTGAAATAGCCGATTATTTCGAACAGTGCCTTAAAAAGCATAATAATTCGAAAACCGTCAGCAACTGGATCATGACTGAGGTACTGAGAGAGCTTAAAGATGAAGATGATATCAGCACGTTTCCTGTAACTCCCGACAAACTTGGAGAGCTTTTAAACCTGATAGAAAATGGCACGATCAGTGGAAAAATCGCAAAGGAAGTTTTTGAAGATATGGTCTCAAGCGGTAAATCTGCCGAAGAAATTGTAAAAGAAAAAGGCATGACACAAATTTCGGACGAGTCTGAACTTGAAAGAATTATATCCAAGATTTTAGATGATAATCCTGATGCAATTGCCAAATACAAAATCGGAGACCAAAAAATTATAGGCTTTTTTGTAGGACAGGTAATGAAAAAAACTCAGGGAAAAGCAAATCCTAAAGTCGTTAATGAAATTTTAAGAAAAGGACTTTCGGACTAGTACTTCAACTGATTATTATCAGCATTTTGACATAAACAAAATTAGAATGTATTTTCTCATCTCAATTTATGAAAAAAGCGTTACTTGTATTAGAAGACGGAATGGTTTTCGAGGGCTCCGGCTTTGGAGCGGAAGGAGAGGTGTTTGGCGAAGTAGTATTCAATACCTCAATGACCGGTTATCAAGAAATTCTAACAGACCCATCATACAACGGCCAAATAGTTACAATGACATACCCCGAGATTGGTAATTACGGGGTAAATGAAGAAGATGTTGAATCCAGACGTCCTTTTTTAAAAGGTTTTGTTGTTAAAGAGTACTGGAGAACACCAAGCAACTGGCGCTCTCAGGGAGATTTGGAATCCTATCTGGAAAATTACGGCATTGTCGGTATTGAAGGGATAGATACCAGATCTCTTACGAAGCAAATACGCTCAAAAGGGGCTCAAAGAGCTGTAATCTCAACAGTGGATTTAGACCGGGACAGTTTGCTCAAAAAAGTCAGATCTTCAGAAGGTATTGTCGGAGTAGATCTGGTTACAGAAGTAAGCTGTGAAGAATCTTATAGCTGGAATCAAGGCTCAAACTGGAAAAGAGCCAACGAATCAGACTCTTCTCGAAGCCAGAATTTCAAAGTGGTTGCCTATGACTTCGGACTAAAGCAAAATATTCTGAGAAAATTAACCGATCACGGCTGTGAAGTAACTGTTGTCCCATCCAGAACCCCCCCGAATGAGGTTTTATCCCTTGATCCGGACGGTATTTTTCTTTCAAACGGTCCCGGAGACCCGGCTGCGGTAGCATATGCAGTTGAAAGTGTAAGGACATTAATTGGTAAAAAACCTATATTTGGTATATGCCTTGGACATCAGATTTTAAGTCTCGCGCTTGGAGCCGAAACTTACAAGCTTAAATTCGGACACAGAGGCGGTAATCAGCCTGTAAAATATCTGCCTTCAGGCAAGGTGGAAATTACGTCTCAGAATCACGGGTTCGCAGTTGACGCCGATACATTGGGAGATGATGTCGAAATTACTCACATCAACTTGAATGATAATACAGTTGAGGGAATCAGACACAAAATCCACCCTGCGTTTTCGGTCCAGTATCACCCAGAAGCTTCCCCTGGCCCGCACGACGCTTCTTATCTTTTTCAGGATTTCATAGATTTGATGAAAAATGGCAGTTAAAAGGTATATTTGAGCTACGCCGCTCTTTTTTTGAGTATGTCCTGAGCGAGCTTTTCGGCCTGATCAATCCCGTCTATTGATTCTCCAGCAATTAAATTGCACGCTTCCCGCCCGATCTCTAACGTGATATCAAAACTCTTTCTCTTCTCATGTTCAAATTCTGCAAGAGGGGAAATGATATTCTCAAGAAACCTGTAGAACGCGTCCATGGTCCTTCTTCTAACCCTGCCGTATCCTTTTACCATCTGAACGCTCCAGGCTACAAGGCAGGCGACCTTGTAATCGTATGAAGCATATTTCATTATTGCTTCGGTGTATATGTTAATGATTTTGTATTCTTTTTTATATCTATAAGAGTATGGCCTTAGGAATTTGATTTTTGTAAGTAGCCAGAGTCTTAAATAACCGCCGAAAGAATTTGTCACAGGAGTCTGCCCCATAGTTAAAGGCTTTTTTCTCCTCCATATCTTTTTAAAAAGACTTGTCCGGGTAAAGCTAAGCACAGGAGCGACCAAGACATTCGGCAGCAGGCCGTAAATTTCTTCGGCATCGGGTTTTAGATAATCGACTACATGAAAAACCTGATCATCCTTAAGCCTCATTTCCTGTCTTATCCTTTTAAACCTATCCGAATTTATTTTAAGCTCCGCAACCCTTATCCCATCTTCATAGCTCATAAGAAGCGCAAGATTTTTAGAATATAACTCGGTGAGCTTATGGTCAGATCCCTTGGTATTGCTGTCAATTACCCTGATCACACTGACTTTATTTAGAAATTCATCGGCGTACTTGATATCCTGGTAATCAATAAGTCTAAATACGGACTCGGCCAAAATTTCTCTTAGTTTTTGAGGATATTCAGATTCTATTATTTTGATACGAGCCTGATATTCTTTTTTAAGATCGCCGTCTAATTTGTCTGTTCTTTCTTTTATGAATGCTTCCCAGCTTGAAGCCTCATCAGTTTTTGTGTCTCCATTTGAATTCGCATACTCCCAGCCTACCTCAAAAGCTTTCAGGCTGGCGCTCACGGCAACTCCAACCATCTCGATTGATCGAATGAAAGACCCTTTATCAAGCGGGACGGCGCCAGAAGCGCACAATGCTCCGAGCAAGATGGCATTAACGGCAAGCTCGTCCATGCCATTTTTTTTAGACAGCTCTAGAGCATTTAACTCAATAAATCTATTAGAAAATCCTCTGGCTAATTTTCTCAAATTGTCGTCAGAATAAATGCCGCTTCCAATGGGCATTTTTTCGAGTGTGGAATATATCCTGTGAGAGCTTGTTACAATTGTTGTCTTATCCGAACCGTAGCCGAGTTCTAGTGCCCTGCCTAATTCAAGGAACTCCTGAGCTAAGATAATATCCACTTCCCCCGGAACAGGGAACTGGGCGAAAATAATTGATTTATCATGAGATTTAGGTTTTGGATGCGCCTCGAGGTAATATACTGTTGATCCGCCCCTCTGTGAGAGCCCGGGAAGACTTATTCCCTGAGCATCGTAGTCTTCAAGGAAAAAGGCCTGTACAACCCATTCGGTTAATACCCCCCCTCCCTGACCGCCTACTGCGGGGATTAATATTTTTATTAGATCGCTTTTTTTATCCATGCTTTCAAATATGTCAAAAAGAATATAGTACTAAAACTATCAGACGGTAAAAACTTACGGCATTTCCGATATAACTTCATTGCACTGTCCGCAAACTAAGTTTCAGATCATCCGCATTTGTAATTTGTTTAATTATCCCATCCATCCATTTTTGGAGATCAGATGGAGTAACGACCGGTTTATTTTAGCTCCCAATCTATCAAAAATTGAGGGGTTGTCGATAATTTCTACTTTATAAAAAGACGGGCAAAGAACCGCGGCATGTGCTATCTCTCCACATAGACCACAGCCCACGCATGAATATTCTATGTGAGCCACAGGGTCCTCTCTTAAGATGGTAGGACTCTCTTTTAAAGTAAGAGAAGGACATCCATTATATCGCATACAGGAGTGGTCTCCAGTACACACCTCGGGATCTACACCGAGTTTTTGCTGCTTGACACGTTTACCAATTTTAATCTTGTCTTTTATTTGTCCTCTCTCTCTTCTGGTCTTCTCTAACTGGCATTCTCCCCTCGAAATAATCACTTTAAGCCCTTCTTCCTCTTCATAGGCCTGCCTCAACACATCCATAGACTCACTTAAATCATAAGGGTCAACACCTCTGATCCACTTAACACCGGTTCCCTTGAGCGCTTTTTCTATATCCATACCTACCCCTTCCTGTCTCATATTCTGGCCTGAAGCAGGGTTCTCATGGTGACCCGTCATAGAGGTCCAGAAGTTCTCCAAAATTATAAGGATTGCATTTTGATTATTGTAAACAGCGTTTGCAATACTCGTCGTAAGACCGCTGTGCCAGAATGTGCCGTCACCCATAAAGGAAATAACCCTTTTATTGGCCATTCGTGAAAGAGCTCCTGCTGATGCAAGCCCTATGCCCATTCCGGTAATTGAGTTACTTAAGTCAAAAGGAGGTAGACCGCTCATGGAATAACAACCTATATCAGAGGCATAATAAGACCTGCCGTAATCTTCTTCTAGAATTTTTATTGCAGTAAAAATAGGCCGCTCGGGGCATCCCGTACAGAACACAGGATTTCTCTTGGCAACCGACTCTTTTAAATATTTTGATGCCTTTTCCTTGTGTTTTTCGGTATATTCGCTTCTTTCCTTAATGCGTTCTCTCTCATAACTTGAAAGGGTATTCTTTAAGAGGAAACTCCCGACACCTTTTGCTATATGATCGGGTGTATATTCTCCAGCTTTGGGTAAAAGGTCTTTTCCAAATATATCTAGCCCCAATCTTGCTCTTTGCACTATTGAGCGAATCTGTTCCTCAATTAAGTTCGGCATTCCTTCTTCTACTATTAATACCGCTTTTTTATCTCTCAGAAACAATATGATTTCTTCTGGCACAAGAGGGTTTGTAACATTGAGATTTAAGATTGGAAGCCTTGCCTCTCCATATAAATTCGCTTCACCAAGGTTGTAAAGACATCTCACCAACGAATTGTAAATCATACCGTGCGTAATAATTCCTATCGACTTCTCATCACCGTCAAAAAACTCGTTTAGCTTATGATCTACTATATATTTTTGCGCTGCCGGGAGCCTGTCGTGATATTTTTTCTTTTCGTGATCAAAGGTAAACGGTGGAAGAGGAATTGTTTCCAGGTTCGTTGTCAGATCATCGAGCTGATTAATCATGCTTATTCCGGCTTCCTTGTTATCTTTGCACTTCATTTTATTCATAATATGAGCGACTCTGGTGGACAGCAAAAACATAACCGGCATATTTGAGTATTCGGATAGCTCAAACCCCTGCTCTATCATCTTTGCTACATGCTCCAGATCGCCTCTCGGATCTATCACTGCCATCGTTGACTTTAACGCAAAAGGAAGCGCTCTCTCGGCAACACACGTGCTGTCACACCCGTAGTCCTCACCTACAATTATCATTGCCCCTCCAGTAACACCCGAGGAGGAGATGTGAGACAACGCATCGGAAGCAACGTTGGTGCCTACTATCTTCCAGTTGACGGAACCTCTTATCGGATAGCTGATTGAAGCTGATAAAAGAGATGCCGCAGATGCTTCATTTCCAGAGCAGTCAAAGTATATACCCTTAGGCTTTAAAACGGTCTCATAAGAATCCGATATTGCGTCAATCAGGCTTGCTGTGGGTGATCCCGGATATCCGCCAAGATACGACACCCCGGACTGAAGAAATGCTTTTAAAATAGCCAGTGGGGTATCCCCGTATAGTATTTGTCCTTCGCCGAAATCCAGTTGATCCAGTAAATCTTTAGAATAGCCCATGAACTCTCCCTTAAGGACTTTAATCCTTAGTAAAACTTGCATAATAATTTACCAGATAAGGGTTATGTATACCAGAAATATTACATAGGAAAGTGTTTTTAGATATATCTAAGATTATAATAGAGACTTACCAAAGGAATCCCTGATCACATAATAATATTCTCTCAAAGCTTCTTCCTGTCTGTATGTAATCATATGCACAGGGCGTTTGAGGCTGACCTCTTCAAGCGCCCGGTCGGGATCTATTTCAAGGTGGTTCATTAAATAGGCAGCCAGCATGAGATTGGTCCTGCCCATGCCGGCATAACAATGCACTACAATCTTTCTGTCCATTTCAATATGAGAGCTGACAAATTTTATAAATTCTACAAAATCCTCATAGTCAGGCGGGCCAAAATCATCTATTGCTATATTTTTTACTATGAATCCTTTGTGTTCAGTAAAATGTTCTTTTTCTTGCAAATTAACCATTACCTCAACACTTTGTGACTTTAGAAATTCTAAATCCTCCTTGAGCGGACAGAACAATCCCGGTCTCTCCATTCCGGCTATACGGTTCTCAATTATCCATGAAAATCTTTCGGGCATATTACACCAATTCATTCTTCAGTTCTGCAACGTATTTATCGGCAATCCTTGTGGGCTCAGGTATTCGATATCCTTTGGAACAAACTATGGCGATCTCAATTGAGGTTGGCAAATCTATTTTATGACCTATGGAAACAAATACGGGTTTGGTTTTAATTCTAGTTTTAAGCGCAACACCTATCTGATCGCCGCTTTTTGCAATAAGCGGCTCATACGCACCGGCTATATCTTTGGGTTCGTTATACGTGCCGTACAACTTTTTCTTCGCGATTCCCATTGTCGGGATATCCAGCAACACTCCGACATAGGATGCAATTCCAAACCCTCTGGGATGAGCGATACCCTGCCCGTCTAAAATTAGCACACCAGGTTTTTCTTTCAGCTTATTATAAGTTTTGATAATTGCAGGCCCTTCCCTGAATGCCAGGAGCCCAGGAATATAAGGGAAAGTCTCGTCTACAACTTCCCAGGCTCTCTCAATCTCCTTGAGTTTCGGATATGTGAAAACCACTATTCCGCATACAAGTTTATTCTGGTCTTTAATTATAGCCAGATCGGCTCCGGCAACAGTCTTAATATTCTTGAATCCGTTTATTGGTTCGACCTTATCTCTTAGTTCTTTTTGGATAGCTACAGCTTCACTGTAATCAGGCGGGTCAGACTCGTAGAGCTTTTGTATTCTGTCATTCTGAAGTATCGACAAACCGTCTCTCTCTTGTAAATAGTGGGAAGAATTATACACTATCCGACCTGAGTACCGGGTGAGCTATATTTGTCGAGGACTATAAAATTCGGTAGAATCAAACGTCAAATAAGCTAGTCGGAAACGAAAAACCTATGAAATTAAAAATGGCTTTTATAATGGACCCGGTAGAGTCAATAAATACCGAAAAGGACACGACTTTTGTGCTGATGCTAGAAGCACAGGCAAGAGGACATGAAGTCTGGTATTTGGAACTCAGGGACTTGTTTGTAAAAGAGAACAAAGCATTTGGTAACGCAACTTCAATCACTCTTGAGAGAAGTGAGTCATTTTATAAGCTCGGAAAAACTGATACTTTTGAGCTTGAAGATTTTGATGTGGTCTGGATGAGAAAAGACCCCCCTGTAAACAATGATTTCCTCTATGCAACATATATACTCAGCCTTCTTGATGTGAATAAAACTAAAGTTCTCAATAACCCAACCGGAATAAGGGAATCAAACGAGAAACTGTATTCTTTGTTTTTCCCTGAGATAATACCAACTAGCATTGTCACAAAAAATATTAATCAGCTTCTGGATTTTCTCTCTGAATACGGAGGTGAAATGGTAGTTAAACCGCTTGACGGCCATGGGGGAGAGGGAATTTTCTATGTTCGGGAAGGTGACCGTAATACCAATGTTATTTTGGAATCTATTACAAAATTTGGAACGGAATATATAATAGCCCAGGAGTTTATCAAAGAGGTATCTGAGGGTGATAAGAGAATAATTGTGCTAAACGGCGAGCCACTGGGAGCGGTACTCAGAGTTCCTAAGCCCGGAGGCGAGTTCAGGTCTAATTTCCATTCCGGCGGTAGCCCCGCAAAATCGGATCTGACGAAGAGGGATATTGAGATATGTAAAGTACTTGCCCCACGATTTAGAAAAGATGGGCTATATTTTGTAGGTCTTGATGTAATCGGAGGTTACGTAACGGAAATAAATACGACCAGCCCCACAGGAGTTCAGGAAATAAACAGACTAAACGGGGTAAAACTTGAGACTCAGGTCATTGAATTTGCCGAGGAGCTATGCGCGAATTAGTAGAACGGAGAAAACATGAAAATATCTAAAGAAGAAGTAAAAAAAGTTGCCGAGCTTGCCAGATTGGAATTCAATGAG
>CBDUCG010000013.1:0-24393 GCA_965365595.1 uncultured bacterium
CTAAATACTTCATTAAAATATTTCCCTGTTTCTATTGTTATAAACTCATCTTCAGCTCTTAATATATCGGCAGTTTTAGCAAGAGTTTCTTTTATTTGAGGGTTATAAGACTCAAGCTCGGGAATTAGGTCGTGTCTAATTCTGTTTCTCAAAAATTCCCGTGATACATTAGAAGCGTCCTCGACCCATTTGATGTCTCTTGAATTTAAATAATTCTCAATTTCGGATCGGCTTATCTCAATTAAAGGTCTTATTATGTTTTTTGAAACGGGAGGAATTCCCGAGAGGCCTTTTGACCCGCTTCCCCTGATTAACCTCATAAGCACTGTCTCTGCCTGGTCGTCAAGAGTATGGGCTGTGGCAAGCTTTGTAGCATAGTGCTTACTCATCACTTGATCGAAGAATTTATATCTAAGCTGTCTTGCGGCATCTTCTGTAGAAAGCTGAGATTCTTCCTTGTATTTCAGAGTGTCAACTTCGGCGTATACAAAAGTGAGTCCCAGGGATTTTGCAATTTCCTTTACAAAGTCGGCGTCTCTTTTTGCCTCATCCACCCTCAGTCTGTGATTAAGATGTGCAATAATAAGTTCGAGCCCATAATCTATAAGCTCGTTAAGAGAGTAGAGCAGAGCGATAGAATCTGCGCCTCCCGAGACTCCCAGCACTACTTTCTCACCCTGGGTGAGCATATTGTATTTTTTAAGAGTCTTTTTTACTTTGTCCAGCATCATCAAAATTGTTTGTCGCAAGCCCCGCTGACATTATGATTCTAAAAGCGTCCTCGACTGATATAGATAACTCTTTTATATCCTCTTCAGGAAGCATAATATAATACCCGCTGGTGGGGTTTGGGGTGGTTGGTACAAATATACTGACTAGCTTTCTGCCGGACTTGTTGTGATGTTTTCCATCTTCTATAGTGCTTGTGACAAAACCGATTGAATAAATTCCTTTTCTCGGATATTCAAACAATGCAACCCTTTTGAGATTCTTCATGCCTCTGCCCATTAGGGTTTCTACAATCTGTTTTGATGCTATGTATATAGTTCTGGCAAAAGGGATCTTTGTTATTAGGTATTCGCCGAAAGTAACCAGCTTTCTGCCCAATATATTTCTGGCAACTGCTCCTATTATTAGGACAATGATGAGCGCTCCCACAAGCCCAATGATAAACAATATAGCTTGGGAAATTATTGGGTGCTGCTGGCTTAAAAACTGTCCTATAAATCTGTTGGGAAATGCACTGACCAGCCCGATAATCCATGTTCCAAGCCAGTATAAAACTGCAATTGTCAGAGCGAACGGTATGGTAACCAGTACGCCGGTAAGAAAGTTGCTTCTGAAAAAACTATACAAATATTTCATACATTAGTCTGTATGTTTATCTATAGAGTCGCGGAGAAACCGACTTGGTTTAAAAACTACAGCTTTTCTCTCAGCGATTTCGATAGTTTCGCCTGTGGCGGGATTTCTTCCCTTTCTTGCTTTACGGTTCTGAACCCTGAAGCTTCCGAATCTGGGAAGTTTTATGCCTTCACCCTTGCTCAATCTGTCTTTTGTAATATCAAAAAAGAATTCAACTATTTCTGCGGACTCCCTTTTAGACAGTCCAATTTTCGTATGAATTACGTCTGCCAGTTCTTTTTTCGTCATCTCTATACCTCGCTTTTATCTTTTTATATTGTACGTAATTCGGCACCAAGAGCCAAGCCGAGTTTCTTAAGTGTTTTTTCCTGCACCTTATTTACTTCTTCTTCAGTCAGAGTTTTATCCGCCGCTCTTAACTGAAGAGATACAGCGACACTTTTTTTCCCCGCGCCAACATTCTCGCCCGAGTATACATCAAATACGGCTGCATCTTCAATAAGAGAAGAGCCAATTTTATCTATCTCGGCCAAAATTCCGCCGACAGGCACCGATTCATCAACTATTAAAGCAATATCTCTTCTGACAGAGGGGAATTTGGGAAGGGGTTTGAATGTTTTCTTCTTAGTTTTTGATAAAACCGTGATTATGTCTAAATCTATCTCAAACACATAGATCTTTTTAGAAATTTCAAGTTTTTCACATAAATCCGGATGAAGCTCTCCCATATATCCGAGCTCTTTATCCTCAATTACGAAAGTTGCCGACTTTCCAGGGTGAAGAAATCCGATTTGATCGGCATCCTTGGTTTCAACATCGTTCCAAATGTTGAAAATATGAAATCCTTTTTCAAGGATGCTTTTAAAATCGAAGAAATCAAACTCCTCCTTTCCCCAGAATTCCGGCGTTCTCGTTCCGGTTGCCGTCGCGGCTAATTTCCTTATTTCTTTAGGTAGTTCAGAATATTGCTGCGGCAGATATACCTTGCCTATTTCAAAAAGCCTTAAATCTTGCTCCTGGTGGTTCAAGTTTAAAACAGCGTTTTTCAAAACACTGGGAACAAGGCTGGTTCTCATCACAGAGCTTTCTGTAGTTATTGGGTTTAATATCTCTATAACATCAGTTTTATTAAAGAGGCTTAAAAGCTCATGGTCTTCAAAGCTGTAGTTAATTACTTCGTAAAATCCGCTTGAAATCAAAACCTGTTTCACACTTTCCCTGACAAATTTATTTATATCGGTATTGTCAGTCTTCATCCTGACCGCCGGTATAGTTGTTGGGATATTATCATAGCCGTATAGCCTTGACAGTTCTTCAATCAAGTCGATTTCTCTTGTAATATCAACTCTGAATGTCGGGATAAGAAAAGTGTAATTATTTCCATCGGATTTCACATTTTCAAATTCAAGCCCGCTTGCAATTTTAATAAGTTCATTTGAACTAATATCGGTTCCGAGAAATTTGTTGGCCCGGTCAAGAGATATGTTTACCTCTGAAGGTTCAATCGAAGCCGGGTATTCATCAATTACTCCTTTGGCAATCTCGCCTCCGCAAAGCTCTAGAATTAACTCTGCCGCCCGGTCAAGGGCTCTGGTAACTCCGTTGGGGTCAATGCCTCTTTCAAACCGGTATGAAGATTCTGATCTGAGACCGGTTGCTTTTGAAGTCCTTCTTACTGTAGTGGGATCGAAATAAGCGCTTTCAAGAAGAATGTTAGTTGTTTTTTCCGATACTTCAGTATTAGCACCACCCATGACACCTGCCAAAGCGATAGGCCTTTTCCCGTCACAAATCAGAAGATCATCTGAAGTGAGTTTCCGTTCAACATCATCAAGTGTTTTGATTGTCTCCCCTTGTTTTGCTGCTCTGACGACTATTTTCTTGTCTTCGAGAAGATCATAATCAAATGCGTGGAGCGGTTGTCCAAGCTCAAGCAGGACAAAGTTTGTAATATCCACAACATTGTTTATTGATCTTATGTCGGAAGCTTCAACTCTTCTCTTGAGCCAGTCGGGCGAAGGGGCGATATTTACATTATTAATAACCCTGCATGAATAACGAGGGCATTTCTCTGAATCAAGTAATTCAACATTCGCCAGGCTATTGATATCCTTTCCTTGCTCTTTAACCGTCGAGTCTGGATGCCTGACTGTTTTTCCTGTTAACGCTGCTACCTCTCTTGCAACTCCCAAAACACTAAGACAGTCAGGTCGGTTTGGAGTAATACCTACTTCAAAAATAACGTCGTTTAATCCCATTTCGTCAACTATCGAGTTTCCAAGAGTTGTGGATTCGGGAAGGATAATAATGCCGTCGCTCTCTTCTCCGAGTCCAAGCTCGTTTTCAGCACAGAGCATTCCCTCAGATACTTCTCCTCTGATTTTGGCTTTTTTGATTTTTAATCCGTCTTCAAATTTTGGCCCGGGCGGGAGTGTTGCGCCGATTTTCGCAAGGGCGACTTTGTCTCCGGCCTTCATATTTGTTGCGCCGCAGACTATCGGATAGGTGTTTTCACCATCGGTAACTTCGCATAGTGATAATTTTTCAGCGTTAGGGTGGGAAGTTAATTCAGTGATCTGAGCGACTACTACATTATCAAGACCTTTGCCTAGATAAATGACATCTTCCACCTCAAGCCCCGCCATAGTTAGGTTGTGAGAAAGTTCTTCGGGAGATAGATCAAAGTCTATATAGTCTCTAAGCCAGTTTAGTGTGAATTTCATTTTTGCCCCGGATCAATATGAAATAGTTACATATTCTGGTTGGAGGGTCAATACCGTAGCGTAAATATTTATAATTAAAGGATTATTATCTTGAATACAATACAAAAAAGGGGTTTTCGCTAAGAAAGCCCCCTTTGTTGTATTATTTTAACTGTCCAGTCTAACAAACTTGACTGTCGGATGTATATAGACGGGTCTTATTGTTTGGACCCTCCAGATACTAGGTCGAAGCGGTCAAGATTCATTACTTTAGTCCAAGCTGATACAAAGTCGTTCACAAATTTGTCTTGGGAATCATCAGTTGCATAGACTTCAGCGAGAGCACGGAGCTCTGAGTTAGAGCCGAATATAAGATCGACTCTTGTGCCAGTCCACTTAAGCTCGCCTGTATTACGGTCATGGCCTTCAAAAACTTCCTCCTCGTCCGAAGTAGATTTCCAAGTTGTGCTCATGTCCAGTAGGTTGACGAAGAAATCATTTGTCAATGTCTCCGGACGACTTGTGAATACTCCGTGTTTGGATTTATTAAAATTAGTGTTAAGCACACGCATGCCGCCAAGGAGAACTGTCATCTCTGGCGCTGTCAGAGTTAACAGCTGCGCGCGGTCAACCAGCATTTCCTCGGCTTTTACGGGATAATCTTGGGCCTTCATATAGTTGCGAAAGCCGTCTGCTTTAGGTTCGAGGTAAGTAAACGATTCGACATCTGTCTGCTCAAGTGACGCGTCTGCGCGCCCGGGCGTAAACGGCACAGTCACATCTCGGCCTGCATTTTTTGCAGCCTGCTCGACGCCTGCGGACCCACCAAGTACGATCAAATCTGCAAGTGAAACCATCTTGCCATCAGTCTGTGCGTCATTGAATTCGTTCCGGATTACTTCAAGAGTCTCAAGCACTTTTGCCTGCTCTGCAGGATTGTTAACTTCCCAGTCTTTCTGAGGTGCGAGGCGAATACGCGCTCCGTTGGCTCCGCCTCGTTTGTCTGAGCCGCGGAAAGTTGATGCCGATGCCCATGCGGTGGATACGAGCTGGGAAACGGTGAGATCTGAAGCAAGTATCTTTGCTTTAAGCGCAGCGATATCCTGATCGTCAATAAGTTCATGTGTAACTGTTGGTATCGGGTCTTGCCATATTAATTCTTCTGTCGGTACTTCCGGCCCTAGATAGCGCGCGATAGGGCCCATATCTCGGTGTGTAAGCTTGTACCATGCTCTGGCAAAGGCGTCTGCGAATTTGTCCGGGTTCTCATAAAAGTGTCTTGAAATTGGTTCATATACGGGGTCCATTCTTAGCGAAAGATCTGTTGTTAGCATTGTTGGCACATGGCTCTTTGAGGGATCATGAGCATCCGGGATAGTTCCTTCCCCCGCCCCATCTTTTGGTTTCCACTGATGTGCGCCTGCAGGGCTCTTGGTTAACTCCCATTCGTATTCAAAAAGATTTTCAAAGAAATTATTACTCCACTTTGTCGGAGTTTTTGTCCATATAACCTCAAGGCCGCTGCCTATTGTGTCGTTTCCACTTCCGGTGCCGAAAGTGTTTTTCCAGCCGAGTCCCTGCTCCTCAATGCTCGCAGCTGCCGGTTCCCGGCCAACATACTTATCCGGATCGGCGGCTCCATGTGTTTTCCCGAACGTATGTCCACCAGCAATTAGTGCCACGGTCTCTTCATCATTCATAGCCATACGTCCAAAGGTCTCACGAATATCGCGTGCTGCGGCTACTGGATCAGGATTTCCGTTCGGACCTTCCGGGTTTACATAAATGAGACCCATCTGAACGGCGCCGAGGGGATTTTCAAGCTGCCGGTCGCCAGTGTAGCGCTTGTCTCCAAGCCATTCGGTTTCAGAGCCCCAGTAGATGTCTTGCTCTGGCTCCCAGACATCTTCTCGTCCACCTGCAAAACCAAATGTTTTTAATCCCATTGATTCAAGCGCACAGTTTCCCGCGAGTATCATAAGATCTGCCCATGAAATTTTTTTTCCGTATTTCTGTTTTATTGGCCAGAGTAGCATGCGTGCCTTGTCGAGGTTCACATTGTCAGGCCAGCTGTTTAGAGGGGCTAAACGCTGGGAGCCCGAGCCTCCCCCGCCTCGTCCGTCATTAATGCGGTAAGTACCGGCGCTGTGCCACGCCATACGAATAAAGAGCGGTCCATAATGTCCGAAGTCCGCCGGCCACCAGTCCTGGGAATCAGTCATTAGATCGAACAGATCCTTCTTCACAGAATCCAGATCAAGTGTCTTAAACTCTTCAGCGTAATTAAACTTCTCGCCCATAGGATTTGATAATGAAGACTGCTGGCGGAGAATGTTCAAATTCAGCATATTTGGCCACCAGTCCCGGTTTGAAGTACCACCTCCGGCACTATGCTGCGGTGCTCCGCCCGAAAACGGGCACTTACTTCCGCCGTTCGAATTAACTTCTTTTACAGTACTATCTTCATTAGTATTATATGTATTTTTCTCAGCCATACGAATTCTCCCTATTGATTTAGTATGCTATAAAAATAAACTGTTTTAGCTATAGTTGTCTAATATTAATTTTCTATGTAAGGTATAGTTATTGCCTATATAATGAGGGTCGGGAATGGAGCTGCACCAATTAAAATATTTCGTAGCTGTTGCTGAAACAGGAGGCTTTAGTAAAGCGGCCAAGAGATGTTATGTAGCACAGCCTTCTTTAAGTCAACAGATCATAAAATTGGAGAACGAGCTAGGTCGGCAACTATTTGAAAGACTCAGCAGAAAGATAATACTTACTGAAGCGGGCAAAGCTCTTTTGCCGAAAGCAAAGCTCATACTGAAAGAGACCGGGAGCATTAAATCCGCAATTCTTGAAGAAATTGATTCCGGCACAGGCACGTTATCAGTAGGTTTAATACCTACTATAGCACCCTACTTGCTGCCTGGTTCATTGGACAAGTACCATAAACGGCTTCCTGTGTCCCAAATCAAGATAAATGAAAATCTCACGGAGAGACTCATTAGGGATATAATAAACCTTGATCTGGATGTTGCCATTATGAGCATGCCGGTTGATGACCCGCTTGTTCAAAATAAAGTGCTTTTCAATGATGATCTGGTTCTGGCGCTGTGGCCCGATCATCCGCTTTCTAGGGCAAAAAAAATAATATTGGACGATTTGAAATCGGTTCCTTTCATCGCACTTGATGAGGAGCATTGTCTAGGGGAGCATGTAAGGAGCTTTTGCTATGAAAAGCAGATAAATCCAGACATAATATGCCGTACCTGGAACTTGTCAACAGTTCAGCAGTGCGTGTCATTCGGAAACGGGGTATCAATCGTTCCGAAAATGATGGTAATGACGGATTCCTCGCATATCTGTGAATACCGGGAGATCAAAGACCAGTCACTATCCAGAACGATTATTGCTGTTTGGCATAAGGACAGAAAGCTGTCCAAACTTGCCGAGGAATTTATTTCAATAGTCACTGAGGAATATGAATCGCTTCTTGAATCTCACAAATGTTAAACTGGGCGTGAATGAATGAAGAAAGTATATCTTGATTACAATGCAACAACTCCCATGGATCCAAGAGTCCTTGAGGAAATGATACCTTATCTGAGCGAGCATTATGGGAATCCTTCGAGCATTCATTCTTTCGGGAGAAAGGGTAAAGAGGCGCTCGATATGGCAAGGGAGCGGGTAGCTGAGCTTATATCGGCAAGTCCGAGAGAAATATTTTTCACTTCAGGGGGAAGTGAAAGCGCTAATTTTGCAATCAAAAGCACTGCTCATAATTTATTGGGTGAAAACAAGAATCACCTAATTACAACAAAAGTCGAGCATGAGTGTGTGCTTGAGTCTTTCAAGTATCTTGAACAACAAGGTTTTGAAGTCACATATATAGGGGTCGATAACGAAGGTGGGCTTGATCTGGATGAGCTTCGGGACTCATTATCAGATAAAACTATTCTTGTCTCCTGTATGTACGCGAACAACGAGACCGGTGTTATCTTTCCAATAAAACAAATTGCTGAAATTGTTAAGGAAAAAGGGGTAATTTTTCACACTGACGCAGTACAGGCGGCTGGAAAGATAGAGATTGATCTAAAAAAAATTTCTGCTGATCTGCTTTCTATTTCGGCACATAAATTTTACGGACCAAAATCAGTTGGTGCGCTCTATATTAGAGATAGTTTCTCGGAGAAAACTTCGTTAACTCCTTTAATACACGGCGGAGGGCAGGAAAGAGGTAAGAGGTCCGGTACAGAGAATGTCGCCGGCATAGTCGGGTTAGGTAAGGCAAGTGCTATTGCTTCAGAAGAGATGACCGCGGATGAGTTCCGTCTTGAAGATTTGAGAGACAAACTTTACAGCAGTCTGCAAGAACAGATTGCCGATATTAGATTAAACGGGCCACTGGATAACATGCTATGGAATACTCTCAATCTGACGATATCAGGAGTTCAAGGAGAGTCTGTTGCAATGAACCTTGATATTGAAGGAGTTGCAGTGTCAACAGGTTCAGCGTGTTCTGAGGGGGCTGTTGACCCATCACACGTTTTGTCCGCAATGGGATTGAGTCGTCAAGATGCGGCCTCATCAGTAAGACTTAGTCTCGGGAGATTTACAGATGAAGAAGATATTAAATACGTGTCTTCCGTTATTCCTAAAGTTGTGGAAAGGATAAGAAGCGTAAGATAAAGACCTTACGGGAATATCGGAGCGCCGTTGATTCCCAAAACTTCCTCAAAACCAAGCATCACATTCATATTCTGAACTGCCTGGCCGGAAGCTCCTTTAACAAGATTATCAATAACTGAAACAATTACGGCCGTATTATTTGAGCTGTTAACCTTAACTCCGATATCGCAGAAATTGGAGCCGCGAACCTGGTTTGTCGAGGGATAGGTTTTTTCGTCGCAAACCCTCACGAACCTTTCATTCTTATAATGCTTCTTATACAGACCAATTAATTGTTTTGTAGTGGTTTTCTTTTTCAGATTCACATAGATAGTCGACAGAATTCCCCGATCCATCGGGATAAGGTGGGGTGTGAACGATACATTCACATTTAAACCCGTATAGTTGGAAAGACCTTCTTCAATTTCAGGCATGTGACGGTGCTCTCCGACTTTGTACGCTTTTACTCCTTCATTTACTTCTGAAAAATGATAGTCGAGCGATGGGGACCTGCCTGCTCCGGTCACTCCCGATTTGGAATCTACTATTATAGCGGACTCATCAGCAATCTTGTTTTTCAAAATTGGAGCAAGTCCCAGAATTGCAGAGGTCGGATAGCAGCCGGGATTAGCCACAAGCTTTGCGTTCTTTACTTTTTCCCTGTTGAGTTCCGTAATTCCATATGCAGCTTTTTTGATCAACTTCGGGCAAGGATGTGTTCCGTACCATTTTTTATAATTCCTGTTGCTTATCCTGAAGTCTGCGCCTAGGTCTATTATCTTGATATCCCTGTCATGTATTTCATTAATCACTTCAGCAGATGTCCCATGTGGAAGCGCAGCGAAAACTATATCTATATTTTTTGGAATTGATTTAGCCTTAAGAGGCCTAAGCTCAAGGTCCAATAACCCTTTTAGATGAGGAAACACGTCGGAAATCATTTTGCCGGCATGTTTCTCCGCGGTTAAATAGCTGATTTCCACTTTTGGATGGGGAAGCAGAAACCTGATTAGCTCACTACCCGTGTATCCGCTTGCTCCCAGTATTGCAACCTTCTTTTTATCCATGAGGATTGAAAATATCTGGGAAAAGTATCAAATACAAGTATTAAACAAGAACGGTACGGCAAATTACTTACATCCCTCAATAATTTATACCTGGATTCTTGACTCCGATTATTTACAAAGGTAGTTTTTTAATCACAGGGATTAGAAGCAATAGACGAAGTAATAGAGAATGTCCCATCACCGTTTCTGGGTAGGTTTGTTCGGGGAAACTAAGCACTTTTTTCGGAGGAATTAACAAATGTCAATCAAGGTTGGAATTAACGGGTTCGGAAGAATCGGAAGGAACATTCTCCGTATTGGACTAGAGAGAAATGATATTGAGTTTGTGGGTATTAACGATATTTCGGATGCAAAAACACTAACTCATCTATTTAAATATGATTCAATTTTCCGCCCCTTCAAAGGAGATGTAAAGTCCGAAAACGGGCACATGGTAATAAATGGAAAGCCCATAAGGATTTTCTCGGAAAGAAACCCGGCTAACATACCGTGGCAAGAAGTAGGCGCTCAAATTGTTGCTGAAGCCAGCGGAGTGTTCAGATCCAAAGAAGAGGTTTCAGCTCACTTGGGAGAGACTGTAAAAAAAGCTGTTATTACGGCCCCAGCAAAAGGGGAAATTGATTTTACAGCTGTTCTTGGAGCTAACGAAAGCGCCTATGACCCTCAAAACCACCACATCATTTCAAACGCTTCGTGTACCACCAACTGTTTTTCAATGATTGTTAAAGTTCTGCACGAGAATTTTGGAATAGTAAAGGGTCAGATGACAACTGTTCATTCATACACAAATGACCAGCAGATACTTGATGCGCCTCATAAAGACCTGAGACGCGCGAGAGCTGCCGCAATGTCTATAATTCCAACAAGCACAGGCGCTGCCAGTGCAATCAAACTTGTTTTCCCGGAATTAGAGGGAAAAATGAGTGCTATTGCGCTCAGAGTGCCAACACCAGACGTTTCAGTTGTTGATTTTAACTGTGAAGTAGAAAAGAGCACGACTGTTGAAGAAATCAACGAAAAATACAAGCAGGCAGCAGAAGGTGAGCTTAAAGGTTACTTAAGATATTCTGATGAAGAGCTTGTATCTTCGGATTTCATTGGTGATCCGCATTCAGCAATTTTTGATGCGCCGTTGACTTCAGTTGTACAAGGCAACCTTGTTAAAGTTGTCGGCTGGTACGATAATGAATACGGGTATTCATCAAGAGTTGTAGACTTGATTGAATATGTCGGGGGAAAATCTTAATGAGTATGGCAAAGGTAGCAATCTCTGATATGCCTGATTCTGAATTTGAAGGCAAGAGAGTATTTGTCAGAGTGGATTTCAATGTTCCTATCAGGGACGGTAAAATCAGCGAAGATTACCGAATCAGAAGAGCAATTCCCACAATTGACTATTTAATAGAGAGAAAAGCCAAAGTAATCATTGGTACTCACCTTGGTCGTCCAAAAGGCAAAGCTATTTCAGATCTTTCACTTGAGCCAATCCAGGCCAGATTGTCGGAACTTCTGGGAAAAGAAGTAAACTTCAATGGGCATGTTATCGGGCAAGAAGTTAAAGACGAAATTGAATCCATGCAAAACGGTGAGGTAATGCTTCTTGAAAATCTCAGATTCCATATAGAGGAAACCAAAAACAGTCCAGAATTTTGCAAAGAACTTGCTTCACTTGCGGACATTTATGTAAATGACGCCTTTGGAACTTCACACAGAAAACATGCCTCTACATATGGAATGGCATTGGAATTTGACCACAGGCTTGCTGGCTTTCTAGTCAGCAGGGAGCTTAAGTTCCTGACAAAAATTCGTGAAAATCCGGAAAGGCCATTTGCTATTATTGTTGGCGGAGCAAAGATTAAAGATAAAATACACGCACTTAAAAACTTGATAGAAGAAGCCGACAGAGTCCTACTTGGAGGCGGTGTTGCGTATACATTCCTTAAAGCGAAAGGGTTCAATATAGGAAATTCAATTGTTGAAGTTGAAATGATTGACTGGGCAAAAGAGTCTTTAGAAAAATATGGAGATAAGATATTTCTTCCTATAGATCATGTAGTTGCCGGAAGCTTTGAGAGAAGAAAAAACTGCATGGTTATGGATGATGAGATACCCGAAGACATGCAGGGTTTTGACATAGGTCCTAAAACCGCAGCTCTGTTTGCTCATCAGATCAGAAAAACCGGGTCAATTTTCTGGGGTGGACCCATGGGTGTTTATGAAGTGGGAGACTTCGCAGCCGGCACCAATCAGGTAGCTCGTGCTGTGGCTTTAGCCACGTGGCGTGGAACAACTACTGTAGTAGGCGGCGGAGAAACAATAGCCGCTCTCAGAAATGCAGAAGTTCTGGATTCAGAGATTACCCACATTTCAACGGGAGGAAGCGCTTTGTTGGAATTCCTGGGAGGAGCGGATCTTCCTGGTATTTCGATTCTTGATAGTAAACAAAAAGATGTTTCTTTAGCTGTAAATTGATTATCATGTCCCTTGTTTAATTGAGTTCACCGTATTTGATCACAAAGATTTATAATTGATTTTTATGTGGCAAAATAATGATAAAAAATTCTCATATAGGAGCTTAATAAACAATGGCAAAAGCAAAAGAAGGCTTAGATTCAACCGTCAAACTTTTAGGTAAAGAAGCAGATTACTTGCTTAATCACAAGTGTAAGACCGTATCAAAAAAGCAGCTTCACTTACCAGGACCTTCATTCGTAGACAAAATTTTTATTCCGTCTGATCGGCCAAACTCTGTGCTCAGAAATTTTGAACTCCTTCTGAATACCGGCCGTCTTGCTGGTACCGGCTATGTATCGATCTTGCCGGTAGACCAGGGGATAGAACACTCTGCCGGAGCTTCTTTTGCTCCAAATCCAATCTACTTTGACCCTGAAAACATTGTTAAACTCGCAATTGAAGGAGGGTGTAACGGTGTTGCCTCCACGCTTGGAGTTTTGGGCTCTGTTGCAAGAAAATACGCTCATAAAATTCCATTCATCGTAAAGATTAACCACAACGAATTTTTGTCTTATCCTAATACTTATGATCAAATATTATTTGCCAATGTCGACCAGGCTTTTGAGATGGGCGCAGTTTCAGTGGGTGCAACGATTTACTTCGGTTCGGAAGAGAGCCACAGGCAGTTGCAGGAAATTGCAGAAGCTTTTAGGCATGCCCATACTCTGGGGCTCGTAACTATACTCTGGTGTTATCTGAGGAACCCTGCATTCAAAACAAAGGAAGTGGACTATCATGTATCAGCCGATTTGACCGGTCAGGCCAATCATCTGGGTGTTACTATTGAAGCGGATATTATAAAACAGAAGATGCCTGAGAATAACGGAGGTTTTACGGCGCTCAATTTCGGAAAGACAGATCCCAGAGTTTATTCCAAACTAAGCTCTGAGCATCCAATAGATCTTACACGTTATCAGGTAGTCAACTGCTACATGGGACGCGCCGGATTAATTAATTCAGGCGGAGCATCGACTGGGGATGACAGTAACGATCTTGCCCAGGCAGTAAGAACCGCTGTTATCAATAAAAGAGCCGGCGGTATGGGACTTATCACCGGAAGAAAAGCCTTTCAAAAATCCATGAAAGACGGTGTAGAAATTCTTAACGCTGTTCAGAACGTCTATCTGGATGATGATATCACTGTAGCATAATAAATATTCAAATTGTAAAAATATGGGGTGAAAGAGTTTCAAGTTAGAGACTTTCACTCCCAAAATTTATTTTTAAACTCCCTTATCTTCGAGTCCTTCGGGAACTTCTCCGTAATAGATAGAATCTTCTTTGTAGAGAGCTTTGATTTTTTCTTTAGGCATATCGGGCATACCCTCATCTAAACCAAACATTTTGCAAAGGTATTTCAACTCTTCGTCTCTTCCGGGATGAGGAGCCATTGGCTGAATCATATTGGCTTCTCGAAGCTGCTCCTTAACTTCATCGTCCTGTTTAAGAGGAGTGCCGTATTGGTTGTAATGAAATAGTTTGTCGAATCGTTTACGTGGTCTCTGTCCCGGTGTTTCAGCAGCATAACCTACGGCCATTAGCCATAAAGGCACAATATTCTCAGGAGTACCTAAAACCTGAGGGAATTCAGCCGGTTTTCTGCCTGTTGCAAGAAGACAGGCGCCTAGTCCGAGCTCGGTTACGGCCAGTAGCGCATTGGCGATTGCCTGCCCGGCTTCAATTCTTAGTAAATCCTCTGCCCTTTCTTTCGGAAAGCTCATTAATCTCGGATAGGTAGATTCAGTAAGAATTTTATACGTCCAACCGTAAGCAGCAGTTACTGCTCTGGCTGGGAAAAGTACGGAAAATGATTCTACAAGCTCCTTGTACCAGGCGTCCATGTTAATAAGCCATGCAATCACAATCGGAGCCTGTCTTAAAGGCTGCTCGTTAAATGGGGACGCGCACTCAATTATCTTCTCAAACTTATCTTTAGGATATGTTTTCTTATCTATTACAATTGCTTCAGTAGAACCACAGTTGCCCTGACATGATGCATAGCGGGCTGCCTGAAGAATCCTTTGAATCTTCCAGTCCTCAACATCCTGCCACGGTTTGTAAAACCTGATACTTCTTCTTGTTCCAATTGCTTCTAAAAGTTCCATAAACAAGCCTCCTTATTTTTTGTGTGTAAGAATTAATTGTTTTTATTCTATAGTTAGCAAATCCCCGGTTTCTTCCTAACCTTTGCTCGCTTTTCAAGATTAGAACATTTGAATTCTTAATTCAACAAAAAGTGGTCAATGTTGTTTATATTTCAATCCTTAGAAAATCTTGGGCTTCTATTACCTCAATATCCACATTACTTCTTATTGTCTCAACTACTTTTTCCTCGTCACATTCAGGATAGAAGTGGGTAACTACAACTTTTTTAGGCTTTGTCTCTATGATTATCTTTATAACTTCGTTAGGCGTGAGATGTCCTTTTATTTTCAAATTATCATTGGCAAGGGTGCATTCAATTATCAGCAAATCACACTTGGTAGCGAGGTTAATTAAAGATTCTGAATAATCAGTATCTCCCGAATATACCAGCGACTTACCTTTTGATTCGATTTTGTAGGCCAAACTACTTTCCATATGAGGGACTTTAGCGCTAACTATTTTGAAATCCGTAAAATTCTCTGATCCTCCTCTTATCTCATCAAGTACCAGATGCTTGGGAACAATCCAGTTGCTGTAAGCTTTTTTCAATGCATCAAAGAACTTAATAAATCCCTTTCCTCCCCAAAGAAATAAAGATTTCTCTCTTTTTCTATTGTGAGAGTATTTTGTAGCGAATAAAAACGGAACCAAGTCTCCTGTGTGGTCGGGATGAAGGTGGGAAAAAAAAATATGGTCGATCTCCAGATAATCAACCCCAATCTTTTCAAGCTTCCATGTTGTGCCTGCTCCGCAATCCAGAAGGATTTTGGATTCGGACGTCTCAAGCAGATATCCTGATGATCCTCTTTGTTTATTCGGTATACATGTGCCGGACCCTAAAATTGTCAGCTTCATTTCTCAACCACTCACATTTGAGTTATTTTTAATAGAAGCACTTTATCACTACAGAAATTAAAGGGCAAGCTCAATTGAGACGATTAATAACACTTACTACAGACTTTGGCGACGAAGATCATTATGTCGGAGCTATGAAAGGCGTAATTTTTGGAATAAATTCGGATTCCAATATTGTAGATATAACACATAAAATTCCGAGACATGATATTTTTAAAGCAGCAATAACTGTTAGAAATTTTTCCCAATACTTTCCGGAACATTCGATTCATCTTGTTGTGATTGACCCCGGAGTAGGAAGTGAGAGAAAGCCGATTGCCTTCAAAACTGAACATGGAGTATTTGTAGGTCCAGACAACGGGATATTTTCTTTCATACTGGAGAGTGCTGAAAAAGCTGATATATATGAAATTACTAATAGTGATTATATGATGGATAATGTAAGCTGCACTTTTCACGGAAGGGATGTATTCGCCCCAGTCGCAGCGCATATTTCTAAAGGTATTGATATTTCTGAAGTAGGTGCGAAAATTGAATCTCCGATTTTATTGGATATCAAAAAACCTATGGAAAATGATGCTGGCATAAAAGGCGAGGTTATATATACTGATTCATTCGGGAATTTAATTACCAATATAACGGCAGAAATGCTGAAAGGATGCAAAAATATTTGTATCGATGATTTTGTTATTGACACCGTTGCTAAATCATACCGGGATATGGAAATAGGAGAATTACTCGCAATAATAGGGAGTTCAGGTTATTTGGAAATCTCTGTAAACCAGGGCAGCGCGGCCGATCGTATAAAAGACCAAAAAGTTACCGTCAAGAAATAGCTATGGAACAACAGCGACAAGCGCAATTTGAAGTCACAGAAGAACTTTCCGGCAAGAGGGCTGATATTGTTTTGTCTCATTTCTTATCGGATCATACTCGTTCACAAATAAAAAAGTTAATAGACGATAATCATGTTCTGGTTGGGGGTAAACCTATAAAACCTTCTAAGAAATTTGATAAAGGGGAAATAGTAGAGATTACTCTTTCCAAACCCGATTCTATCGATGCAGAGCCTGAGAATATTGATTTGGAAGTTCTCTATGAAGATAAATCAATAATTGTTGTTAATAAACCTGCAGGAATGGTAGTTCACCCGGGGGCGGGAGTCAAAAGCGGGACTTTGGTCAATGCTCTTCTTTATAAATGTAATGACCTTTCGGGAATAGGGGGAAAAATAAGGCCGGGCATAGTTCACAGGCTTGATAAAGATACCTCCGGAGTGATAGTTGTCGCTAAAAACGACCACGCCCATAATTCTCTCGTAAACCAGTTTAAATCCAGAACTGTCAAGAAGAAATATTTAGCCATTGTTGAAGGCAATACAAAAAGCGATTCGGGATCATTGGATTCCTTTATCGGAAGGGATACGATAAACAGGGTTAAAATGTCATCTAAAACCAAATCAGGACGAGAGTCGCTCACTTTGTGGAAGGTGCTGAAGAGATTTGGATCAGCTTCACTTATAGAGGCTGAGCCCAAGACAGGAAGGACTCATCAGATCAGGGTTCATTTTTCTGAAAGTGGTTACCCGCTTCTGGCAGATAAGGTTTACGGGCATAAAAAACAGAGGAATAAGTTCCTGTCCGCTGCTGAAAAAAAAATTGGCCGCCATGCGCTACATGCTGCGCAATTAGGTTTTACGCATCCGGAAACAGAGAAATGGGTAGAGTTCACGGCACCCTTGCCGGAAGATTTTAAACAGACGCTTGAATATCTTGAGTCAAATGAGGGCTATGAATAAAAATGAATTTTACTCAATCTGAAAAACTCAGCTCGACCAAAGCTATAGTGCACGGATTTGCCAACAGGAAAATCGGTACGGATGAGTCAGAGATAAGAAAGCAGTTTGATTTATTAAAAGTTGCCCAGCTAAAACAGATACACAGCGGAGATGTAATCATTCTAGATGATATTGAAACTCACCGGAATTCCATGGAAGGAGACGCGCTTGTGACCAATTTAAGAGGTATTGGGATAGGAATCAGGACAGCTGATTGTGTCCCCATATTGCTCACAGACCGTAATAAGTCAGTTATAGCGGCGGTTCATGCAGGATGGAGGGGCACATATTTGGAAGTAGCGTTAAACACTTTAAAAATTATCGAGTCTGCATTTGGGATCACTCCGGGAGAGCTGATTGCGGTTATCGGACCTTCAATTCAAAGCTGCTGTTACGAAGTAGGTGAGGATGTGGCGGGCCGGTTTTATGAGAAATTTCAAAATACCGATCTCTATATGAGCAAGATTGATAACTCAAAGTATCTATTGGATCTGTCTAAGGCAAATAAACTTATGTTACAAAGCGTTGGTGTTGAGGAAATAGAAATTCTGGATATTTGCACCAAGTGCGAAGATAATTTTTTTTCATATCGAAGAGAAGGAAAGGGTGTTAGTACCCAACTTAGTTTTATAGCTTTGAGCCCATAGCTGCTGTAACTGTGTAAATATTTTTCTGAGAAGGTATACTGTTTCGAATTCTAAGAATAATAATCAGAACGGAGAATAAAATGCTTCAAATATTGTGCATGGTGGATGCGGAAGACTACTGGCAGCTGAATTCCTACAATGAAAAAGGGAGTACCGTGAATTATTACGGCTATCTTTTTGATGTGGAAGGCGGGAAAGAGGGGATGGGTAGCAGCCTTGTTAGGCTTTTGGTATTTGAGTTTATCGATATCAAAATGGCTGTAGGTTTTGTTCTGCCTAAAGATCTAAAAATAGAAAAGGATTTTAGATTATTATTTATAGCAAACGACAGTCCTACAAAAGAAGTTCCTATTGAATGCAAGCTGTCCGATGAGGTAAAAAAAGCTTCGTACATGGGTGATGACCTGGAAAAGATAGAGTATATAGGTTTTACACTTGAAAAATTTTATGACGAAAACAATGCCAAATTCTATTTGCATGATTTAAGACCGCCTGCTGAGAACCAGCAGGAACCAACACCGCCGCCACCGCCGGAACCACCAAAATAACCTTAACATTAAGCGAGTCAACTAACCTCTTTTCGGAAATTGTTGCATGTCTTTATTCAGGAGGAATTTGTTAAATGAGCGTTAAAAATAAAATTGTGTTGGCATATTCAGGTGGCCTCGATACGTCTGTGATCTTAAAATGGCTTGCCGAGAAATATGACGCTGAAATCATAGCCTATGTCGCTGATGTCGGTCAGGGAGAAGACCTTGAAGAAGTCAGGGAGAAGGCAATTAAAACCGGTGCTAGTAAAGTATATGTTGAAAATCTTACCGAAGAATTCGTCTCTGATTTTGTCTTTCCGGCCATTAAATCCAATGCGATTTATGAAGGAGTCTATCTTTTAGGTACATCACTGGCCCGTCCTCTAATAGCAAAACGTCAGATAGAGATTGCGCAGGAAGAAAATGCCTTTGCCGTTTCCCATGGATCAACGGGAAAGGGTAATGACCAGGTAAGGTTTGAGCTCACGTACTATGCGCTTAATCCGAATATTAAAGTAATTGCCCCATGGCGCGAATGGGACCTTAACTCAAGGACGGCGCTGCTTGATTATGCGAAGAAGAATGATATTCCTGTGCCGGTAACACTTGAGAAGCCATACAGCTGCGACAGAAATCTGCTCCATATAAGCTATGAAGGAGGCATATTGGAAGACCCTTGGAATGAGCCTCCCGAAAGCATGTTTGAGATGACTGTATCTCCAGAGCGGGCACCAGATGAACCGCAGTATATCGATATAGATTTTGAGAATGGTGTGGCTACAAAAATTGATGGCAAAGAACTAAAACCGTCACAAATATTAGACACCCTCAACAAGATTGGCGGAGCAAACGGAGTGGGCAGGGTCGATTTGGTTGAAAACCGATTTGTCGGTATGAAATCGAGGGGAGTTTATGAAACTCCCGGCGGAACAATCTTGCACGTTGCCCATAGAGCGCTTGAATCACTCACGATGGACAGGGAAGTTATGCATTTAAGGGACTCGCTGATCCCTAAGATATCTGAGCTTATCTATTATGGTTTCTGGTATTCACCTGAGATGGAAATGCTGAGAGCGGCAGTTGAAGAGTCTCAGAAAAATGTAACCGGAACAATAAAGTTAAAAATTTACAAGGGCAACATTATTATAGCGGGCAGAAAATCTCCGTACTCACTCTATAACGAAGATCTTGCTACTTTTGAAGAAGACAGCATCTACAATCAGGCCGATGCCACCGGGTTTATAAAGCTTAATGCTCTAAGATTATCTGTTCGAAAGCTTCTGGATAAAAAGGGATAAATCTGTCCAACAAAATGAAAGCCTCAGATTTTGACTATAATCTCCCTGAAGAGCAAATTGCTTATCATCCGGAAGACCAGAGACAGAATTCCAGGCTGCTTCTCTTAAACAAAGATAGTGGCGCGATAGCACATCGCAGATTCTTTGAGTTGCCGAATTCTCTCAAAACTGGCGACTTGCTGGTACTGAATAACACAAGGGTTATTCCTGCAAGACTGATTGGGAAGAGGAAATCAGGCAAAGAATTCGAAATCTTGCTCGTTAACAAAGTCAATGACAAGCTTTGGGAGTGTTTGGTAAAAAACCCAAAACATAATGAAGTGATTGAGTTTGATTACGGGCTTAAGGGGACTTTGTCAAAAAACGAAAGTAATCTCTGGTTTATCGAATTTTTAAACCCGGCTGATACTTATATTTATCAGTATGGAAACATGCCGCTACCACCATATATAAACCGTCGGGCACAAGAGTCGGACAAAATTTCCTATCAGACTGTTTATGCTGAGAAGAATGGAGCGATCGCTGCTCCTACGGCTGGGCTTCATTTCACTGCGGAATTACTGAAAGAAATTAAATCCAGGGGTGTGGAGATAGAATATGTTACTCTTCATGTTGGAATCGGCACTTTCAAGCCTGTCAAGGTTGAAAATGTAGAAGATCATGAAATGCACGGGGAGTATAGAGAAATCCCGCAACATACGGCGGAGGCAGTTAACAGGGCTAAATCTGAAGCCAGAAGAGTGGTCGCCGTTGGAACAACAGTAGTTCGTACTTTGGAATCATCTGTAAATGAGAAGGGTGAAGTCGAACCGCAATCGGGGCTAACAGACCTTTTTATAGTACCAGGGTTTGAGTTTAAAGCTGTCGACGCGCTTGTCACTAACTTCCACATGCCCCGATCAACACTGCTGATGCTGGTCTCGGCATTTTCAAGCTATGAAATAATATTTAAAGCATATCAAGAAGCTATAGATAAAGGTTACCGTTTCCTCAGTTATGGAGACGCGATGTTCATCAAATAATCAAAGGACAATAATTTGCAGATAGAGATAGAGAGTTTAGCTTTTGGCGGCGCCGGAATTGCAAAAGAAGACGGCAAGGTGTTTTTTGTAAGAGACGGGTTGCCAAAAGATGTTGTAGAAATAAAAATAATTAAAGATAAGGGAAGTTATGCCGAAGCTGTAATTTCCAAAATCCTTGAACCTTCTCCGGACCGTATAAAGCCTTACTGCCCGGTATTTAATTTGTGCGGAGGATGTCAGCTGCAGAACCTGAATTACCCGGCACAACTTAGAGAGAAAGAGCATATTGTTACAGAAACTTTAGCTAGGCTTGGCGGGCTGCATGATATTTCCATAGAACCTATTGTGCCCTCTCCGAAAGAGTTTGGATTTAGAAATAAAGTTACTCTTTCTGCCTGGTTTTACAAAGGCAAGTGGAATATCGGTTATAACCAGAAGGGCACAAACCGTAAAGTTCCGATAGTGTCCTGCCCTATATCTACGGACATAGTGGATAAAGTAATAGCCCGGATTTCAAATGTGCTCGCCTCAATCGGTGATCCTCATTTTCCGCTTGATAAAATACATATTTCATCAAATGGTATAAGGCCTCAAATAACTTTAGTGCCTGTGCATAGCAGAAAAGGAGATACTCTAAAGACTCTTCACAGGCACCTGAAAAGACACGAAGAAACCCAGAATGTTTCAATTGCCGGCATAGGCGAAATAGGGTTTGAGTTCAGTATATTGGGTAACAGATTTATGACAACGCCCTCTGCGTTTACCCAGGTCAACAAAGACATCAATGAACTAATGATTAAGACAGTCATAGATTGGGCGGAGTTAAATGAAAGTATCACAGTTCTTGATTTATATTCAGGAATAGGCAATTTCTCAATTCCAATGGCTCGTTTGGCAAAAGAAGTCCTTGGAGTTGAGATAAGCAAAAACTCGGTCAAGCTTGCCAAACACAATGCGGGGCTTAATTCAGTTGAAAATCTGGTTTTTCAAAACGTATCATCTGAGGACGCGGTACAAATTTTAAACGACGAAAAAGAGAAATTTGATCTGGTTGTTCTTGATCCGCCGAGAGAGGGGGCAAAAGAAATATTGGATGGTTTAGTTAAACTTTCACCGAAAAAAATAATCTATGTATCGTGTGATCCGGCTACTCTGGCAAGGGATCTCAAGAAGCTAAGCGGGCTCGGTTATCATGTTGCAAAGGTTCGTCCATTCGATATGTTTCCGCAAACTTTCCACATAGAATCGGTCACGCTACTCATTAAGTCCTAAAACCTCAGGTTCCGACCAGTCCCAGTTGAGCCAAATTTTGCCACCCTCCTTTTTATTATTTATTAATTATTGGGAAGAGGCTGTGTTAACGGGTGGTTAAACTTCAATTAAATTAGGGTTCAAGCTGTATTAAGTTAATTAACGCAAGCTTAATATTTCTTTATCTGGTTGAATATTTTGGCAGAAATTCAACTCCGGACAGAATGCTGTCGTAGAAAATTCAGAGAAGTGCCTTAGTTAATATATTGAATATGCCGAGCTTATGGTCACATATGCGTAAGATGCAAGCTCTTTTCTATAATAGCTTTCCTCTGAGCGGAAAATATTCAGGAACCTCTTATATTTAAATATATTACTTATACAGCTGGAGTGTTTATTTGATATTAAGCGACTATTAAGTTTCTGTTTACAATCATCCCCGGTTTTATCGTCATTTTATCCTCACAATCTATGTATTTGTTTTCAGCATTTGCTTAATATGTTGAAATAAATTAGTATCAGGTACATTTCTCAAAATTGCTCAAATAAAAAGGATGGCCCTCTTGGCGTTTATAAAACAATGAAAATACTTTTTGGTATTCAGGGGACAGGTAACGGACATATTATTCATTCCAGAGAAATACTTAAGTATCTTGTTAAAGAAGCTGAAGTAGATGTGCTAGTAAGCGGTCTGCACCATGAAGTTAATCTCGGGTTTGATATTAAATACAAGCTCGAGGGTTTGGGATTTATGTTTGGTAAAAAGGGTGGCATAGACTACTGGAAATCAATACGTTCTATCAATCCTTACAAATTGATGTCGGATATATACGGCCTGCCTGTTCATGAATATGATCTTGTTTTGAGTGACTTTGAACCTATTACGGCATGGGCTGCAAAAACGAAAGGAATCCCACATATATGCATTTCCCATCAGGCTTCGTTGCTGTCTACAAGAGTACCAAGGCCTAGTCAAAATAACCGTTTCCAGCAATTTGTGATGAAATGGTATGCCCCGGGAGATAATTTAATAGGCCTCCATTTTAAAGAATACGACGACTTCATATTTACTCCTATCATACGCGAGGAGATAAGAGATTCTGAACCCGGAGATAAGGGGCACTATACAGTTTATCTTCCTTCCTATGACGAGCGTTATATGATTGGGATTCTAAAAAAGATAGATGTCCCCTGGGAGATTTTCTCAAAACATTATAAGGGAGAACCGTTTAAAGAGGATAATGTAACAGTGTTCCCTGTTGAGAATAATAAATTCGTGCAAAGCCTCGCGAGTTGCACCGGTTTGCTATGCAATGCTGGTTTTGATACTCCGTCCGAAGCTCTTTATCTAGGCAAGAAACTAATGGTCGTACCTATGAAAAGGCAATATGAGCAGGAATGTAATGCGGAAGCGTTAAAAGGACTGGGGATTCCTGTAGTGGACAGGATAGGCAGAAAATTTTCCGACGACCTTACCGAATGGGTAAATTCATCTTATATATATAAGGCCGAATATCATAACAACATTCCTCACATAGTAGAGCGCATTCTTAAAATCGCCAATTAAATCTAGTCGAATTATAAATGAGTTTATGTTTTGTGTTTATCTGGCTTCAGTGTTTTCCTACATAGCTTGAGAGTAGTGACAGGCTGACTAGTTTTTCTGCTATGTTTTTATAAATTTCCCCGATTTTCAGAAGTGTTAGTACCTCGTCCATATTGCGCCAATCCTGAATTAAATAACTCAGAAGAACCCTTTTGTGCTGGTCCTCAAGTGACTCAATAAAAGCATAGTCTCTCTCAAGTTTAATTGTATCAAGATTCTCAGCCCAGTTGTCGCATTCAATTACGGATTTAATATTGGGCAGTAAAATATCCAGCATCTGCTTTGTATCAAATTCTTCGCAAAGCGGTTTCTTTGATTTTAAATTTTCCATCAGCTCTACCGAACAGGTGAATTTATGAATTATTGAGAGCGTAAGCTTAAGAGTGGTTAAGTAGTTAGCATCATGACCGCTGCCCATTGTGTCCAAAGCTGTATTAACTCTTTCTCTGAGGTTCTCTACATCACTTTTTAATGAAACAAGCTCATTCTCATTTCTGGATTTAATATATTTTTTTGATTTGTTGACCAGATTCTCAAAGTTGGTTTCAATCAGCAATCTGTCTGTAGTTTCTGTGATCATAATTTATTCTCCTTAAAAGTGCAATAAATTCAACCTAAAAATAACCTAGAAATGTTAAGATTGTGTTAAGATTTGTGAACTACGTAAAAACGGTATTCCATGCTTAAAAAGGGGTGAGTCTTGCGGGCTGAGACTCACCCCTAACTTATTTGCTCCCCGATAGAATGATGGGAAGATTAAATAACAGATATTAATAAATTACGGCTTCAATGTTAAGAATTGATTTTGATAAAGGTAATGCAGCATTGATAATAAAAGTGAGTAAAGTAAATAAGTTATAGTGTTAATTGCTAAAATGCACTA
>CBDUCG010000014.1:0-24205 GCA_965365595.1 uncultured bacterium
TGTTCCAAGGCTTATGTGCCAATAGTCCTTTTGTTCGGGAGTCATCTTTGCTCTGATTGCCCCCAGCAGACTTGCGTATGAATGAATTGTATCCCTGGTACTTAGGATCTTGTCATATTCTAAAATTGGAAATGAATTTCTGGTTATCATAATTTAAATTGGCTCCACAGTAGAAACAGTTTTAAATGAGCTTAAATTACACATTAACTTGAATATATCATAGTCAATATAATTGTTCAGCCAAGCATATTTAAAATTTCAGGGAGCAATTTTTCTCTGTTGTCCAGATTCATTCTGAAGAGTTCCACATCGTCTCTTTGCTTGATCCGGCCTTTTATCCCGCCATCAGTATGTGAAATTGTAGCTACGACTGGGTTGTCGGATTCCATAATCGCCCAGATCAAGTTCACAAACTTGTTGGATAAACATTCCATCTTGCCGATTTCATCTATTACTATTATTTTCCCGGGCTGGTTTATAAGATCCAAAGAGCCCAGAAACTTATCAAAGGCGTCCACGTCGACTTTATATTTCCCTACCTGATGATTTGTTTCCATGAGTATATGAGCGAAAATTGTTCTCTGACCGTTTAAACCTATTAACTGAAATCCCTTTCTCTGGCCGTCATTTCTAATTTCCTCTGTGTAAAAGCCTATCGGTTTTTTATTTTTTATCTCACTGCAGATTTTTTTTATAAGAGTGGTTTTGCCTATTCCAGGAAGGCCTGAAATCAATATGTTTTTCTTCTGTTTCCCCATATGCAACCTTTTGTACTCTCGGATTCTGAAGTAGGTATCGGTTCGATTATGAGATAGATTGGGAGCGGTATCAGCGGGAAATGTGGTTTAAGTTCATTCAGTTCCTGAGGTCGTCGGTGAGTTTTCTTATTATTTCAATCACGCTATCGATTTCTTCGTAAGTATTTTCAATAGAAAAACTAAATCTGATGCTTGAGTATGCTTCTTCTTCTGTGAGTCCCATTGCCATAAGGACGTATGAGGGAGCGCTCTCATAATTTGTACAAGCCGAGCTTTGAGAACACCTGATGCCGTTTTGATCAAGCTCTTTTACCAGCTTGCGTCCGTCGACGCCTTTGAACAAAATGCTGGATGTATTGCAGACCCTGTTATTTCTGTAGCCGTTTACGCTTGTCCCCGGAACAAAATCTAGCACCATGGCTTCGAATCTGTCACGTAGATCCTTCATTCTGGCAATCAGGTTCTGTAAATCAGATTTTCTCATTTCAGCGGCTTTACCCATCCCTGTAATACCGGGAACGTTTTCGGTTCCGGGGTGAAACCCCTCTTCCTGAAACCCTCCGAAAAGCATTGGGGCCAGCAAAAACTTGTCTTTGCAACATATGGCCCCGACTCCCTGAGGGGAGTGGAACTTGTGGCCTGTGAGCGAGAGAAAATCAATCGGCATTTCCTGAATGTTCATTTCGAGCTTGCCTGCTGCCTGGGCGGCGTCGGTGTGAAGCGGCACACCCGATGCTCTGCAAATCTCTCCGATATCCTCTATAGGCTGAATAACTCCCGTTTCGTTATTAACCCACTGCACGGAAACAAGTGATGTGCTCCCATTTAAAGCCTCTTTTAAATCATCCGGATTCACCAACCCCACTGAATCAACTTTGAGTTTCTTTATGGACACATCGTTTAATTTAAGGAAGTTGCACATCTTCTGAATTGAAGAATGCTCGACTGTAGTCGTAATAATTTCACAGCCGTTGTTTTTGTCCCGTGTGCGGGAATAAAAAGCCATATTGTTTGACTCTGTGCCCGAGCCTGTGAATGTGATATTTGAGCTCTCAGAGCCTATAAGCTGAGCTAACTGGTCTCTTGCCAGAGATATGTGTTTTCGGGCCCGCGCTCCTGTGGAGTGAGCGCTGGAGGGGTTGCCGAATTCTGGGCCCATTACCTTAAGAACCTCTTCCCTGACTTCCGGAAGAGGCCTGGTAGTGGCGTTATTGTCAAAATAAATTTCTTTTTGTTTCATAACCCGGCCCTGAGATTTATTATACATCATTTAGAGGATTTTTCGGGTCTCCGGGATGATTGTGTGTTAAAGCCGGACAACTCTACTGAACTGTTTCCGCTTCATACTCTTCAGGGGTCATGATTGTAATGCAGGGCCTGTTGTCGCCTTCTTCAAGCGGCCCCAGGTGGGACATAAGCTGTACGTCTTCCTCTTTGCCGTCTTTATTGAACTTGACGGGGAAGTAAATAAGATTTGATTTACTGGTTTGTCGGTGAACTCTCATGTAGTATAAAAAACTGTTTATTACGTTTGTAGCTCTTGATTTTTCATCTTCGCCTTCCTCTTTGCCCTTTTGATCAGGGGTAACCCAAGTGTCCCAAACTGATGCGGTAATAAAAACCGGGATCAAAAGACCGTTTTCCTTTGCTATGTCAGAAATGTTTTTTTGTTTACTTCTGGGTTTGTCTTCGCTCATCATTACTCCTTAACTGGTTTATCCGGGATATTGGCTATTATCCTAAGTGGACCGCCGCTTCCGCGTTTAATCTTCATAGGGAGCGCTATTACAAATGCCCCTTGGGGCGGTAGTTTATCTAAATTAGCGACATTTTCGAATGCCGGAATATTTTCTTTAAACAAAATCCGGTGACTTTCAAATAACTGGGACTGCCCGTAATCAATGCTCGGCGTATCGAGTCCGATTGCTTTGATGCTCCTGTTTTCCACCAGCCACTCAGCGGCTTTGGGATCAAGTCCCGGAAAGTGAAGGTCCTTTACAGCCTCAGGCCCCCTTTTGTCCGTACCCATGTATTTGACTCTGTCGGGCCAGAATTGAGCGTAGCCTGTATTTAAGAGAACAATCGAACCTTCGGGTACTTCGTCGTGTTCCTTCTCCCAGTTTGTAAAGTCCTTTACTCCGACCAGGTAATCGGGGTCGGCCAATGCTTTTTCCGATACATTAATTACCACAGCCGGGCCTACTAATCTCTCAATCGGAATCTCGTCTACGGTTTGTTTCCCTTCAGAAAAATGAATTGGAGAGTCTATGTGCGTCCCGCCATGCTCGGCAGCTGAGTAATTATTGGCGTCATAGAAGTAGCCTTTATCCGTCATGCCTTCAAAAACAGAACTCAGTTTAAATTCGTCGGCTGTCGGCCAATAAATCGTCTCTTCAGAAAAGTCGTGAGTGAGATCTATCCATCTACCCTGGATTTGAGGCTGTGTAGCGTTCTGGCTATAACTCGCTTGAATGCCGCCAAAAAGAAGAGCCGTAATAAATAATATCAAAAACATCGTTGTTTTATTTTTCATCATTTGTCCTATTTCCCATTTCCGGTTTTTTTACTCAAATCAGCATTATAAAAATCTTTCGTATCTGAAAGGTCTACCTGGAAATCCGTTATATGATCAATCTCAACAACAATATTCTTAGTCTTGCATTCAAGAACATGTCCACCGGATTGTTTGTCATCTGAAATAAAATGAAAATGGAAACCTGATTGGCTTACACCCCCGATGTATGAAGGCATCCAATAACCCACGATGGTTCCTTCAATATTTTCCAGATCGAATTCAGATTGATCTTTTACAGCCTCTCTAACCGGCGGATATGGTTTTTCCTGAGCGTGTACGCTTCTGGTTTTTAGATATTCAAATTCGCCGCTTACCTTTATTGCATAAAAGATATTTTTTTCAGGAAGCGCTTTTTCAATGTATTGCTTAAGCTCCTCGCAGTTGAGTATCGTCTCAGGGACCAGTGTTTCGTTGGCGTCAAAGAAGGTAACAATCGCAAAAGGGGACTTCATGGAATTTTCTACTATAGATACTTTGCCGCTTGAATCAATCTGATAAAAAACACCATCTACCGCGACCATCTCGCCGTCCAGGCGATTAAAGGTCCCTAATCCAAAGTCGCCGTGCTTTTTGAGCTCACCGAAGGTTAAATCCCCTTCATAAACTCCTTCCATAAGAGCTTCGAACAGTGAAGCCTGAAATATAGAATCGTTGTGTTCTTCTGCATCTGACTGATTATGTGAGTGGAATGTGATTATCATAATTGCTAATATTAACCGGGCCAGATTAAATCCCTTTGTCATCTCAGCCTTCGTTTTCAAGTTCTCTTTCCTCCATGATCTTAGTCATCCTTCTTTGATACTCTTTTTCCGTTACCAGTTCCTGATTGGAATCTATTCTATCCAAAAATACTATTCCGTCTAAATGATCAAGCTCGTGCTGGAAAATTCTGGCAGTGAAATCGGAGAGTTCATTCTCAACTTCCTCACCCTTAGGTGTTCGGTATTTTACACTTATTCTTTTATGCCTTGGAACAAGACCTCTTATACCCGGAATGCTTAAACAGCCTTCCCAGTCTTTAACTTTCTCATCGGAAAATGAAGTTATTTCAGGATTTATCAACGCCACCGGGCCCATCTCGGATGCGTTCGGATATCGATCATTGGGTCTTGAATAGATTATAAAAACGCGGTCGGATTTGTAGACCTGAGGCGCGGCAATGCCAACCCCGTTTGAGTCAACGCATGTTGCGATTAGGTCATCTATAAATGCCTGAAGCTCGGTATCTTTTATATTCTCAACTTCAGACGCTCTTTGTCTTAAAACAGGATGACCCAGCTCAGCTATTTCCAGAATTTTTCCCATGGCTTTATTTCGTAATATAATACTATACCGAGATTAAATACGTTCTATCAATAATCAAGGAATTTTTGAGATATAAACCCAATGATAACGTTGATTGACAGACTCCGTCAGTTTAAAGACAGGATCGCAATAATAGATGAATCGGGCAAATACACATATCAGGATCTCATTGCCAGTTCTGAAAAAGTAGCTTCTGTACTGCTTGCCGGAAAGGTGACTCTGAATGAGGCAAGAGTCGCTTTCGTTATTCCTTCAGGTTTTGAGTATGCGGCTGTATTGCTCGGTATATGGCAGGCGGGCGGGATAGCTGTTCCCATGTGTGTTTCACATCCTGATCCCGAGCTTGAATATATTATTCAGGATAGCGAGGCGGAAATCGTAATAACGCATCCCGATTTTGAAGAGCGTTTGAAAAATCTGGCGACTTCAAACTGGGCGCGGTTTGTTTCATTAAAACAGGTTTTCGATTCCAAACGGATTGATCACCCCGAGGTAGACGAAAGCATGCGTGCAATGATTGTCTACACAAGCGGAAGCACGGGCAAACCCAAGGGTGTTGTTACAACACACAAAAATATTGAGTCGCAAATTTCTACTCTGGTCCAAGCATGGGGATGGACTGAGAAAGATTTCATTTTAGATGTTCTGCCCCTTCATCATGTGCACGGAATTGTTAATGTGCTCTTGTGTGCTTTGTGGAGCGGGGCCGCGTGTGAGATGGTGCCCAGGTTTGATGCGGATTCAGTCTGGCGAAAATTTGTTCAAAATGATTACAGCCTATTTATGGCTGTGCCGACAATATACTCACGGCTTATCCGGGTATGGGATGAGGCGTCACTTGAAACTAAAATAGAAATGAGCGAAGCATGTAGGAAAATGCGTCTTATGGTTTCAGGCTCGGCGGCTTTGCCTGTGAGCACGCTTGAAAAATGGAAAGAAATCAGCGGGCATGTTCTGCTTGAGCGCTACGGAATGACCGAAATTGGTATGGCGCTATCAAATCCGCTTAACGGGCAACGAGTTCCCGGACATGTTGGGAGACCCCTTCCCGGTGTGGAAATTAAGCTTGAGAGAACCGATGATGAAACAACAAATGAAAGAGAAGGGGAAATACTTGTAAAAGGACCGAATGTGTTTCTTGAGTACTGGAATAAGCCTGATGCTACCATGGAGGCCTTTACGGAGGACGGCTGGTTTAAAACGGGAGATATTGCTAGAGTTAATGAAGACGGAGTTTATAGAATACTAGGGCGGGATTCCGTAGATATTATAAAGAGCGGAGGGTATAAGATTTCTGCTCTTGAGGTTGAAGAAGTGCTCAGACTCCATCCCTATATACAGGAATGTTCTGTTGTCGGCGTTGAGGATATAGATTGGGGTGAGAGAGTCAGCGCCGCGATTGTTGCGATTGAAAAATCTGACTTAAGCCCGGATGACCTCAGAAACTGGTGTAAGGAAAGGCTTGCTCCGTATAAAGTTCCAACGATGATAGAGCTGGTTTCGGATTTGCCGAGAAATGTAATGGGAAAAGTGGTTAAACCTGAAGTTCGAAAATTATTCACGGACAAAGAGTAGCCCAATTGCCGCTAATTTATTGAGCTCAATTAACCTGTCAAAATTTCATTATACTTACTATCTGAGGACAATAAATTATTAAATACTCAACCATTTGTTGACAATATCACAGAGAGTCGTTAAACAATTAGGACTATCATGAAAAAAACCGCACTCAATTCGATACACAAAGAGCTTGGAGCAAAAATGGTCGAGTTTGCCGGGTGGGAGATGCCTGTACAGTATGAAGGAATAAGGCAGGAGCATCTTGTGGTCAGAAACTCAGCCGGTTTATTTGATGTGAGCCATATGGGCGAGATTGAAGTCAGGGGTAAAGAAGCGATTGACTTTTGCCAGTGGGTTACAACAAACGATGTAAAGAAGGTCGCTAAGTCCCAAGCCCAGTATACGCTATTGTGTAATGAAGAAGGCGGAGTTGTGGATGACATTATTATCTATAAATTTTCAGACGAGCATTTTTTATTCTGCGTAAATGCTTCCAACAGTGACAAGGATTATGCCTGGATTAAGAAAGAAGAAGATAATTTTGATGTAGAAGTTTCAGACAGGAGCAGGGATTATTCTCAAATTGCCATACAGGGCCCGCTCTCCAAATCCATATTGAGCGAAGCGCTTGAAAGGGATATTGATAATATAAAAAAATTCCGTTTTGAAATAATAGACTGCATAGGTTGTGAAATGATCGTGGCAAGAACCGGCTATACAGGTGAAGAGGGGTATGAGATTTTCCTTCCTTGGAATGATGGACCTTCACTGTGGAAACAAGTTATGGAAACCGGAGCTGCAAGTATCAAACCCTGTGGTCTTGCGGCCAGAGACACTCTCAGGATTGAAATGGGATATTCTCTTTACGGTCACGAGATTGATGAAGACATTAACCCTCTTGAAGCAGGGCTTGAGAGATATATCAAACTGGACAATGATGATTTTCTGGGCAAAGAAGCCTTGGTTAAGTCGCTGGAAAAAGGCTTATCGAGAAGGCTTGTCGGCTTTGAGCTTACCGAGCGCGGTATCCCAAGACAGGGATACGGTATATTTAAAAACGGGACATTTCTCGGTAATGTTACTAGTGGTACTTTATCTCCAAGTCTTGAAAAATCCATCGGCTTGGGTTATCTAAGTAATAAGGCAGGAGATGATAGAATTCAAATCCAGATTCGGGATACCTTCAGGGATGCGGAAATTGTCAGCGTTCCTTTTTATAGAAAGTAGATAAAATAAGGAGATTGAATTATGGTACAGGTACTAGAAGAGCTCAAATATACAAATGATCATGAATGGGCACATGAGGAAGGTGAGGTGCTTGTAATTGGCATTACCGATTATGCTCAGGATTCTCTGGGTGAAATTGTATATATTGAGCTTCCCAGCGAAGGGGATGAAATCACGAAAGGCGATCCTTTTGGCGCCGTGGAATCCACAAAAGCTGTTTCCGATCTTTACGCCCCGGTGAGCGGAGATGTTGTTGAAGTGAACGAAGCCCTTTTAGATTCACCTGAGATTATTAATAACGACCCTTATGGTGAAGGCTGGATGATTAAGGTTAAGGTTTATGATCAAGGGGAACTTGATGATTTAATGAACTTTGAAGAATATACGGATCTTGTTGATAACGAAGAAGATTAGCATTTCAATAGTATTTGATTATTTGCCTGTTAGTATTTCAAAAGTTCACTTCTCGTATTATCATATTTACCTCTCAGTTTTGAATTTATATAATTCACATTATTCTGTAATTTGATGACAACAGACCTGGATAAAAATAATTCATTTGTTTCAAGACACATAGGGCCTGATAAAGCTGAATTAGGATCTATGCTGGAGCATATTGGCGTAAGCTCCCTGGATGAACTTATAGACAGCATAGTTCCTGCTTCAATCAGGATGTCTGATTCTCTAAATCTACCCGAACCACTAAGCGAAGCCGGATTATTAAAAGATTTGGCTAAAACCGCAAAGCAAAATAAAGTATTTAAGTCATACATTGGCCTGGGGTATTATGACTGCGTGACTCCGGGCGTCATACAGAGAAATATTCTTGAGAATCCGGGATGGTATACACAGTATACCCCTTATCAGGCGGAGATTTCACAGGGAAGACTCGAGGCGCTGATTAATTTTCAAACAATGGTGAGCGATCTGACGGGTATGGAGATCGCAAACGCTTCACTTCTGGACGAGGCAACCGCAGCGGCCGAAGCTATGACTATGCTCGACCGGGTCAAAGACAAAAAATCAAAAGGTAAATCCAATAGCTTTTTTGTATCAGACAAATGTTTTCCCCAAACGATAGACCTCCTCAAAACCAGATCGGAACCACTGGGTATCAAGTTAATTATTGGAGATCATGAAGAGTTTGATTTTAACGATGATGTATTTGGAGTCCTGCTTCAGTACCCGGGAAGCGAAGGAGAGGTCGAAGATTATTCGGATTTTGTAGAAAAGGCTCATGAGTCTGAAATTTTAGTAGCCGTAGCGGCGGATTTACTCAGTCTGACTTTGTTGACGCCTCCTGGAGAGTTCGGCGCTGATGTTGTTGTAGGGTCTACTCAAAGATTCGGTGTGCCTATGGGTTACGGAGGGCCACACGCCGCCTATTTTGCAACCTATGAGAACTATGCCAGGCAAGTACCGGGAAGAATTATAGGCGTATCAATTGATTCCCATGGTGATCCCGCTTATAGAATGGCGCTTCAGACAAGGGAGCAGCACATCAGAAGGGAAAAAGCCACATCAAATATCTGCACTGCCCAGGCGCTCCTTGCAATAATGGCCGGGATGTATGCGGTTTACCACGGTCCTGAAGGATTAAGGGCAATCGCGGAAAGCGTACACAAGAAGGCATCAGTATTAGAGTCTGAGCTTTCCGAACTGGGTTTTGAACAGTTAAATGAATACTATTTCGATACACTTAAAATTGAACTTAACGATCCGTCCGGCGAAAAAGCCTCTGAGCTTAGGCAAATAGCTGAAAAAAATAAAATTAATCTTAGATATATTGATAAATCACACGTTGGTATTTCCCTTGATGAAACATCAGAGACGGTAGATGTAGAAAATATAGTTTCAATTTTTTCAGAACTCATGAACAAGAGCTACGATGCTGATTTATCTGCTCTGGAAATTGAAGAAATTAAAACCAGACTACCTGAGGATCTAGTTCGTCAGAGTGAATTTTTAACCCACGGGGTTTACAATAAATTTCACACTGAAACAAAAATGCTCCGGTACATAAAAAGACTCGAAAATAAGGACCTATCTCTCACGTCATCCATGATACCTTTGGGTTCCTGCACCATGAAGCTCAACGCAACTACGGAGATGGTACCTGTAACATGGCCCGAGTTCTCAAAACTCCACCCGTTTGTTCCCCGGGATCAAGCGCAGGGATACGAAAATATTTTTAACGATCTTGAGTCCTATCTTTCTGAAATTACAGGATTACCGGGTGTGTCGCTCCAGCCCAACTCAGGGGCCCAAGGCGAGTACACGGGGCTAATGGTAATCAGGGCGTATCATTCAGACAATGGAGAGGGACACAGGGATGTGGCGCTCATTCCATCATCAGCTCACGGGACCAATCCAGCAAGCGCAGCGATGGCCGGAATGAAAGTAGTAGTTGTAAAGTGCGACGACCAGGGAAACATTGATATTAAGGATCTAAAAGAAAAGGCTCAGAAGCATAAAGAAAATCTGTCCGCAATTATGGTTACATATCCCTCTACTCACGGTGTTTTTGAAGAAGGTATTCAGGAAATTTGCCGGATAGTTCATGACAATGGCGGTCAGGTCTATATGGACGGGGCTAATATGAACGCTCAGGTGGGCCTCACAAGTCCTTCTATAATCGGGGCCGACGTGTGTCATATCAATTTACATAAAACGTTCAGCATACCCCACGGCGGAGGCGGGCCGGGGATGGGGCCTATTTGCGTTACCGGGCACCTTACGCCGTATCTACCCGGACATTCAGTTGTAGAGATTGGCCAGGATAAATCCATTTCTGCAGTATCGGCTACTCCCTGGGGAAGCTCAAGCATCATGCTGGTTTCATACATTTATATCAGATTGCTTGGGGCCGAAGGCGTTACCAATGCTACAAAATACGCAATATTAAACGCAAACTATTTGAAGGCACGGCTTGAAAAATTCTACAGCGTTTTATATACAGGAAGCAGCGGAAGGGTGGCGCATGAGTTTATTCTGGATTTAAGACCATTTAAAAAGGAAGCTGGAATTGAAGTAGAGGATGTGGCCAAGCGACTTATGGACTACGGGTTTCATGCACCGACTATTTCATGGCCTGTTGCGGGCACAATGATGATCGAGCCCACAGAGAGTGAGGCAAAAGATGAGCTTGACCGCTTTGTTGAAGCTCTGGTTTATATTTATAAGGAAATGAAAGAAGTTGCCAACGGAACGGCGGACAGAGAAGACAATGTTTTAAAAACCGCCCCTCATACTTCAAAAGAAATTGCCAGTGACAAATGGGATCATAAGTTTTCAAGAAGAAAAGCCGTATTCCCGCTTCCTTATTTGAAGGAGAATAAATTCTGGCCTCCGATTGGAAGGATTGATAATCCTTACGGGGACAGAAACCTTGTGTGTTCCTGCCCGCCTATGGAATCCTATGAAGAATTGCCTCTTTTTATCCCATCTAAATAAAATGCTACTTGCCTTTCATGACAGAGTCGACATTTATTAAAGGCACGCTTTCTCCGCCTGTAAATTTAGGCAGAGTTCCGTCCCACTTTTCAGCAAGCCTGAGCTGAATCAACTGAGGGTTGTCTTTTAACGCTTTGGCTTCCCTGGCGATAGCGTCGGCTTTTGCTTTTGAGGCGGCCTCAATTTCGTAAGCCTGACCGTCAGCCGCAAGCTTACGCTCCGCATATCCTGCTTCGGCCTGTGTAACTCTTCTTGTCTTTTCGTTCAACGCCTGAAGAGCTTCCTGCTCGGCTTTTACTTTAAGCTCGATTGCCTTGTTGAATTCCTCTGAAAACTCAAAGTCGGTTATTGCCACGTTTGCTATTTTAAGAGCAGTGGGAACCTGCTTATCCTGGAGAGTTACGTTTATAAAGTTATCTATGGCCTTTTGAATCTGCTGTTTTACTTCGGCTCTTTTGGTAACCAGCTGCTCAGCGGTATACTGCGCGGTAACAGCCTTAACCGATTCCTGGATGGCAGGCTCAATCACGGTTGCAGCTACTACTTCTCTCTTTCCGATTCTTTGATAAGTCTGAGGCGCTATGGGGCCTGAAAGTGAATATTGAACCGTAACCTGTGTCTCAACAGTTTGAAGGTCCTTGGATGCTGCGGCAGATTTTGATTTGGCTTTTGTGAGCCTGATGTCTACTTGTTCTATTTTGTCCATAAACGGCTTTTTTAAGTGAAATCCCTCAGGGAGAGGGTCCGGTTGTACAGCGCCAAGAGTCCTCACAACTCCTACGTGTCCGCTGTCTACTATTACAAAAGCGCTTGTTGCAAGCACAATGACTAAGATGATTATTACTGGGTACAGAAAATTAAGATTCTCGAGCTTGGGTCTTCTCGACATATTAATAAAACCTCCGTCTATTTTTTACGTTATATAATATAATATATCTGGAATGTGTGATTTGTAGAGCTTTTACAGTTTACACTATTCCCAAAATGCATCAATGACTCTGAGTCTGATCTCTTTTTTGCCGTTCCACTTATTAAATTCGGGAGTGAAAACCATATCTATCTTATCAGGCAGTGTAGAGGGTTCTTTCATGTTAAACCATATGGCGTCATAAAACATGCCGCCTGCTTTTACCTTAAATCCCAGGTGTTTATCCTTAAAAATACGCTGTGATACGACTTCAATTTCTTTTGACAGCAATAAGGGTTCGGGATTACCTATGCCGAAAGGAGCAAGCTGATCCAGCTCGGATACCAAACTTTCGGTAACTGATTCGATATCCACAGAGCAGTCTATATTTATTTTCTGCTCATACGGTTCCTTATTGGATTCAAGAGCTTTATCAAACATTTTTCTAAATTTGTCTACATTCTCTTCTTTTATCGACAGACCTGCCGCAAGCTCGTGTCCCCCGAACTGTTCGAAAAGATCGCTGCATTCAAGAAGTGCTGAGTAAATATTAACTCCTTCCACGCTTCTTCCCGATCCCTTCCCAATGCCGTCTTCGTCGACAGCTATAAGTATTGTCGGTTTTTCATATCTTTCGACAATTCGTGATGCGACGATCCCGATAATCCCGGGGTGCCAGTTACGTGACGCAAGCACAATGGAGTTAGACCCTATCATTTCGGAGTTGGATTCAAGCTCTGAAATAGCCTCCTTAACTATCTCAGCTTCAGTCCCCTGTCGGTTGGAGTTTTGTTTGTTTAATCCCTTTGCGATATCCCGCGCGCTCTCCAGATCGTCAGAAATAAAAAGCTTTACTGCATTGTCGGCTGTGCTCATCCTTCCTGAAGCATTAATTCTGGGACCGAATTTAAAACCTAAATCATAAGATGTGACCTCACCCTTAACGCTGCTGGCTTCTTTTAACGCACGGACCCCCAGTCGTTTAGGCTTATGCATGCGCTTGATTCCCTCTTTTACAAGTATGCGGTTGACATCTAAGAGCGGAGCGCAGTCGGCTACCGTTCCAAGCGCAACCAGGTCGAGATAGTCTGCCAGATTAGGCTCGCCGTCTTTGAAAAACCCCTCGTCTCTAAGAGCGCGTCTTAGCGCTATAACCAGATTAAAAATTACACCCACGCCCACTATTTCTTTTGCCGGATACTTGCAGTCTTTTAGTTTTGGATTCAGTACCGAAACAGCCTGAGGGAGCTCCTCAGGAGGTTTGTGGTGGTCGGTTACTATAAAGTCCACTCCGAACTCTTTTGCCTGCTCTACTTCACTGACGGCTGTGATCCCGCAATCTCCTGAGATTATGAGCGTTACACCTTCATCTGCGAGTTTTTTAACAGCGTTAAAATTTACCCCATAGCCCTCTTTGAGCCTGTCTGGATTATAGTATGTAATTTTGGCATCTATGGTTTTTAAAAAATTATATAGAAGCGCTGTTGAGGTTACTCCGTCAACATCATAATCGCCGTAAATCGCTATTTTCTCATTATCATAGAGCGCCTTCTTTATTCTCTCAATCGCTTTATCCATTCCCTTCATCAGATAGGGGGATGGAAGATCGAAAAGGGTACAGTTTAAAAAGAGATTTGCTTCGGTTTCATTCTGAATTCCACGGTTAATAAGGATTTGAGCGGTTATCGGAGATATATTCAAACTCTTTGATAGTTTGTCTTTGAGTTTTTTATTTTCTTTTTCTAAAATCCAATTATTTTTCATAGACTCATAAAGTTTAACGAAAATTTAATAACATGGAAAAGTAACATAGGTCCAAGTAATTCTATTTAGAGAAACCGGAACGCTCAAAAAAAACGGTTAGTTGTTTTTTAAATGCTCAACCAAACCCTTGAGCCCGAGGAAGTAGCTGTTGATTCCAAATCCGGAGATTACACCTAAAGCTACTCCGGAAACATAGGATTTCTGTCTGAAATCTTCTCTTTTATAAACGTTTGATATATGCGTTTCTACAACAGGGAGGCCGGATGATAATATGGCGTCTCTGATTGCCACACTTGTGTGGGTGTATGCTCCCGGATTGATTATTATGCCCTCATATTCAGACATAGCATCCTGAATAGTGCTGACAATATCCCCCTCTGAATTTGACTGGAAGAACGTAACATCCGCTCCAAGATCCGAGGCTAACTTTTCCAGAGAGCTGTTTATCTCCTCTAGAGTTGTAGCTCCGTAAATATCGGGCTCTCTTTTGCCCAGCATGTTTAAATTTGGTCCATGTATGATTAATATTTTCATTTATATCCTCAGTCCCTGGGTCCAAATCCCGCAGCGGCGTTCATTTTATTTAACTTGGTTTTCTCCAATTTATCAATTGCCGCATTTTTTTCTTCCCGGTTTTCATATAAATGCTCTATGGTTTCTCTGGCTTTATCAAAGAGTCCCTGCTTAATATATAATTTTAACATCGTTTCTGTGTAAGGCTCGTCAGCGGGCTTATCATTCAACTCAACCCTGCTTACTTTTCTTGTAGCAACAGGGGTTTCAAAAACTTTTCTCGAAGCTTCCGCATCTATTTCTGATAATTCACTTTTGATTCTATTTATTTTTTCAATTGTCTCAACATCATCTGTATGAAACACATATGCGGCTTCCAGTGTTTCAAGAGCCTTTGGTAAATTTTCCTCACTCCTGAAAATTTCAGACAGTAGCTTTGCTGCCCCAAGATGATCCGGTGAAAGGCCCAGAACTTTTTCCATTTCTTTTTTAGCCTGGTCTATTAACCACCTTTCATAGTAAATTTTTCCAAGCAGAAACCTGGCTGTGACATTGTTTCTATTATATCCCAAACCCCTTATCAATACACCCGTGGCCTTATCTAATTTGCCAAGTCTGTACTGAACATCGGCAAGAATGCAGAAGGTGTTTGATTCGGGCTCCGAATCGAGCACTACCCCATATTTTTGTTCTAAAGTTAAAAGTTCTTCAAAATCTAACGGATCTTTAAGAGACATTATCTTTTGAGAATATTTATATCCAAATTAAGAGTCAAGTATTATTTCAGGTCTGTATAAAAACACACATTTTAAGAGTGCTATATCCCACAGGGAATGCCCTAAAATTTAGAACGTTCGTATTTAGAGTGTTCTGTAAGTGGCTTGTTTTATTGAATATTTATGTTAAAAAGCAATTGGCATTGATTTTGCTGTTTAATCCGTATACACCATCCATCACGTAGAATTTGAAAAAAGGACAATATTTAATAAACAATTCAATTATCAAAGGAGAACAATGAATGCGAAATTTCTTACTGATATTCTCGATCTGTTTTTTACTGTCAGCTCCGGCATGGAGTTACTATGTAGAAGACGGCAGAGTGTACGACGACAGCGGTCAGGAAATAAATTTGTACGGAGTGAGCTGGTTTGGATTTGAGACAAATGATCACGTTGTTCATGGGCTCTGGGCCAGAAACTGGCAAGATATGATAGTTCAGATCAAGGGGCTGGGGTTTACAGCAATCAGGCTTCCATTCTGCCCGGCCACTCTGGGGGGAGCTGGAGTTACAAGCATTAACTACGCGCTCAATCCTGACTTGCAGGGGCTCAACTCTCTTGAAATATTAGATATGGTAATAGATGAGCTTGACCGTCAGGGGTTATACGTGCTCCTTGATCACCATACCTCGGACTGCCAAACGATTGAAGAACTCTGGTATAACTCTGCTTATTCCGAGCAGGAATGGATTTCCAATCTTGTTTTCATTGCCAACAGATATAAGAATGTTGAGCGGGTTTTCGCAATAGATTTGAAAAATGAACCTCATGGGCAAGCCACTTGGGGAGTGGGAGATCCGCTTACCGACTGGAACACTGCTGCCGAAAGCGCCGCGGCTGAGGTTTTAAACGCCAATCCCGATCTGCTAGTTTTTGTCGAAGGAATTGAGAGCAACCCTGTTTGCTCGGGTCAGATTAATCACTGGTGGGGCGGGAACCTTGAGCCATTTGACTGTTATCCTTTGAACATTCCGGAAAATAAACTGGTTCTAAGCCCGCATGTTTACGGGCCCGATGTTTTTGTTCAGCCCTATTTCAATGACGCGACTTTTCCGGACAACATGCCAGATATATGGGAAACGCATTTCGGATATCTGGTGGACCGGGGGTATTCGGTTATCATCGGAGAGTTCGGAGGCCGGTACGGCAACGGGGGCGACTCAAGAGACCGGGCGTGGCAGGACGCAATAGTAAATTATATGGACGGGAAGGGAATGACCGATTTCTTTTACTGGTCATGGAACCCTAATAGCGGCGATACCGGAGGGATTTTACAAGACAACTGGCAGGACGTGTGGGAGGACAAGATTGAGCTTTTGGGTCAGCTGATGGATGGGTTCACCAATCCTCCCCCAACTCCTGCCTGTTCAGATGGGGTCGATAACGACAGTGATGGGCTTACGGATTTTCCCGATGATCCCGGATGTGAGAGCGCAGTGGACACCAACGAATTTAATCAGCCCGAGGGCGGCGATCTGGAAACATCAGTTTCAATTAACGACGACTGGGGCACGGGTTACTGTGCCGCGGTAACGGTGACAAATAATACTCTGAGTGCAAGCGACTGGACCGTGACTTTTTCAATTGAGGGGACTGTGACCGATATGTGGAACGCTACCTATTTTCAAAACGGGGATCAGGTTACAGCTGAAGGAGCCTCATGGAATAATATTGTAAACTCAGGTCAGTCAGTAGATTTCGGTTTTTGTGCCAGCAGATCGGCACAGCCTACACCTCCTCCGCCTACTCCAAGTCCAACTCCTTCACCAACACCAACTCCTACACCGACACCTGTGCCAACTCCAGCTCCTACACCTGAACCCACTCCTGTCCCAACGCCCGAGCCGACTGCTCCGCCTGTGTTTGCCTGTTCGGACGGGATCGATAACGACGGTGATGGACTCACAGATTTTCCGAGCGATCCGGGATGTGAGAGCACTAGCGACAACGATGAATTTAATCAACCGACCGGAGGCGATGTTGATGCCGTAGTTACAATAAACGACGATTGGGGGCGCGGATACTGTGCTCAGGTGAACGTCGTTAACAGCACTTCATCAGCTGTTGACTGGACTGTTTCATTTCCAATTGAGGGGACAGTAAGAAATTTATGGAACGCGGTCTGGGAGCAGAACGGGAATACCGTCACAGCCGAAGGGGTTTCCTGGAACAACACTGTTCAGCCGGGAGGAAGGGTTAATTTCGGATTCTGCGCTATCAGATAGACCTATTACCCTTGAGGAGGGGGCGGCTACGTCCCTCTGTTACTAATAAACCCGCCTCTCTTCAATTACGTTAGAGTTTTTTTTCTGAGCATGTCGAGAAGAAAATCTGCTTCTTCGACTTTAAGTAGTTTCGCGAGAACTATATAAATCAATACTGCAGCAATAAGTGCTCCTGCAATGATGCCGATTTTTTCAATGGCAAATTGAGATTCTGTCCAGATAGTTAATCCGGATATTTTCCATACAAGCGCGCCCATTATTCCAGAAATTAAAATCAGTTTTCCAAGCAGAACTATGATTGCTCTTGTGTTAACGTTGCCAACTCTTTTTTCAATTATATAAAACAGCAGAAGGAAATTTATAATAGATGAAATCGAGCTTGCTAGCGCAAGACCGGTGTGTTTGTAGCCGAGAGTAAAACCTAGAACATATCCTAAAATCGCATTTGCAATAAACGCTATGAAGGCAATGATGACAGGGGTTTTAGTGTCCTGCATGGAATAAAAAGCAGGTGCTGTGATTCTGATTCCTCCTACTGCCCACAGGCCAACCGCATATCCGAAAAGAGCCTGAGAAGTAAAAATTGTGGCCGCATAATCAAACTCCCCCCTCTGATAGAGAAGATTGCAGATTGGCTCTCTTAAAACAATTAATCCCACGAGCGCAGGGATCAGGATGAAGAACATGAGTCTCAATGTGAAAGAATAAGTTTCCCTGAATTTATCGAAATCTTTATTAGCTACATGAGACGAAAGACTTGGAAGCAGGACAGTCGCGATTGATACCGCTATTATGCCTAGCGGAAATTCAATTAATCTTTCCGAGAAGTATAGATATGAAATCGTGCCTTCTGACATGAAGGATGCGTACTGTGTGTTGACCAGTATGTTCAAATTGTAAACCGCAACGCCGAAAAGCTGAGGGATAATTAAAAGCCCGATTTTTTTTACAGCCGGATGGCGTACCTGTTTTCTAACGGAGAATAGAAAACCCCGTCCGTAGAGAAAGGGAAGCTGGAAAAGAAACTGAAGTACCCCGCCCGCGATTACTCCAGCGGCGGCGGCATACACAGGGACATTAAAGTTTTGGTAAAAAAACAGGACCGCAATGATGATACAGATATTTAAAATCACAGGTGAGAACGCCGGCGCGAAAAAATGCCTGAGCGAGTTAAGAACACCCATGGAAAGGGCTGTGAGAGAAATAAACAGTATGTAGGGGAACATTATTCTGTTAAGAGAAACCGCCAGATCAAAAGTGCTCTGGTCAAATCCGGCCGCGAATAATTTGATAATGTAGGGTGAAAGCAAAATGCCGCCGATGGAAATCAGTACGAGCAGAAAAACGAGAATAGTAAATACGGTATCAGCAATTTTTTTTGCTTCTTCCTTGCCCTTTGTTTCCAGATACTGGGTAAAGACGGGAATAAATGAGATCGTGAGAGAGCCTTCGCCAAATAGCCTCCTTAAGAGATTGGGTATTCTGAACGCGACCCAGAAAGCATCGGTCGATGCGCTTGCACCAAAAAAGTATGCTATGACTACATCCCTGGCGTAGCCGGCTATACGGCTTAAAAAAGTAAGCGAGCCTACCAGACCTGCGGAGCGGGTTATTTGTTCATGCTGCTTCATTTCTCTACTATCGTCACTTATTACGGTTCTGCCACATCCTCAAAATCTATCTCTTTTTTTAGATAATTTAAAATTTCCTCCACCTGATCAACCTGATCCTCAGTTGGAGTTATCTGCATTATGCCCATTGCCGGATCCTGGGTTCTAACCCACGCTATATGGGAGTAAGTACCCATGATTGATTGAAAATAAACGGTTTCAGATATGTTCTTAAGCTTTATATATATATTCGGCATTTTATTTGGGTTAGAAAAATTAAGAAGATTATATCTTAATTTGGGGTTTTTGTCCGAAAGTTATTGAGATATTGATTAATTCAGGATATCTACCTGTACTAACATAGTAAATAAAAGTGGTAGAAAGTGGTATTAGTCAGTTATTTAAATGCTTACTTATTTGTTAGAATATTGTTTGATATCAGAGTGATAGGAGACGTTATTAAAGTAAGGTCAAGATAGCCCCACAAAACTCACTCCTTTATTTACTATACTTATGTAGTGACTTTGTACTCTGTAAAGTGTGTTAATTTGCCCTGTGCTATTTCCCAAAAAATTGATAAATTACGAAACCTTACTTGACAAACTTAATACAATTTTATATAGTGGTTCAAAGTGGCATAAAGTGGCATAAGAGGGCGTAGCATGTTTCGCGGAAGATACGAACATACAATGACCGACAAGGGAAGGATTAGCATACCCTCCAAGTTTAGAGAAGTGTGCAGGGAGAAGTACGGCGGTGAGATATTTATAGTTACCAATTTTGACAAGTGTCTGGCCGCATATCCTCTGAGAGAATGGAATGAAATCGAGAGGAAAGTCTCTGAGCTGCCACAGTTTAAACAGGAAGTTATTTCATTCTTGCGCTATCTGATGGGTGGTGCAGTGGATTGTCCGATGGATGGGCAGGGTAGAATCCTCATACCTCAGTCTTTGAGGAATCATGCGCGTATTGATAAGGACGTGATCCTGATCGGTATGTTAACTAAAGTGGAGATCTGGTCTAAAGAAGTCTGGGAACAGGAAGAATCTGATAATTCCTACGAAGAATTTAAAAAAAGCAGGGAAATACTTGCAGCACAAGGACTATAAGACCATGGATAATGCAATTTGGGAAAAAAAGCCTCCGGCCCATATACCAGTTATGACCCAGGAAGTTATTGAGTACCTGGTGACGCGTAATGAAGGAGTGTATGTAGACGCAACCCTCGGATTAGGCGGTCACACAAAATCAATCCTCAGCCATACAAACTTTAAGTCGAAAATAATAGGCTTGGATGTAGACGAAGAGGCTATAAACATAGCTTCAAATAACCTTTCAAAGCATAAAGGCAATGTTGTTTTCAGGAACAGCAACTTCTCGGAAATAGACCGTGTTCTTCTAGAGCTTGAGATAGGAGAAGTGGACGGGATTGTTGCCGATCTTGGCATGTCCTCATTCCAGCTTGATTCAAGCAAGAGGGGATTCAGTTTTAACCGGGATGAAAAGCTTGATATGCGTATGGATGCAAGATTAAGATTTACCGCGTTTGATCTGGTAAACGAAATGAGCGTAGACGAAATTTCAAAAGTTTTAAAAGTATTCGGCGAGGAACGATGGTCTCGCAGAATAGCAAAGCGTATTGTCCAGAGCAGAGGCGATAAGCCTATTTCTACTTCTTCCGACCTTGCCAATCTGGTGTCTGACGCCATACCGAAAAAATTTCACCCGGCCAGAATACACCCGGCGACTAAAACGTTTCAGGCGTTTCGTATTGCGGTAAACCACGAACTGGACAACATTGAGGAATTTATAGGAAAAGCCGTGCCATTTCTGAAGAGAGGAGGAAGGCTGGTAATTATTTCCTTTCATTCACTTGAAGACAGACTTGTTAAGAGACTATTTCAAAACCTTTCCTCAGCATGCATATGTCCCCCCGATTTACCGATGTGCGGATGCGGAAAGACCAGCGAGCTAAAAATATTAACCCGGTCCCCGCTTGTGCCCGGCGAAGCAGAGATACTGGATAACCCAAGGGCAAGAAGCGCAAAGATGAGGGTAAGTGAGAAGTTATAGAAATGAAAAATTTAAAGAAGCTTAAGAAAAAGAATAAGAATAAATCCGGCAATTTCACATTATCTACCGAAATGATAATTATTATCGCAATTTCGATTGTACTCTCATTAGTATATGTGAGGATAAAAGTAGAAGAGATTAGCCTGGGTTACGAAATTTCAAGAAATAAGAAAAAAACCGAGGACCTACTGAAAGAAAATAGAATACTGAATTCTGAATTTATGAAGTTAAAAGCCCCTGAGAAGCTTGAAACATCGGCAATTGAGTTAGGTTTTAAGTTTCCGACTCAGCAGGACATTATATACATAGAAAAAAATAGGGTAGTAGGTAAGTAATGAAACCAAAAAGGACCACAAAGAGACTTTCACTTGCAAGGGACCTGGAAAAACCTAGGTGGAGAGTTGTTATCATTGCCACTCTGATTATTGCTCTGTTCGCTATGGTCTCTTTAAAAGCTCTTGAACTCCAGGTACTCGACCGTGAGAGAGCATTTAAAATTGCAAGAAAACAGCATCACGGCACTTCAACTCTTCTTCCAAGAAGGGGTAGAATCCTCGATAGAAACGGGAAAGAGCTAGCTGTAAATGTGGATGTAAAATCAGTATATGCAAACCCCAAAGAAGTAGTCGATCCGAAAAATACTGCTCATATTCTATCTAAAAAGCTCGGCGTATCAGAGGAGAAAATACATAAAAGAGTTGCTTCAAATAAATCGTTTGTCTGGGTAAAGCGGCTCGCCGATTCCAAGGCGGCGGATGAGCTCAAAGAATCTGACGTCAAAGGCCTGGGTTTTATTCCTGAGCCTAAAAGAATTTATCCCAACGGGACTTTGTTGGGACAGGTTATAGGTTTTACCGATATTGATTCAATTGGAATAGAAGGAATAGAATATAAATATGATTCCTCTTTAATAGGAAAGACACGCAAGATAACCCTCAAGCGCGATGCCAGAGGACAAAAAATATTAAGCGATCCGAACGAAATACAGGAAATAGACAAAGACAAATCCTCGGGGAATGACATAACCCTTACTATAGATTCACAGATTCAGCACATAGTTGAGCGGGAATTAAAAGAAGGCATTGAGGAAATGGGCGGTGAAAAGGGCATGGCTATTGTGATGAACCCTGAGACCGGTGAAGTCCTGGCTATGGCTTCATATCCTTTTGTGGACCCGAATTCTTACAGCAAATTTCCTGTTGAAAACAGAAGAAATCTTCCTGTCTGGTATGCATATGAGCCGGGTTCTACCATGAAAGTTTTTCTCGCGGCATCGGCTATTGAGGATAAAAAAGTAAATCCGAACTCTCAGTTTAATTGTGAAAACGGCAGAAGAAAAATCGGCTCTGCTGTAATCAAAGACATAAAGCCCAGAGGCACGCTGACAGTGTCCGAAATAGTAAAGTACTCAAGTAATATCGGAGCTTCTAAAATTGGGGAGCTCATGGGACGCGATTCATACTACAAGTACCTGAAAAAATTTGGCTTCGGTGACAAGACCGGAATCGGACTCCCCGGAGAATCAAAGGGGCAGCTCGCAAGCCCGAGAAAATGGGGAGCCATTGAACTTGCCACCATATCTTTTGGCCAGGGTGTATCAGTGACATCCTTACAGCTTGTGACTGCACTTTCGGCAATTGCAAACGGCGGATACCTGATGAAGCCCTATATCATAGAAAAAATTGTAGACCCGGAGGGTCATGTTCTTATAGAAAACAAGCCGGAAGTTGTCACAAGGGTGATATCTTACGATACTTCCGACCAGATGAAACGAATTATGCAGTCGGTAGTGGAAGACGGAACAGGTAAGAAAGCTCAGATTCCGGGATTTTCAGTTGCCGGCAAAACGGGCACCGCACAAATTCCAAATCCTCAGTCCGGAGGTTATTACTCGGACAGATATATAGCCTCTTTTATAGGATTTACACCTGTTGAAGACCCTGAAATAGTTATGGCTGTGATTGTGGAAGCCCCACGCAAGAAAACTCACGGCGGATCTGTGGCAGGGCCTGTTTTCAAGCAAATCGCCGAGAAGGTTCTTTTTTATATGCAAGTCAGTCCCAAAAAAGAGCTGGTCGGTATGAAGGTCATGCCAGACCTAAGCGGCATGAGCGTTAGAGATATTCTCCAATGGTCCGAGGAGCAGGGGGTTAAAGTGGATTTAAAAGGCAGCGGTTTTGTAACCGGTCAGAAGCCGATGCCGGGAGATTTAATTAAAGAGGGCATGGTGTGCTCTGTTGAGCTTAAACAAAAAATATGATCCTTAGAGAACTTTTAAACGGTGTTGATTTTACAGAAATTAAAGGAAATAACGAAATTGAAGTTTCCGGGGTCAGTTTTAATTCGAACGAAGTAAAAGATAATTATTTGTTTATTGCCCTGAGGGGCGAAAATACCGATGGTCATAAATATATTGATTCGGCTGTTAGAAATGGCGCCAAAGCTTTAATTGTAGAAAAAGTTGCCGATATAGATTCCGAAGAGATCTCTATCGTTCGGGTTGTAGATTCGAGAGCCGCGCTTGCGGTGATTTCAGCAAATTTTTTCAACCACCCTACAGAAGAACTCACACTGGTTGGGATAACAGGCACAAATGGGAAAACCACCATTACATATTTGCTGGAATCAATATGGAACCAAGAACAAAAAAAATCGGGCGTTATAGGAACAATAGATTATCGGTACGGAAATAATATAAGGCAATCTTCGATGACAACCCCGGAATCCTTAGACCTTATGCGGATGTTCAGGGAAATGAAAGATGAGGGAGTAGAAGCTGTTGCAATGGAAGTATCATCTCACGCAATTGATAAGAACAGAGTGGCTGGATGTCAGTTTAACGCTGCGGTGTTTACAAATTTAACCCAGGACCACCTAGACTATCACAATTCCATGGAAGACTATTTTAATGTAAAAAAAAGACTCTTTACAGAATTTCTGGCTAAGAGCCAAAAGCAAAATAAATATTCTATTATCAATATAGACGATCCCTATGGGGCAAAACTCGGTCAGGAACTCGTAGATAATGTAATCACTTTTTCAAATACAAACCATAACGCGACTTTCTATGCTGAATCTTCAACGATTACGGAGCAAGGAATCGAGGCGGATATTCAAACCCCCAAGGGTGTGTTGAAAGTTAATTCGACACTGTTCGGGGAGCACAATTTGTCAAACATCCTGGCTGCAGCCGCAACCGCAATCGCTCTTGGATCATCTGTGGGATCTGTTGAGAAGGGAATTTCAGAAATATCTTCTGTTCCCGGTAGGCTTGAATCAATACCAAACTCATTTGGATTCAGCGTGCTTGTAGATTATGCCCATACCCCCGATGCGCTTAAGAATGTACTTCTTGCGGCAAGACCTCTTACAAAAGGAAACCTGATATTGGTATTTGGCTGCGGCGGTGACAGGGATAACGCAAAACGTCCGCTTATGGGGAGAATCGGAAAAGAG
>CBDUCG010000015.1:0-23884 GCA_965365595.1 uncultured bacterium
CCTAGGTTTCTTGAATTTTACATATTTCTTCTAATCGCATACTATTGTAAATCTATACTTCAGTATGTAACACCATAGGAGATAAAGATGCCTAAAGTATCTATAGAAGTGCATATCAATACTGATAAGGAAGAAGTGAATGATACAACCGTAGAAGATTTTCTCTCAGATCTTAGCGACTCTATTGTTGAAGTTGTTAATGCCAAAGAAGGAATCTATGGCACAGTTAATTTCTATCTTAACGGCGAGCAGGAAAGCTCGGCAAATTTTGACTAAGAATTTTACTAAAAGCAACGAAATTATAGATCAAATTGCAAAATTGTAGGTCATTCTGATATACTAAATATATGCAGTTGCGAGGACTCTATAATTGAATCTCATCGAAATATTGATAAATATTGTAAAAGAGATTCGCCTATCCGGATTCCTGGATATCGCATTCATTTCTGTCTTTATATATGTGATACTCATACTTTTTGAACAATCTAAAGCAAGATTTATACTTACCGGTATTGTATTACTGGGGATAATTTATCTTGCCGCGCAGCAATTAAATTTATCTCTAACTACATCTTTGCTCCAGGCATTCTTTGCCGTAATAATAATAGCTCTCATAATTATATTTCAGGACGAAATTAGACGTCTTTTTGAACAAATAGCCCTCTGGAGTCTAAATTCCAAGTTGAGAGCCGGCACTCAAAATAGTCCTAGTGATGGAGAAATTGACATTCTCGTCGAAACACTTCCAGAGCTTGCAGATAATAAAATTGGCGCACTAATTGTTATTGAAGGTAAAAATTCCATTTCAGAATATATGGAGGGAGGAGAGTTATTAGACGGAAAGATGAGCGAGGCTCTCCTCAAGAGCATTTTTGATCCTCATTCCACTGGCCATGACGGAGCTGTAATTATTGAAAATGGCAAAATTAAATTATTTGCCGCACACCTTCCACTTTCCAAGAATTTCTCTCAACTTAAAAATAGAGGAACAAGACATGCGGCCGCTTTGGGCTTGTCAGAAGTTACGGACGCACTATGCTTAGTTGTTTCTGAGGAAAGGGGTGTTATATCCTTTGCTAGGGGAGGGGTATTAAAACAGATAGATTCACAACAACTCAAAATAATCCTAAAAGATTTTTACGATCAAAAATTCCCGTCAGTAAAAAAATTGCCCGCTATTCATTTCAGAAGTAACTTTAAAGAGAAAATAATTTCAATAGCTGTAGCCGTGTTGCTCTGGTTTGTCTTTGTACACGAATCCAGATTGGTTTACAGGAGCTTTGAGATTCCTGTTAAAATCTCAATCCCTGCCTCAACTTTGGAAATTGAGAACATAACCCCCGAAATGGTAAATATTACCTTTTTAGGTCCTAGAAGAGAGTTCTATTTCTTTAAAGCGAATCAGGTTGACTTGTTATTGAAAATCACCAATCCCCAACCTGGTATCGAGTATCTTGACATCTCCGAGTCGGATTTAAATTTTCCGGAAGATCTGTCTCTAGAGAATTTAGTACCCAAAAGTGTGTCCGTTCAGATTGATCGAAAACATATAGATAAAAAAACAAATTCTAGTAAGTAGTATTTGAAAGAATCGGAGGAAAATTTTATGGAAGCAAGTACGCCTTTACTGCCTTATGTTCAAAAATTTTTTGAATATGATCCTTTAACAGCCACTCATGCACTTGAAACAATGGATGAGAAGGAAGCTGTTCAGATTATTAATGCACTTCCTGTTTCTGTATGTGTGAAAATTTTTCATAAACTGCAGCTTGAGCAGGCAGCGGATTATCTGGAAAGAATGCCTACAGAAAAATTTATACAAATAATTGAAAAAATGGAGCCCGACCGTGGTGCCTTGATTTTTATGAACATAGCCACTGAGATAAGAAAAACAATGATGGCCCACTTGTCTGATAAAGTGAAGCAGGAAATCGCCGATATTTTAACATATCCGAAGGGCAGTCTTGGAACGATAATGACTACAAAATACGTGGCATTTAGTCAGGGAATAAAAATTAAGGACGTAGTCAGTAAAATACGGGAAAGGGCTCATTCTAAGGCCCCTCCGGCAAGTTATCTGTATGTTACTGATGATAATAATCACCTGGTGGGAGTGATTAATATGCGCGATCTTATAATAGGTGAAGAAGACAAGACGCTTGAATCAATAATGATACGTGACATATTCTGCTTAAACGCTTTCACTGACCGGGAAGATGCCGCAAGTGAACTTTCCAAGAGAAAGTACTTTGCGGTTCCAGTTGTAGATAACGAGAACCATCTTCTTGGGATAGTAAAAGCAGACCAATTAATTGGTCAGGCGCAGGAAGAGGCTACGGCAGATGTTCAAAAAATGTTCGGTGTATCAGCGGATGAGCGTGTGTTTTCGACAATCAAATTTTCCCTTAGAAAGCGTTTACCCTGGCTTTATATTAATCTGGGAACTGCATTCATGGCTGGTTCTGTTGTAGCTTTATTTGAAGGCGTTATAGCCAAAATTACTGTTTTAGCTGTATTTCTTCCGGTTGTTGCAGGACAGGGAGGTAATGCGGGGTCTCAATCACTTGCCGTAGTAATGAGGGGACTTGTTATGCGGGAAATTTCACCCAGAGAAACCAAGAATCTAATTTTAAAAGAAGGAAAGTTAGGTCTGATTAACGGAGTTGTAATCGGTCTGGTAACTGCTTTAATAGCTTGGGTTTGGAAGGGAAATCCTTATCTTGGGCTTGTAATAGGACTTGCTATGATAGTTAACCTTGTAGCCGCAGGTCTTTCAGGTGCTACCATACCGCTTGCTCTAAAGGCCTTTGGAATTGATCCTGCTCAATCTTCTGCCATAGTACTGACGACTGTGACGGATATAATAGGATTTTTCGCTTTTCTCGGATTTGCAGTAATCTTTCAGAGTTATTTAGTGTAATTTTATTGCAACTAGTAAAAAATTGGAATAAAACTTACTTTTTTTTGGGGTTTTTCCTCTTTGCAAGCTCTTGCATATCTTCGTGAATATCGAGCTCATCCACAATCTCCTCACCTATAAGAGATTCAATAATGTCTTCTAAAGTAACTATGCCAATATACTCGCCATAGCTGTTTCTTACACAAAAAAGGTGTCGTCGTGTAATGATGAAACGCTTAAGTAGCTCATTTAGATACATATCTTCCGGTACATTGTCGGGGGTCACAACAATATTTCGTAGCGTTTTATCACTTTCACCACTTAGTAAAGCCATTGAAACATCGCTTCTAAGTGCCACACCTATTATATTATCCGGCTCACCTTCTACATGAACAGGTATCCTGCTATAGCGCCAGTAATCAGAATCAAGATCAATTTCGCTAAGCACTGTTGTTTCAGGCATTTCCAGAACTACGGATTTAGGCGTCATTATCTCTCCCACAGTCATATCATCTAATCTGAGCGCGTTAGTAACTATCTCTGCTTCTTCCGCAAGTATGCTGCCTCCCTCATGTGTCAGTTGTGCAAGACTCTTCAGATCTTCTTCTGTCGGAAAGTTTAGATGAGAATTTTTTCCCCACAACTTTGTTATCAAAACACTCATTTTTACAAACGGCCAGAGTATCTTGATTAGGAATTCTATTACTATGGACAGTTTCGGAGCGAGCGTGTTTGCATAAGTTACTCCCAGTGACTTAGGTATGATTTCGCTAAAGATTAATACCCCTCCTGTAAATGCTCCGGAAAATACTCCAAGCCATGTATCTCCGTAATACCTCGCTACCAATGAACCTGCAATTGAAGCACCCAACACATTTACTGCTGTATTTAGAGTAAGTATTGCGGCTATGGGTTCATCAATCTTTTCTCGGAGACGGGCTAGTCTGACACCTCCGGGATCACCGTCACGTTTTAGAGATTCAATCCTGCTCCGGGGTATAGAATAGATAGCCGCTTCCATAAGCGAGCAAAGGAAGGAGCCTATTAAGCTGATGGCTGTTATTATTACAATTGCGAACATTTAATCTCCGCTCTCCTCAAGCAATTTTTAACTCTAAAACATTATTTGTATTACCCTCTGTGCCAATATTAAGAATTGCATCACCTCTGTTAACAATTGGCAGGCTTCTGATGCCTAAAACATAACCGCTAGTACCCGATTTAATCTTATATTCTGTTTCGCCAAACGGGTCCGTAATACTGGCAATGATTTGATTTTTACTTACTTTGTCACCATATTCAACAACTGCTCTGTAAACTCCTGAATTTCTTGCGCGTATCCACGAACTACTTAGAATCTCGACAGGCCGTCTTAGTTTGCGTGGATTTGCTGTAGTCAATTTCAAATATTTCATTAGCCGCTTGATTCCGTTAATTCCTTCATTGATTGAAAGCTCATCAAAACGAAGCGCTTCACCTCCCTCGTAAACAAGCATGGTTTTTCCCATTTCATGAGCGGCTTTTCTCAATGAATCATCTCTGAGTTTGGAATTAATTATAAGAGGGGGTGCAAAAGCGCGGGCGAGAGTCAAATTATCCGGAACATCAAAGGTGCATCGTACTTGTGGGTAATTATTATTTGCCCCTCCGGTGTGTAGATCAATACCATAATCAATTACCGGCAGGATTTCTTTCATCAGAGTATGAGCTACACGAGATGCAAGTGAACCGGTTTTAGAACCAGGGAAGCTTCTGTTGAGATCCCTTCCATCCGGTAGATAACGAGACTTGTTTAAGAAACCGTAAATATTCACTATTGGGATAGCAACTACCATTCCCGACTTGGGAATTATAGACTTGTTAACTATAAGGCGTCTGATGGTTTCAATACCGTTTAGCTCATCTCCATGGATTCCGGCCATAATGAGTAGTCTCGGGCCTCTTCTCTTTCCTCTGAAAACAAAAACAGGCAAGTCTATCATGGTGTGTGTCGGCAGTTTTGCCACGTTTAAATTTATTTGTACGTTCTTGCCCGGTAGAATTTCTTGGCCGTTTATTATAATTTTTTCTGACATCTATGATTTTACTCTGTTTTTTATAAGTCTTTTTCGGTGAGCATTTTCTTCGATGAATTCATAAATTTTTGCCGCCACATCTATACCGCTTGCTTTTTCTATTCCCGCATGTCCAGGTGGGGAATTGACCTCCATAATCTTTGGGCCCGTACCGGATTGCAGCATGTCTACACCTGCAACGTTAAGCCCCATAAGTTTTGCGGCTTTTACGGCTGTTGAGCGCTCACTCCTAGAAAGTTTAATTTGATTCGCGCTCCCGCCTCTGTGAATGTTTGAGCGGAACTCGCCCTCAGCACCCTGTCTTTTCATTGCCCCCACAACCTTACCGCCTACGACAAAAGCTCTTATGTCAGCACCTTTTGATTCCTTAATAAACTCTTGTATCATCATATTTGCCTGAATACCATAGAATGCTTCCATAACAGATTTTGCTGCCTTTTTGGTCTCGGCGAGAACAACACCTATACCTTGCGTGCCTTGAAGGAGTTTGATTACCAGCGGTGCTCCTCCGACTTCCTCAATTAAATGACTTATATTGTCAGGGTCAGATGCGAAAGCAGTAATGGGCATTCCTATACCGGCTCTGGACAGAATCTGCATACTGCGAAGCTTGTCTCTTGACCTTGTAATAGCTTGTGACTCATTGGTAGGAAACACATGCATCATTTCAAACTGTCTTACTACTGCTGTACCGTAAAACGTCCTAGAAGCACCTATTCTTGGAATCACTGCGTTTATCCCTTCAAGCTTCTCGCCGTTATAGTATATTTCAGGATTCTTTTTTTCTATAACCATAGAACATTTAAGAAAGTCTATTACTTGAACTTCGTGACCCCTTTCTAAACCTGTCTCTAATAGTCTTTTCGTCGAATATAGGTTTTTATTTCTGGACAATACAGCAATTTTCATTTCTTTCTCCTCTTTAATTTAAGTTTATAGGATTGGTTGGATTTAGATACATCAACTATAAATCCTTTTTTCAACAGCTTTCTTCCCAGTAGCACCGGGTAGTCCATTTTAGATCGGTCACTTAGGGAGAGTTCTATCTCGAATTTTTCTTCGAATAAAGTTATTGTTGTTTTAATGATATACCTTTGCTCTGATTTCCCAAAAGAATTTTTGATCCTCTTTTTAGAATATAAAAGCATCCTGTATCGTTTTTCGTTGTATTGAGGGTGCGAGGGGTCAAGAAGATTAAAAGTAACGTATTTGTTCCCGTTCTTTTCTGTTATTTTTATATTATGACAGTGTATAGATGAGGTATATGCGCCTGTGTCAACCTTGGCATCAATGTCATATAGCCTCATTCTGGGAAAGTCCACTTTGTCCCTTCTACCTATTGTTTTTTTAAGATTGTCAGTTTTATTCATCTAAATAATCTTGATATTATTACATGGATTCAGCATTATGTATCTACTGAGAATAAAAATATGTTCAATTTTACCACACAAGTTGATGATCTGCTCTTGGCCATATATGTGCATGTAGTTTCTCATTTGAGAAATGAAATCTTCACATCAGCGATACTTCTGGCGGTGCTTTTATTGATTTTCACGCTGCACAGGAAACTTACATCGCGAATATCAGCCAGGGGGTGGAAATACCAGCGTTATGCGGATTTCCTTATTGTTTTAATATTTCCTCTCATTTATTTACTTCTAGTTAAAGGCTCGTTCGGATACTTGAAAGGCGCAGTTTCTCTTGCGGTATTCACATCGATCGCCTATTTCTACCTAGGTTATAACCTTATAAAAAGTCTACTCGAGCCCTTGAGGATCGGGTTTATGCCTTGGAGTCTATTCTCCTTTCTCCTTCTTATTATCACCTGTACGTTCGTGATGCTGATAGATTTAAACTCCGTCATATTAAAAAGTCCGGAGATAGAGCAGGCATTTTACCTCATATACAAGGTTTCTCTAATATTACTGATTTATGTATTCCTTCTGAGCGGGCTCAGGGTGCTCTCCCGTCTGGTTCCGGAGACCAGAGAGCTAGCCAGGTCGATTGTTTCAAGCCTGCTTGGGTTCATATCCGTTCTTTATCTGATTGTGGCTGCACTATGGCTGTTCAACATTATCGGTTTTGCATCGTCGGTATTTGTCGGTGGGGTTGTCATTTTCATCACAATTGTGGTTTACGGTTTTCTCAAGACCTATGCTGCAGGGTATCTTAAGCCTAGAGCTGAATTAGATTCGCAAGATTATCAGGGTTTTGCGAAAAGTGTAGATACTTTGCTTAACTTTTTACTGTTTTACTTCCTCTATCTGATTTTCATCAAGTTTTACAATCTTGGTTTTTTGATCTCATACATGCAGGAACTTTTTGTGATAAACACCGGGGTAATAAAAGTTTCAGTATTTTCGATTATATCGGCGGTATTTATGTTCATATTCCTATTGTCTCTGGTTGGGGTAATAAAACACGTAGCCTATTTCTATATAACGAAAACCGGGAATTTGCTGCAGGCAGGTTCGTTTAGGTCTCTCATAGGCAACCTGGGGCTTCTGATAGTAATAATGATTTCTTTGTCCGAGCTCGGGCTCACATGGACGGCGCTTCTGCCTGTTGCGGGAGCTTTGGGGCTCGGTATCGGGATTGGGCTTCAGGATATAATGAAAAACTACATAAGCGGAATAATAATCCTATTTAGCAAGAGACTTAAGGTAGGTGATGTAATAGAGATAGAGGGAAATGCAGGGCGAGCTATCGGCAACACGCTTGAAACTATTTACGGCAGCGTAGTCAGTATCGATACTTTCTCCAGTGTTGTAACCACTACGGACTCAATTGAAATAGTGGTTCCCAACGCTCAGTTCATTGAGCATCAGATGGTTAATTATTCTCTTTCTGACCACAGGATTAGGGTGAGAATCCCATTTGGGGTTTCCTATGGCTCAGACCCCATTCAGGTTAAAGATATACTGCTTAAAGTTGCGGGGGAAAACAGCCAGGTGCTTCCGAATCCCGCTCCTAATGTGTGGTTTGCAGAATATGCCGACAGCGCCATAGTGTTTTATCTTCTATGTTGGGTCAACATACGGCAGCTCTGGAAAATAAACCCGGTAATCAGCGAAATATATTTTAAAGTCTGGTACGAGTTTCATGAAGCAGGGATTGTTATACCATTTCCTCAGCAGGATGTTTGGTTTAAGAATAATCTTAAGGTCGAGATAGAGAAAGATCCAAGAGAAGACACTCATAAAGAACCTGGATTTTGGGAGGGCAAGAAATGACTTCAAGGTTAGTGAAAAATGCTTCGGTAAAAGCAGGCCTACGTCCTGGTTCGCTTATATACATTGGCGAGCAGAAAGTTGATAAAGTCAGGATAAGAGCAATAGATTATGATAAGGACAATCTCAGTGAGCATCAGTATGAGAATATTGATGAAACTTTTTCTTTCAAAGATAAAAACTCTATATCGTGGATAAATATCGATGGTCTCCATGATATAGCACTACTTAGAAAGCTAGGCAAACACTTTGGCATTCATAACCTTGTTCTTGAAGATATATTGAATACAGACCTGCGCCCGGCAATAGATGATTACGGTGATTATATTTATATAACACTTAAAATGCTATATTACGACGAAGAAAGAAATATAATAATGGAAGAGCAGTTGAGTCTTGTACTTTTTGAAAACACTGTAATTTCATTTCAGGAAAGATATGGTGATACCTTTGAGCCTGTTAGGGATAGATTGCGTGGTTCGAAAGGAAGGATAAGAAGGGCGGGGTCAGATTATCTCACATATGCATTAATTGACACAGTTGTGGACAACTATTTTTACGTACTTGAAAAACTCGGAGAATGCATAGAGGGACTCGAAGATGAGCTTATGAATGACTCCTCTGAAGATACACTCAGGAGGATACATAGTCTCAAAAGAGAGATGGTCTTGCTTAGAAAATTTATCTGGCCCGTTAGGGAGCTAGTAAACGAGTTTGATAGAACCGAGTCTCCATTGATCGATAAAGCAACATCTATTTATGTGAGGGATTTGTATGGACATGCTATTCAGCTAATAGATACGATGGAAGCCTATAGGGATATGGTTTCGGGAATGCTCGACACATATTTGTCAATTTCAGGAAACAAGATGAATGAAGTTATGAAAACACTAACTATAATGGCATCAATATTTATACCTCTAACCTTCATAGCGGGTCTTTACGGAATGAATTTCGAAAATATGCCAGAGCTGCATAAACAATGGGGCTACCCTGTAGTTTTGGTAATAATGATTGTCGTTGCCTTGTGTTTGATCTATTACTTTAAGAAAAAGAAATGGCTGTAAGAAATTTCATATACAAGATTATATAAAACACATATTACTTGAGAAGAAATGTAGTCATAAGTATTGTATCCCAACTTATTAATATAAGTTAACCACTATAGTTCTCAGTCTTCCCAAATATCAAATCTTTTTAGAAGATATGGCTTGTTCTTCTCGAAAATAGCCGCTTGGTCGTGTACTACCTGCTCAGCTTCGCTGCTGCTCATATTCATAACTTCTTGACAGTACGACTTTGTTCTTCCAAAGTAGAGTGGAGTCAGAATATCTACAAGCCTACGTTTGTTTCTTTGCCACTGCTGGTAAGTATATGCGAAGTCGTAGAGTATCTTGCTCCAAAGCTCCGCATCAAATACTTCGTCCCCGTTTGCTGTCCAGCTTTCATAAATCTTGTCTAGTCTGGAGATATTATCACTGTTTAAAATTTCGTCGTATAAGGGGTGGAAATTATGGAAGCCTTCTAAAAATTCTTCGCGCAGGTCATTCATGCTGACCGAAACCGCTTCTAGCTGCGGCTCCTCTTCTACTTTGTTTTTAACTTCAATTGTTTTAAAAGGGTTCTCGCGGTCCCAATTGTGCTCATATTTGTGCATCAAGTAAAATAGGGTGCTTACAACCTGTCTGAACATTGGGCCCAAGTCGGAGGCCGGGTCTTTGGCGCCGTGAATTTTTGTTCCAAGATAGGTCTGAACAACATTGAAACCTTCATTGATAGCACAGGTAGTCATCCATATATCAATACCGAATCTTGCAACATCGGTTTCCCATACATCTTCTTTAACATAGAATGCAGCCAGCTCAGGGCAGAATCCAAAATCTCCCCCTATTGGTTGTCTTACATCCACTCCATAGAGAGCGCGTGTGAGAGGGTAAACGATTTGGTTTGTAATAGTTCCGTCAAATTTGTGTCTTCTGTAATACGGGGTAACAAAACCAGCCGATCCGTCTAAAATAGGCTCAATTATAAACTTCACCCACTCGGGTGTTATACTCCTAAGGTCGGCATCAAATACCCCAATAGCTTTGGCTTTAAGAATGAGAGCCAGTTCAAACACAGCTCTGAATGATGTACCTTTCCCCGGAAGCCCTCTATATATGGTTACTCTTCTTGAAACACTTTCAGGGATTTCAACGCCATATGCATTTTCACGAGTGTCGTCCAGTGACCCCCCATCGCTGATGAAAATTGCGGTCTTAAGATCTGGAAAGTACTTATCAAGACCCTTGGCTACCTGCTCAACAACATAGCTAATTGATTCTTCGCAGTTATAGCATGGTATTCCTATGAGAATATCGGTTGTTTTGATCTCATCTACCCAAAAGTAAACATTTTCCCTGATTGCGGATTTGTATTTTGGCATGTTATGACCCCATTTTATCGTTGTTTTTACCATTATACCTGATTAGGGTAGAATGATAAAAATCCTAGATTCAGGTATGAAAAACAGCTGTTTGAGATAGTCAATGGACTTCATAAGCTGTTAATTCAGAAATTTTAACCCTACTTGTAGCGGCATTGTCCATTTTAATCACTTTTATTACTGATTTTTGATTCAAGCCCTCTACCTTTCCAGAGCGAGTAAACAACCGGGATAATTACCAGCGTTAAAATAGTTGATGTAATCAGCCCCCCAACCATTGGAGCAGCAATTCTTTTCATTACATCGGCTCCTGTTCCCAGGCTCCACATTATCGGTAGCAGTCCCAAAGTTGTTGATAAAACGGTCATCATTTTTGGTCTTACCCGCTGTACCGCCCCATCTGTTATTGAACCGTGTAGATCAGCTATATTTCTGATCTTTCCCTCTGATTTCCAATTCCTATATGCCTCATCGAGGTAGATTATCATCACAACTCCTGTCTGAGCGGCTAGTCCCGCAAGCGCAATCATGCCGACCCATACAGCCACACTCAGGTTGTAACCCAACAGATATAACAGCCAGATGCTTCCGACTAATGCGAAGGGGACGGAAAGAAGAACAATCAGTGTTTCAGTGATAGACTTGAAATTCATGTAGAGCAAAATAAAAATTATCAGTATTGTAAGAGGAACAACAATTTTAAGCATTTCCTTTACTCTCTGAAGGTACTCATACTGTCCGGACCATTCAATGAAATAGCCGGCAGGTAAATTAATCTTCTCTCTTATAAGTTCTTTGGCATCGTTTACATAGCCCTCAAAATCTTTGCCTTCAACGTCAACGAATACATAGCCTACTTTTTGTCCGTTTTCATTTCTTATCTGTGGCGGACCGGTAGAGAAATTAATATCAGCTAAAAGCGAAATCGGAATCTGTTCTCCTCTTGGTGTTGGAACTATCACTCTTTCCAGCTCTTCTATGTCGCCCCTGAGCTCTCTTTGATATCTGACATTTATAGGATATCTTTCCTGACCTTCAACAGTCTGGGATATGTTTTTTCCACCTATCGCTGTTTCTATTATATCTTCAACATCGCCTATTGTGAGTCCGTATCTCGCAGCTTTTTCCCGGTCTATATCAAAATCCAGAAAATAGCCCCCCGTTACCCTTTCCGCAAAGACACTTCTGGTTCCATCTTTTTCAGACAATACCCCCTCGATCTGAACACCTATATCTTCTATCGTTTTTAGGTCCGGGCCGAAAACTTTTATCCCGAGATTGCTCCTGAAACCGGTGGAAAGCATTTCTGTTCTGGTCTGAATTGGCATCCAGAAAATATTCGCCATGCCCGGAAATCTTACATTTTCGTTCATCTCAGCCAAAAGCTTATCCCATGTCATGCCTTCTCGCCATTGGTCTTTAGGTTTCAGTGTTACAACTGTTTCTACCATGCTAAGTGGAGCGGGATCGGTAGCAGTTTCGGCCCGGCCAATCTTTCCGAACACCCTTTCTACCTCGGGAAATTTCATCAGCATTCGGTCTTGCGCGTTCAGAATCTTGGCAGCTTCTGTAATTGACATCCCGGGAACCGCTGTGGGCATGTAGAGTATGGAGCCTTCGTTCAAAGGAGGCATAAACTCAGAGCCTAGTCTGGAGAAAGGGATAAGCGTTATCATAAAGATCACAAGCGCTCCCAGCAACACTGCTTTTTTAAACCTGAGAGCAAACTTTACTACTGGGTTATAGATACTAACAAGAGCTTTATTTGCCGGATTTTTTTCTTCAGGAGTTATTTTCCCTTTAATAAATAGTACTATCAGCGCGGGGGTTAGGGTGATTGCGAGTAGTGCAGCAAACAGCATCGAGAATGTTTTTGTAAAAGCCAGTGGTTTAAACAGTCTCCCTTCCTGAGCTTCCAGTACGAACACTGGAAGAAATGAAACGGTAATTACTAGAAGTGCAAAGAATATGGGTTTGCCAACTTCTTTCATCGCATCCGAGACTACCTTAAACCTGTTACCCGCTTCTCCTTTGGCTTGCCATTGTTCGAGTTTTTTATGTACGTTTTCAACAAGTACTATTGACGCATCAACGATGACTCCAATTGCGATAGCTATTCCGCCAAGAGACATTATGTTAGAAGTGAGTTTCATGTAGTACATTGGTATGAAAGCCATGAGGACCGCAAGAGGGATTGTAAGTATCGGAATAATCGCGCTCCTGAAATGAAAAAGAAATACAATAATTACAATGCTCACGATAAGGCCTTCCTCAAGCAGTTTCTGCAAGAGGTTATCTATGGCACTTTGGATTAACCCCGAACGGTCATAAGTGGTAACAATTTCAACTCCTTCCGGAAGTGACGGCTTTATCTCCTCAAGCTTGTCTTTTACTCTATCTATGACTTCAAGCGCATTCTCACCGTAACGCATAATCACGATACCGCCTACTGTTTCACCTTTTCCGTCCAGGTCCGCAAGGCCTCTTCTGATGTCCGGACCTATCTGAACATTTGCTATGTCTCTTATGTATACAGGCGTGCCGTGCCTATCGGCTTTAACGGGTATTAGCTCAATGTCTTCTACTGATTTTATGTATCCCCGCCCTCTGACGAAATACTCTGTAGTTGCAAACTCTACAACTCTGCCGCCTACATCGTTATTGCTTCGTCTAATAGCTGTAATAACATCTTCCAAAGGTATGTTGAATGCGACAAGCTTGTTCGGGTCAATTTCTACCTGATACTGTTTCTCAAAACCTCCGATGCTGGCTACTTCTGCCACTCCAGGAACCGACTCGAGCCAGTAGCGGAGGTACCAGTCCTGAAAAGTCCTGAGCTCAGCCAGATCGTTGTTTCCTGATTCGTCAACGAGCGCATACTGGTAAACCCATCCAACCCCGGTTGCATCAGGACCCAGAGTCGGTGTAACTCCTTGCGGCAATTTGCCCGAAGCTTCATTCAGATATTCAATGATCCTGCTCCGCGCCCAATACATGTCAGTACCGTCCTCAAAAATTACATAGACGAAGGAAAGACCAAAGAAAGATTGCCCACGGACAAATTTTACATTTGGAGCCGCGATCATAGTTGTTGTTATGGGATATGTAATTTGGTCTTCTACCAGGTCCGGGCTTCTGCCGGGCCATTCGGTAAAAACTATTACCTGAACATCCGAGAGATCCGGTATTGCGTCCAGAGGAGTGTTTTTCATAGACCAAAATCCCCAGGCGGCTATCAAAAGGACCAGAATTATTGTCAGAAATTTGTTTTTCGAAGAGTATTCAATAATTTTTTCTATCATTTGCCGTCTCCATGTTGGACTTAATATCAATCTTGATCCGGAGTTTCGTTTACATATCTATGGTTGCCGAGTCTCAGTATTGCTGTCTAGCTCCTTTTCCGGTTGTGAATTTAAGTTCTCAATAGTTTCCTGTTCACTATCATCTTCACCCCAGGTTGCAACAGCAGCTTGGACTTTGCTTTCAGAGTCAATAAGGAAATTAGCCCTGGAAATTACAATATCACCATTCTTTAATCCTTTGAGTACTTCATAATAATTTCCGGCTTTTTGACCAAGCTCCACTTTTCTGATTTCCAAATTTCCATCTCCTTTATCAATAAAAACAATATCGTTTTTTCCGGTTTTTAAGACGGCACTAGCTGGTATTGTCAGCCTTTGCCCTACTGGTATATCCAAGATAACATCCGCATACATTTCAGGTAGGAGCTTGAGATCCGGGTTTGAAAATTCCAAACGCACTTTCACCGTTCTTGTGTCAGGTGTTATATGTGGATTAATAAACTTTACTTCACCTTCAAATACTTCTCCTGGATAAGAGGCCAGTGTGATAGTGGCTTTATCGCCCAATTTAACTAGAGCTATTTCGTTCTCATAAATATCTACCTGCACCCACGCTGTCGTATGGTCGGCGATTTTATAAAGAAGGGTATTTGGCTCTACATGCATATTTTCAAACGCATTTTTCTGAGCCACGTGGCCCTTAACCGGAGAGTAAACAGTTAAATTGGTTTTAACTTCCCCAGTTCTCTCTAGTTCCTGGATTTGACTTCTTGAAACGCCCAAAAGCTCAAGCCTTCTCCGGCTAGCTTTAAGAAGCGAATCCGCGCCCCTTGAAATATCAGCAAACTGACTGTCGTTCAATATGTTTTTAGATTTGAGAGCAAGCAGATACTCTTCCTGCGCTGTAACAAGATCAGGGCTATATATCGTAAATAACGGCTGGCCGATATGTACGTGCTGCCATTTGTAGTCAACAAATACTTTCTCAATCCATCCACTATATTTAGTCTGTATATTGTAAATCTTCCTTTCATCCAGCTCTACCATCCCCACTGTTCGGATTTCTTTATCCAAAGTTCTCATCTTGGCAGGTTTGGTTTTAATACCTATTAATTGTTGCCGTTCCGGTGCAACCCAAAAAGTAGAATCCTGATTATTTCCCGGTTTTGTGCGTACTCCCGCTGCGTTGTGGTCATGTCCATGCATATTGGCCATGCGGTCTGCATAATTTGTTTTATTATTGTTTTCCACTGTAGTTTCTGAATCTGTGTTAGTCTGAGAATTATTTTTTTTCATTACAGCTACTGTGTCCATTGAGCAGATAGGACATTGACCAGGGTCTTTCATGCGAACTGAGGGATGCATGACACAGGTCCAATAATCTATTTCTCCGTCTTCGTTTAACACCGGTTTATATTCGTGCTCATTAAGATCCGAGAAAATCGGGATTTTATTAATTAACGGGATATGTGAACCGTATTTATAAAGACCTAGGGATACGATTATTAAAACTGTTACTATCCCAAGAATTTTGTTTATATTTGATTTCATCATTTCTGTTCCCCCACATTTTCATCTTTCTGCATTGCGCTTGCTGAATCACCGCTGATAAGCTCTATAGCCGCAATCTCCTCTATTCTTGCCAGCGCTTTTTGGTACTCTGTAAGCTGTTGATAATATTCAAGCTCAAAATTAAATAGTGTTACCAGATTGTTTAGCAGCGTCAGGAAGTCCACATCCCCTACCTGATAACCGGAGATTGCGGATTCGAGTGAGAGAGTGGATTGGGGAATAATTCCAGAGCTATAGAGATCAACCAGTTTTTCAGCAGTGCTAGCGGTTATATAATTATCTTTTACTTCGAATAAGAGACTGTTCTTTGTAGATTCGTAATTTTGCTCAGCTTCGTAAACCTCATGAGCTGCCTCTCTTATACCAAACCTTTCCTTCCTCCAGTAATACAGAGGAACCCTGAGACCAAGGCTTACTTCCCATATGTCGTCAAGGTCGCCGTTCCCGCCGTCCCTGTTGTAGTACGTAGCCCCAAGAATAAAATCGGGTAAATATTGTTTCTTTGCGAGGTTCAACGATTCTTCTTTGCTATCAATTATTTCGGAGCTTGATTTAAGAAGGGGGGCATTTTCAGAGGTCGCTTCGGTTATCTGTGAAAGAGTTGCGTTTAGCTCTGATTTAGAGATTTCTTCAGGCTGACCTAAAGCGGAATTAAGTGGGCGGTTTAATATCTTTTTTATTTTGGTCTCTATAATCTCTTTTCTTTTTGTCAGTAGTTCTAGTCTTTCAATAAAGCCGGATACTTCAACCTGGGCTTTTAAAACATCCTGCTGTATTCCATTTCCGACCTCATATTTTACTTCCGCTATTTCAGTGAATTTCATGAGTAATTCCTTGTTTCTTTCAGTTATCTCTATGGATTTGTTTATGAAGAACCAGTCAAAGTAGGCTTCTTTCAAATCGGCAATGACTTTTCTGCTAATAGCATCAGAGAGCCATCTCTGCGCATTAGATTCTTGTTGCGCGATTTCTTCTTTGGAGGAAAGTTTTCCAGGGAACGGTATTTCCTGACCAACAAAAGCCTGAACGTCAGACCTTGGGTCTTCTCCCAAAGTTATGTCAGAAAAGCTAACATTTTTCAGCTTTCCGCCAATTATGGGGTTGGGTAAAGAACCTTCTTGAGAAGGGCGTTGAGCAGAGGCCTCCCATCTGGATTTTGAAGCTTTTATTTCAGGGTTGTTTTGCGTGGCCTCCTCGACTAGTGTAGACAGCCTTGCAATTTCAGCTCTTGCATTAATTCCCCAAATTAATGCAGCGAATAATATAATTTGTAATAGCCTCATGTTATTTTCTCCGTTCAAAATTACTGTTTACAACCTCAAATATGGAGGTTGTATAATCTTTACAAAATTTTACGAATGAATAGATATAAAGAGACCATGATAGAAAAATTCACTATCTTTGGTCTAAAGATATATTGATGTGGGGATTATAGTAAAAATCTTGAGACGGACAGATATATATCCGGCGGATCATGAAAACTGCCGGTGTTTATATAATCTATTTTTTTTGAACTGTTTGATTTAAGATGTTCAGGTAAATCTATAGTGTACAAAACTGCAAACGTAGTACTATCTAAACTAGTTTTAACTGATGAATTTGTCAGTCCTTCGTAGCAACATTGAGAATTGTCATAATCAGCGGGGCTTAAACTTCTGATAAATGCCTGTGATGTATCAGAGCCATTGTCATCGTTGTGACTTTTCATGTCACAATGAGAGCTAATTTCTTTAGCTTCCTCTTCTAATGAAATCCCGGCAAAACAGATGCCGCTGTAACAGAGCACAATGTTTAAAATTAGAAATAGACTTATAAACTTCATATTACAAATAATAGCAACGTATTGTTCGATGTCAACATATGGCTCGGTTTCTATGATATTTGTCATCGTATGTTTCCAGGGAGGTGGATTTCTCAATAACTCCTCATAATTACAGGAAAATCGTATTGGTTAGATATTGAAAAATATCCAATTGATGGAGGCAATAAGGCAGATGTCCCCGTTGAGGCTTACTATTGGTTACTTGCCTGTACTATTGATATGATATTCTGAGCACTGCTGAATGATCTTTGCAATTAACCCGGTCCACCCTGTCTGGTGACTTGCTCCAAGCCCTGCGCCGTTATCGCCGTTGAAATACTCGTGAAATAATATGTGATCATTCCAGTTTGGATCGCTCTGAAACTTCTCAACATCACCATTATACGGGCGGCTTCCTTGGGAATCTTTGGTAAATATTGAAATTAGTCTTTCGGAAAGCTCGAGTGATACTTCCCAGAGATTCATCAAATTACCGGAACCGGTAGGACATTCAACCTTGAAACTATCTCCGAAAAAGTAATGAAATTTTTGCAGCGACTCAATTATCAGAAAGTTTACTGGAAACCACACCGGTCCCCTCCAGTTTGAATTTCCGCCAAAAAGTCCGGTACGGGATTCGGCCGGTTCATAATCAACGCTGTATTCATGTCCGTCTATTTTTAATATGTAGGGATTTTTTTCATGGTATTTGGATAAAGAGCGTATCCCGTAAGGGCTCAGGAACTCTTCTTCGTCCAGTAGTTTGTCCAATATGAGTCTTAACTTGTATTCATTGGCTATAGATAGCAGTTTTCTCTTTCCTTCATAGCCATTACTTACTGAACAATTGGAAACAAGGTCGGGTTTATTCTTGATAAACCACACCATTCTTCTTTTGAAACCGGGCAGTTTATTTGCCAGTTTATAATCAATAGTCATAACCGCGAATAGAGGTATTAAGCCGACCATTGAACGAATCTTAAGCGGGATTTGCTCACCGCTGGGAAGGTTTAATATGTCATAGTAGAAACCATCTTCATCGTCCCATAGCCCATTTCTGCTTGTACCAAAGTTATTAATTGCATGAGATATATAAAGAAAATGCTCAAAAAATTTACTCGCAATGTCTTCATAACTTTGGTTCTCTTTTGCGAGTTCAAGAGCAATAGTGAGCATGTTAAGGGCGTACATACTCATCCAGCTTGTACCGTCAGCCTGTTCCATGTAACCACCCGTGGGTAATGCCTCGCTTCTATTAAACACCCCTATATTATCGAGACCCAAAAAACCTCCCTCAAATATATTATTCCCCCTGGTATCTTTTCTGTTTACCCACCATGTGAAGTTGAGAAGAAGTTTTTGAAACACGCTCTCCAGAAACAGTTTGTCGCTACTGCCGTAATTTTTTCTCTCGATTTTGTAAACGCGCCACGCGGCCCATGCATGGACAGGCGGGTTAACATCTGAAAAAGTCCACTCGTAAGCTGGCATCTGGCCGTTTGGATGCATATACCACTCTCGTGTTAACCTTGATAACTGTCTTTTGGCGAAGTCAGGGTCAATCATTGACAGGGGGATTGTATGAAAAGCTGTATCCCACGCTGCAAACCAGGGGTATTCCCAAGTGTCCGGCATTGAGAGGACGTCATCTGCGTAAAGGTGAGTCCAGCTATGATTTCTTCCGAGTTTTCTTTGTTCAGGCGGAGTAGGGGTTGCGGAATCGCCTTTAAGCCAATCTTCCACAACATAATTGTAAAATTGCTTAGCCCACAGCATTCCGGAAAAAGCCTGTCTTTGGATTTTCTTTTCATCGACATTATGTAGACATGGGCTTACTGTTTCATAAAAATTATCCGCATCCGCTTTTCTGGAAATGAATATGTCTCTAAATTTCTTTCCAAAAGGTGTGCGGAGATTTTTCGATTTAGCAAGCCTGAATCTGAGCTCTTTGGATTCCTGGGGTTGAATTAGTAATTTGTAGTATGGGGAAAATTTAGTTCCGACAAGTTCCGGATTAACAGTATCTATCCGGTCATGTACAACATAGTTGTTAATTCCATCTTTTACATAGACAGTATCATTTTTTGTCCCATATAATTTCAGTGTATTTGTTTCATTCTCTGTAAATAGTAACTCGTCGGGAGTTTCGGAATAGAAATACATATTTTCAAGCTCTGGGTGTGAAGCCTCAATAACAGATATATTTTTATTATCCCTGACTTTTCTTATTACGGGCTTAGCTCTATATTTAAACCATGACCAGTCGTTTTTAAACCATAACGTGGGAAGAACATGAAGTTCTGCTTCCTCCGGACCCCGGTTAAGTATTGTTATCCTTATTAGAATATCTTCAGGGTCATTTTTAGCATATTCAATATAAACGTCAAAATACCTGTTCTCATTAAAAACTCCCGTATCAATCAACTCATATTCTGGATCCAAGCGCCCAAGTTTCTTGTTCTCTTCAAGCAGCCTCTTATAGGGGTATTCTTCCTGTGGATACTTATACAGATATTTCATGTAAGAGTGGGTAGGCGTGTTATCCAGATAATAATAGTACTCTTTTACATCTTCGGCGTGATTGCCCTCGTAAGTATTCAGACCATAAAGCCTCTCTTTGATAAACGGATCTTTTCCATTCCAGAGTGATACGGAAAAACATAGTCTCTGGTGGTTATCCGATATGCCCGCAATTCCATCTTCCCCCCACCTGTAAGCTTTAGACCGGGAGACACTATGAGACAGATACTCCCATGCTTCGCCGTCGGGGCTGTAGTCCTCGCGCACTGTACCCCACTGTCTTTCACTTACATAAGGTCCCCACCTTCGCCAGTAAGCTTTTCTCTCTCTATCCTGTTTTAGTCTTTTTTCTTCGTTGGTCATATGTATGATCTGTTTCCGTTTTTTAAATATATTGAGAATTGCTAAATATGAGCTAGTTTAGCACTTAACTCAACTTAATAAACTTGATGGTCGGTTTTGAATAGAATATGGAGATATAAATTTGGTTTCAAGTACCCATCGTACTCTATTTTATGAGTATTTGGAATGTAAATTGTTACTCTAGAATTATCGCTAGCTATGAAGCTTTTTTTCTTCTCGGTTTGGGTTTTAGCAGTTTTTCAGCTTCAAGCCAGTGCTCCACATCCCTGCCGTCCTGCCTTCCGCTTTCCTCATATAATTCATAGGCTTTTTTAGCGATCTCTACCTGAATCTGATGGTCATTGTTAGAGGCTTTTTTTCTCGTTTTTTTAACAGCAGTCGCTTTGGTTTTAGACGCAGTTGCAGCTTTTTTCGTGGAGGGCTTTTTCTTGGGTTTTTTTACTTCAGTTTCTTTACTTTCTGCCATTTTTGTTGTCTCCTTAAGGTCTGTTTTTTTTCTAATCTCTACACTCTAAAAACATGATATTATCCAATTTAGATTTAATGATATATTAAATCTAATACCATGTCATTAATATTTTTTTTATGTTGTATTGTTTTCTTGTTGTTGAGAAAAATGAATTGCAGTTTGTTCAGTGAATACAGGGAGTTAGATCCATAATTAATCTGGTGTTAAGATTTGAAAAAGACAAGTAAATTTACAGATTAGTTAGTATGTAATCGCGCGTGGTGATAAAAAATTTACGCTCTACGATTGGCCTAGTAGTCGTTTGTAATGATTTAAATAAATTTCACTGGATTTTCTCCAGGAAAAGTTTTCACCCATAGCTTTTTTTACCAGTTTCGTCCACTCTTGGGGATTATTGTATACCGCTATAGCATTTTGAATTGAGGCTAACATTTCTTCCCCCTCAAATTCGTGGAATACAAAGCCGTTTCCACGTTCAGAGTTGCGGTTGTAATCTATAATTGAATCCAGTAATCCGCCGGTGCCTCTAACAATAGGTATTGTCCCGTACTTAAGCGCCATCAATTGGCCGAGCCCGCAGGGTTCAAACCGAGACGGCATCAGGAACATATCGCTTCCGGCATATATTGCTCTTGCTTTCTTATCATTGTATCCAATGATTGCAGAAAACCGGTCGCCATATTGATGCATATCTTCTGTTAGAATTTTTTCATAGTTTTTGTCACCTGTCCCCAGAACCACAAGCTCAACACCCAGATCTAATATCTGATCCAAAAAATCAACCACTAAATCTATGCCTTTCTGATCGGCAAGTCTTGAAATAATTCCTATTAAGGGTTTGTTCTCATTTGACTTAAATCCGAGAAGTTTTCTCAGTTTCCTCTTGTTCGTTTTTTTGCCCTCTAAATTCTCAGGACCGTATTTCATACAGATAGCATTATCTTTCTCGGGATCCCAGACATCATAATCAAGCCCATTCATAATACCTACAAGCTTGTTTTGATTTGAAATAGATCTTAAAACACCGTCAAGCCAATAGCCGTATTCAGGTGTTTTTATTTCTTCCGTATACCTTGGGCTTACAGTCGTTACTAAATCTGAAGCAATTATTCCGCCTTTCATTAAATTTACTTTTCCATAAAATTCCAATGCGTTCATATTGAAAATATAAGAGGGAAGGCCAAATTTTTCTATCAGTCCTTGCTGACATACACCTTGATAAGCTATGTTGTGAATCGTGTAAACTACTTTTGTGTTTGCAAAAAACGGATCGTCGTGATAGTGCTTTTTCCATTTTAATGAGATGGGAACAAGTGCTGTTTGCCAGTCATTACAGTGAATAACATCGGGTTGAAAATCCAACACTTTGGCGATTTCGAGCGCCCCCAGTGACAAGAAACCAAACCTCGTATCGTTGTCCTGATAATCTCCCATAGGTGATCCATAGATAAAGTCTCGATCATACAAATCTTCATTGTATAAGAAGTAAATGGTTACTCCGTTGATTCTGGTTAGTTTAATTTTGCCTTTATAACCAATCCAGTCAATTGGAACTATTACTTCTGTATTTCTTAAAGTTTTGACTTTGAAGCCGTGACGTTTAAGATTTTTCTCTACATCTTTATAATGCGGCATCACTACTCTGACATCGAGTCCCAGTTCGCTTAAACGTTTAGGTAGAACTCCAATAACATCTGCAAGCCCCCCAGTTTTAGCAAATGGCGCCATTTCTGAAGCCACAAAAAGCACATTCATACAGTTTCCCCTATATAAGTATTGAATAATCCCTAATGCTTGTGGAAGTAAAACTCATCCAGACATCAAGTTTCAGAGATATAAAAAGTCCATATCAACATCTTTCATAATAATCACTGAGTCTGGAAAGTTTTTCAATAATTATTGAAAAAAAATCATGAGATTCCAATTTCCAAGTCCAGTTTCCTTTGATAGTTGATGGAGTATTCATTCTTGCGGAAGCACCGAGACCTAGAATATCCTGTATCGGAAATATCGCGGTATCGGCTCTAGATCCTAATGCGAGCTCTATGAGCTCCCAATTGATATTGTGATCGTCTATTTCCTTTTCTAAATAATCTTTGAAGCGTTGTTTTTCAATTTCAGTTGCTTCTTCGTTCCACCATCCTAAAGCGGTATTATTATCATGAGTTCCGGTATACATAACACAATTATTATCAATATTTCTGGGCAGATAATCGCCGTACGGATAATCCTCCCCGAAAGCAAATAGCAATATCTTCATACCGGGAATTTCATAATGTTTAATCAATTCTTTTATATCGTCCGTTATTATTCCAAGGTCCTCAGCTATAATTCCGGATTTGTCGTATTCCGAGAACAGTGTGTCAAAAAAGTCATAAGCATCCAGGTGAACCCACTTTCCGTTGATTGCGGTTTTTTCGCCTGATTTTATTTCCCAGTATGAGATAAAACCTCTGAAATGGTCCAGCCTTAGTTTGTCAAACATGGATAAATTATGACCTATTCTCTTAAGCCACCATGAATAGCCTGATTCTTTATGCTTGTCCCAGTCGTATACGGGATTGCCCCATAGTTGTCCGGTCTCACTGAAATAATCGGGAGGAACGCCTGCTACAAATTCCGGATTCTTTTCCTCATCAAGTTTGAATAGTTCCTGATTTGCCCAAACGTCTGAGCTGTCGTAGTTGATGTAATAGGGTAAGTCGCCAATAATTTTTATGCCACTGTCGTTTGCATATTTTTTCAATTGTCCCCATTGTTTAAAAAAGATAAATTGCAAGAATTTGTTGTAGAGAATAAAATGGGCTTCTTTGTCGCTCCAGTCTACAAGTGATTGTCTATTTCTATTCCTCAGATCTTCCGGAAAATCCTGCCAGGTTCCATAAGTTGAATCATTTTTGATAGATTTATATAAACAGTAATCATCAATCCAGTGTCGATTATCCTTACAGAACCGATTAAATTTTGAGTCTTGTGCAATACCGCTTAGATTTACTTCATATGCCTTTTTTAATAATTCAGATTTATATGCTGTCACTGTATCGAAATTCACATAGTCAGAGGGAAAAGCCGGTATGTCAGCTAAATCCGAATTTGATAGGTATCCGTCTTCTTTCATTGATACCAAACTTATAAGAAGGGGATTACCTGCAAAACTTGAAGGACAGCTGTACGGGGAGTGCCCATAAACCGGCTCAGTAGGGTTAAGCGGCAGGACTTGCCAGTATT
>CBDUCG010000016.1:0-23860 GCA_965365595.1 uncultured bacterium
CTGAGTTTACTTCTTAGCGAGCTTATTATTCCCTGATAGAATCCAAATTCGTTCACACATTTTTCCTCAGGTACGTATTGTAGTTTTACTGTTTTTTTGCTCACGTCCTGCCCAACTTGGGAAAGCTCTGTCATAATTGAGTAAAGCCATTGCAGACAAGCTGTTTGGGATAATGAACCCTGTTGAGCTGGGGCATTCTGTGTATTAACAAAACATATCATTAACAGTGATATCATCATAATGCTCAGATAAGAAAAAATGAAATTTCTAGTTAACAAAATTGACATTGGAATTCCTCTACCTATTTTGGTATATATATTTTTAACGATAACACGAAGTTGACAACATATCTCAGAAATTCACGAAAAATTAACATGCTTGTCTTAATTTTTGATTAATCTATTGACTTGGATTGCACATTTTGTAAGCTAAATATTGAACCGATCTAATAAAATCACCATGATTTAATGCTATATTTAGGATATTTAGGCAATATGCAAATGGCATTAAAATTGCACAAGTATTAGTATTAATGCGCTGAAAATACTTAGTTTTGTTAAGCTAAAGTCCTAACAATTCAAACTAAATTATAAAATTACTGATTTTCCAATAATTGATGTTAAGTATTACAAGGAGATAATTCAATGAGCATGATTGCAGAGATATACAACCCCTCCAAAATTAAATCTGCCGACATAGTTGTAGGAATACCTTCATTAAACGAGGCCGATTCAATATTCTTTCCCGTAGAGCAGGCAAGTAAAGGGCTAAGTATATATTTCCCCCACAAATCCTCCGTGATTGTAAATGTGGATAACTGTTCCGACGACGGCACCAAGGAAGCATTTTTCAATACTCCGACCAAAGTACCGAAAATTTATGCCTCGACTGCCGAGGGGGTAAGAGGTAAGGGGAGGAATTTAAGAAATCTTTTTGAAGTTGCCACAGGTTTGGGAGCAAAGTCAATCATTTTACTTGATGCGGACCTCAAAAGTCTTACTCCTATGTGGATCAAATATTTCATGGAACCATTAAAAGACGGATACGATTTTGTAGTGCCGATTTACATGAGACACAAATATGATGGAACTATTACCAATAATATTGCATATCCAATGCTTAGGACACTTTTTGGTCTAAGGATACGGCAGCCAATAGCGGGTGACTTTGCTATTTCAGGGAGGCTTGCCGAATGTTTGCTGCAGGAATCGACATGGGATGATGATGTTTATAATTTCGGTATCGATATATGGATGACCACAGTTGCGATCTCCAGAAATTTTAATGTATGCCAGGCATTTTTGGGCTCAACCAAAACCCATAGACCCAAAGACCCAGCGAGCGATCTTGGACCTATGTTCTCTCAAGTTGTTGGTACTATTTTCAAGATGATCAAAAAGTTTGCATACGTTTGGAGATATGTAGAAGAATCCCGTCCAAGTGTTATTTATGGCTTTGGGCTTGGACAATCGGGAGTTAGTGAGGAAGTCAAAGTCAATACCGAGTTGCTGCACAAATCATTTCTTCAGGGTTTTGAAGATTACGGAGATATTTGGCGACAAGTTTTAATGCCTTCGAATCTCCAGGTAATTAACCGCCTTGCAGAGTGTGAACTTGAGCAGTTCCATTATGAGGATGACGAATGGGTGAGGGTGCTGTTTGACTTTGCACTCACTTCAATTTTCAATAAAGAAATACCCAATGATAAATTGCTTGAAGCATTAATACCGCTTTACTACTCTTGTACCCTTTCTTTTGTTAACAGGGTATCAAGTATGGATGACGCAGAGACTGAGCTATATCTTGAGGACCGGTCCCGTCGGTTTGAAGAAACAAAATACTACTTGTTAGAAAGATGGGATCTTTTAACGAAGCAGAATGGCAATAGAAAGTTATATGAAATGCTTTCCGGTAAATAGTATCAACAATGTATAAAAATGTAGCATCCCAAAAATCTATTCTGTGTAAGTTACTATTCTTGACTGAAAACTCCCTTTGGGTAGCCTAACCGCGTACCAATTAAAATTCACTGAATACAGGATAAAACGAACCTTATGGGATTAAAATGTGGAATTGTAGGGCTTCCCAATGTAGGAAAGTCCACGCTCTTTAATGCTCTAACTAATGCAGGGGCCGAGGTCGGCAACTTTCCTTTTTGCACAATAGATGATAACGTCGGAATTGTTCCGATTGCAGATGTAAGGCTATACAAACTTGCCGATCTGGTAAAGCCGGCAAAAATTACTCCGACATATCTTGAAGTTGTAGACATAGCGGGCTTGGTTAAAGGTGCTTCTGAAGGTAAAGGAAGAGGCAATGCATTTCTTGCTAGCATCAGAGAAGTGGATCTCATACTTCATACCGTGAGATGTTTTGAAGATGATAACGTCATGCATGTAGAAGGCTCAACTGATGCAATCAGAGACATTCATATCATTGAAGATGAGCTTCTTTTAAAAGATCTTGAGACTATTGAAAAAAGAGAGCAAAGATTGAGCTCTCAAGCAAAGAGCGGAGACAAAGCTACCAAAGATAAATTGGAAGTAGTAACCAGACTCAGAAAATTTGTTGAAGAGGGTAATAAAGCTAGGAATTTTGAAATAGACGATCAATCCTATGAAGTTATCAGGGAAATGTTTTTGCTAAGCTCAATTCCGGTAATGTACGTATGTAATGTATCTGAGGACGATATAGTGGATTCCTGTAACAATCCCGAAGTTCAGAAAGTAAGGGAATATGCAGAGAAAGAAGGTTCGGATGTGATTGTTCTGTCGGCCAAAATTGAAGCGGAGATAGCGGAGCTTCCTTTTGATGAGAAAAAAATGTTTCTTGAAGAGCTTGGTCTTGAAAACTCCGGACTCGACAGACTAATAAAGGAAGCATACAGCAAACTCGGTCTCATAACCTACTTTACGCAAGGTCCGACAGAAGTCAGAGCCTGGACAGTAAGAAGAGACACTAAAGCTCCTCAGGCGGCGGGTGTGATACACTCCGATTTTGAAAGAGGTTTCATCAGGGCTGAAACCGCGAGTTACGATGACTTTATCAATGCGGGTTCGGAAGCGGCCTTGAAAGACGCCGGAAAAATGAGATCTGAGGGTAAGGAATATATTGTAAAAGATGGTGATATAATATTATTTAGATTCAATGTATAAAGAAATCATACAACCTATCTTAAACAGATGCGATTCCGAAACATTTCACGAGCTCGCTCGTGAATCACTTCATTTAGCCGAACTATCTCCGGTTACTCTAAAAATACTAGAACTCTTTAACGATAAACATAGCAGATTTGAAGATAGCCGACTTAAAACAACTATAGGCGGGCTGGAACTGGAGAACCCCTTAATTGTCGGTGCCGGCTGGGATAAAAAGGGACGCGCTGTCTTGGGCTTGTGGCAGCTCGGATTTGCATCAGTCGAAGTGGGATCAGTGCTTGAATACGGTCAGCCCGGTAATCCAAAACCCCGTTTACATATGGTCTCTTCAGGTGTTGCAATCAACTGGCTTGGTTTTAACAGTCCGGGTATGGATATTGTCGCAAAAAATCTTGAACGTTATAAAAAAACTAATATTCCGGTCGGAATAAGCCTCGGTTTAAACAAAGAAGTTGAGCACAAAGATGCGCCCAAAGCATATTCAACTGTTACTAATAGGATGTATGAGTATGCAGGTTACTTTGCCATTAATGTGAGTTCCCCTAACACCCCAGGGCTTAGAAAACTTCAGGATAAAGAACATATTGTTCACTTAATTGAAGCTGTAAATCAATCAATGGATGACTCGGGCAGAAGGAAACCTCTTTTTGTAAAAATTGCGCCTGATCTGACATTTGAAGCGATTGATGAGCTCCTGCAAGTCTTGGTTGATAATTCCGTTTCGGGAATTATAGCATCCAATACATCTAACAATACTGATCTCAAAGGTAAGTATGGGAACAAATGGAGAAATAGCCCGGGTGGATTGAGCGGCAGCGATAAGGATTACCAAAAGATGACAACAGATATCATCACTCATATTTACAAGCAAGCGGGAGACAAACTCGACATTATTGGTGTAGGCGGAGTTCACAACGCAAATTCTGCAATTGAGAAAATTAAAGCCGGCGCAAAAGCACTTCAGCTTGTTACAGCAATAAGAGGCGAGGGGCCTGGAGTTGCTGGAAAAATAAACCGCGGGATTGTTGAATATATGGAAAGGGAAGGGGTCGGTTCAATTAACGACATGATCGGCGTTGATTCGACAAGCTGACATCTATGTCCTGTAATGAGCGTTAATTTTTATATAATCAAAAGTTAGATCGCTCGCGATTACAAATGAACTTGCCTTTCCATTCTTAATATTTATTGTCACTTCGAATTTTGGTTTTTTGAGCACGGTCTGCGCTTTCTTTTCGTTCATCACTTCTTTTGAATTGTATAAAATTTTCTGCTTTTCAAAATAGAGGTCTATTTTATCCGGGTCAAATTCGATCCCGGCTCGTCCGACTGCGGCTACTATCCTCCCCCAGTTGGGGTCCTCTCCAAAAAACGCGGTTTTCACAAGTGGAGACGTGCCCAGTGTGCGCGCTATTTTCTCTGCGTCTTTTAGGGTCCTTGCCCCTTTTACAGTTATCTTAACTACTTTTGTGGCCCCTTCTCCGTCCCTTACTATCATCTCCGCAACCTCTGAAGCTGCTTCCGTTAAAGCTTTTTCTAGTTTATTGTAATCAGCCCCGCTGTCCTTAATAAGAGTATTGCCGAGCTTGCCATTTGCTAAAATCAATACGGTATCATTAGTAGAAGTGTCTCCGTCAACTATAATTTTATTAAACGAATTATTTACAGTATTTTTCAAAACTTTGGTTAATGCACGTTTGCTGATATTAAAATCTGTAAGTATATAGGCCAGCATGGTAGCCATGTTGGGGGCTATCATTCCCGCGCCTTTTCCAATTACCGCAATCGTTCCTCGTTTTTTTCCTATGGATACTTTCTTGACCGCATATTTGGGAAAAGCGTCCGTAGTCATGATCCCGTCCGCAAAATCCAAAAATCCATCTTCCCTGAGGTTGTTAACAAGCCCTGGCATTGCCTTTTTCATTTTGCCTATAGGAAGACGTCCGCCAATAACTCCTGTGGAGGAAGGTATAACCAGGCTCTCCGCAATCCCTAATTTATCGGCTACATATTTTGAAGTAGTAACTGAATCTTTGTAACCCTGTTTTCCGGTAAATGCGTTTGCCACTCCGCTGTTAACAAGTACAGCCTGACACATCCCGGTCTTAACTCTTTCCATACCAAGTAAAACCGGAGGAGCTTTTACTATGTTTGTCGTAAAAACGCCGGCAGCCTTAGCCGGAACTTCAGAATATATTAGCGCAAGATCTTTTTTACCTTTCTTTTTGACTCCTGATGAGACGGCGCTTCCCAAAAATCCCGGTATCTTTATCATAATTTGAGCTCCTCTATAAATTTACCGGACTTGAGTTTTTTATCTGTATGCCGCTCGGTAAATTTAATAAAGAGTTTTATGTATTTTCGCACTTTTTCAAGATTAGATTCCATAATTGCGCGATCGAGTACAAAATTTTTATTGAAAATGAGCCCATTTTTTTTCTCGCCGGCACATTTAAAACATACTGCACCTCCTCCGTTAATGCTGAAATATGAATCACCATCTATAGGCTCTCCACATTTAGCGCAGGAGTATAAATTAGGCTCATAGCCCGAAATTGATAACGCCTGCAGTTGATATTGGAGCACAATCGGCAGAGGGCTTTCTCCCGAATTCAAACGAGCTAATGAGTCTATCAATGTATCGAACAGTTCGAGATTTGGAGATTCCTTTGGGATCAGAACATCTGTAGTTTCAAGGATTAAATTGCCGAGTGAAAAAAGCTCAATATTCTTTGTGAATTCAGGAAATATCTGAATTGTTTCTGTATCCTGAATTGATTTGAATTCCCTCCCGGTATCTTTGTAGCTGACCCGGAAATGTACAAAAGGTTCAAGTCTTGCTCCAAACCTCTTCATGCTGTTTTTCGCGTTTCTTGCAATACCGCTTATTTTGCCTAAATCTTTAGTAAAGAGATTCACGATATAATCAGAATCTCGATAAGGGAATTTACGAAGTAGTAGAGCTTCAGAACTATTCATTGGACAGATATTATTCCTTATAAGTAAGGCATTATCTATTTGTTGTTACTGTGCATGTTTGTCTTTCAGGGTCTTTTTTATAAAATTCCTAAGCTCCAGCATTTGCTCGTAAGATAATTTCTGTCCTGTCAAAGCAATGCCGTATGCTGAAGCAAGGAGAATTATGGAAACTGGAACCAGCCAGAATCCATAAGCGTTCATTCCCAGTGTTAATTGTGAAAAACCTAAAACCAGGCCGGCTATTCCAACTAAGATTGAAAAACCATAAAATGTGGCGAACATGGTCCATAAACTTGAACGTGGACCAAGAGTACATCTAATTTCAGTTCCTTTTTCTTTTGCCTCTATATCCAGACTCAATTCCGGCGACCAGAAGTGACGGTTTTCCTTACTGACGGATACAACAACCAGAGGTTTTACAAATTTACCCTCAAGCCCCGAAGGCATATCTTTCAAAGCTTCTCTTAGCTTGTTTAATACATCTGCCTTCTTTAGCGGCACTGAAAAAGTATATCGAGGACGAATACGGATTTTATTCATAAGCTAGATTATAAACTACCACAATTTGTGATACGTTGAGAATGATCAAAAAGAAAGCGGAATATTATTAGTATTATAAGATCAGCATTGCAATAAAGAGATAAAACACCGAGCCGAAAATATCGTTAAACATGGTCAGAAAGGGGCCGGAAGCTGCTGCGGGGTCAAAGTCCAGTTTGTTAAGTATAAGAGGGGCTGCCACGCCAATAAACGAAGTCGCTAGAGTGGCTGATACCATTGCAACAAAAACCGCAAGCGACAATCTGAAGACTTGAGGCTCATTATAGCTTATCAATGCCCCTATAATGGCGGCAATGAATCCGCATATGACTCCGAGTGCGAGTCCTACTCTTACTTCTGATAATATAAGTTTAAATATCTGCTTAACGTTTATTGTCCCCATGCCGAGACTTCTGATAATAATTGTGGTGGTTTGAATACCCACGTTTCCGCCTGTTGCCATAATGGCGGGCATAAAAGCTGCCAGTATGGCGACTTTCTCAAGAGTTGGCTGAAAAACGTAAACGATTATAAATGCAATGAATAATTCCCCTACTAATGTCAGTAAAAGCCAAGGCGTACGAAGTTTTATTCTCGTAACTGTCGGTGTATACATGGGATGCAAACTATCTCCCACACCAGCCATTTGAAACAAATCCTCAGATGCTTCTTCGGATAATACGTCCAGCACGTCGTCTGCTGTAATCCTTCCCAGTAGCACCCCTCTGCTGTCTACCACCGGAAGTGAAAAAATGTCGTATTTTTGAAATGTTTTTGCGACTTCTTCTTGGTCAACATATGGTGTTGTAGTAACTTCTATCGGTTCCATAATGTCTTTCACATTAGTACCGGGAGTTGCCAGGACTAATTCTTTCAGTGGAATCTGGCCCAATAACTTATCCTGATCATCAGTTACGAATACGAGCTGAAAGTCCTCTACTTCATCGGCGATTAACCTGATCCAGTTGATGGTATCCCGGACAGTAGAATTTTGACTTACTTTAACGAGCTCAGTCTGCATGATACCGCCTGCAGTGTCCTCAGGGTATTTCAGAAGCGGTTTTACATCTTTCGCTTCTTCAGGGTCCATTTTGTCTAATACAGTTCGGGCTGTGAGTTCGGGCAGTTCTCCGAGCAGATCCGCGGCATCGTCTGAATCCATCTCATCTGCGATGTCCGCAATCTTCTCGGCGTCTAGGTCCTCAAGAATATCCTCACGGTGTTCAGGATCGAGTTCCAGAATAACTTCCGAAGCGGTCTGATTATCCAGAGCTTCAAGGATTTTCGGATGATCCTCTGCATCAAAATTTTGAAGAATTGCGACTATTTCTGATGGGTGAACATCGGACAAAGTTTCCCTGATGCCTTGAATATTTCCCTGTGTCAGATCTTCGGAAATTCTATGAGTAAGCTCAGGTTTGGACATTTCTAATCACCCCAAATGAGTTAGTTGGTAATTCTATAGAAGAACAAGTAAAAGTAAAGTAAATCTTGTGTTTTTTCAGGTACAATTCTTTAGTTTCAATGAATCAGCTTAAGAACTACGCAAACTTTATAAAACTGGAGCATACGCTCTTTTCCCTGCCGCTTATTTTTGCGGGGACTTTTCTTGCGGAAAAAGGGCTTCCTGACTGGAGGCTGTTGGTACTAATCATTCTTGCTGGCACGGGGGCAAGAACGGCGGCTTTAGCCATTAACAGGATACTCGACCGTAGAATAGACGCGCAAAATCCAAGAACTGAAGGCAGGGAACTTCCCTCAGGGAAAGTAAGCCTCAAGAAGGCTTATATTATTACCGTACTAGGGCTGATACTCTATTTTATATCGGCTTACTTGATATGCGATATTGTTCTATACCTTTCACCCATACCTTTAATAGTGTTTATCTTATATCCTTTGATGAAAAGGTTTACAGCGCTATGCCATTTCGGCGTAGGATTGGCTTTGGCCCTGGCCCCACTCGGCGGTTTTGTTGCGGTAACTTGCTCATTTGACGCCATTTTGCCCGCCGTTGTGCTTTCTCTCTTCACGCTCTGCTGGGTCTCCGGTTTTGATATTATTTATGCTACTTTAGATGAAGAGTTTGATCGGGAAAACGGTATCTATTCCATGGTTTCGGTATATGGCCGCGATATAGCTCTTAAGGTTTCAAGCGCGCTTCACCAAAGCGCGTTCTTTTTTATAGCGTTTCTATATTTCTTTCTGTTTAAGTCAATAGTATCTGGAATTTTTGTAGTAATAATAGGAGCGTTGTTGTTCTTAGAGCATAGAAAGTCTGAAAATGTCGATGTTGCGTTCTTTAAAATTAACATACTGGTCGGGTTTGCCATCTTCCTTTTTGTGCTCTCTGGGATATACTTACCGTAGTTATGAGAACAATTGTAGGTTTTACAGGCGCTTCAGGTGCTGTTTATGGCGTAGATTTCTTGAGGCGGTGCCCTGGCAACAAGTATTTAATCGCAAGCAAGTGGGGAAGAAGAGTCCTGCAAGACGAGCTTGGACTTAAAGCAGAAGAGCTCCGGCCCTGGGTGGAAGATATATATAATGACTATGACCTGGGGGCTCCTTTTTCTTCGGGAAGCAATCATTTTGATACTCTTGTTATTGTCCCGTGCTCAATCTCGACTCTTGCAAAGATTGCTAACGGAATTGCTGATACATTAATAACTCGAATTGCACAGGTTGCTCTTAAAGAAAGAAGAAGACTGGTAATAGCTTTGAGAGAAACGCCGTTGAGCTCTATAGCTTTGGAAAACGCTCTTAAGCTTTCAAGGGAAGGCGCTATCATTGCTCCTGTTTGTCCGCCGCATTATATGGGCGCGGAAAATGTAGATCAGCTAATTAAAGGTTATGGCGATAAATTGCTGAACCTGGTTGGGGTGTACACTGAAAACGGCTGGAGGCACGAAGAATTGGAGTAGATGCCTCATACAAATATTTCTACAGAATATTACCATTTAAAGTACTAAAGTATATTTAATTTATCCGAATAATACTCCTGAATTTATATCTGAACCCCGGGACTGAATAATGGCGAAAAAGCAGTTTTACGATCTCAGAGAATTCATAACATACTTGGAAAGAATAGGGGACGTTGAACATATCAAGGCAGAAGTCAACCCTGATCTGGAACTAGCTGAAATTGCTGACAGAACGGTTAAAGAAGGCGGTCCTGCATTGATATTTGAAAACGTCAAAGGAGCCTCTTTTCCTCTGGCAATAAATTTGTTTGGCACGGAAGAAAGGGTCGAATTAGCTCTGGGAAGAAAGCCAAGAGATGTAGGCGAGGAGCTGGTAGAGCTATTCCACAAATTAAATCCACCTTCATTGAAATCGTTCTTTTCAGTTTTGCCAAAAGCATATGACCTACTGTCTATGCGGACCAAGAAAGCTAAGTGGGGTTTTTCTCAGGAGATCGAAGAACGTCCTGATTTAACGAAACTTCCGATTATAAAGTGCTGGCCTTTAGACGGCGGACGTTTTATAACACTGGGCCTGGTTTTGACACAAGACCCGGTTACAAACAAGCGTAATCTGGGAATTTACCGCATGCAGGTCTATGACGAGAAAACAACCGGCATGCACTGGCACGCTCACAAGGGTGGGGCGGCTCATTACCATGAAGCCGGAAAGCTCGGAAAAGATCTGGAAGTCGCTGTAGTTCTCGGTGGCGATCCGAGAATGATTTTTTCGGCAATTGCGCCCCTGCCTGAAGGAATGGACGAGCTTGCATTCGCAAGTTTTCTCAGAGGAAAGCCGATCCCGATGGTAAAGGGCAAGAGCATAGATTTAACTGTCCCCGGTAATGCTGAATTTATTATTGAGGGCACTGTTCCTCAAAATGTACTCAGGGAGGAAGGGCCTTTTGGAGACCACTTCGGTCACTACTCAATGGAAGCCGACTTCCCAATATTTAATTTAAGCAGAATCACTCACAGGATTAATCCGATATTCCCGGCAACTATAGTAGGCAAGCCGCCCATGGAAGATGTTTTCTTGGGTATGGCTGCAGGCGATATGTTCTCGCCGCTCACCCGCATTATTCACCCTGAAGTAAAAGATATGTGGGCATATCCGGAAGCGGGATTTCATAATCTCCTAGTAGTCTCGGTAGACGAGCGCTATCCGAAAAACGGCATAAAAGCCATGCTGGCTCTATGGGGTACAGGTCAGCTAGTTCTTACAAAAGTAATGATAATTGTTTCTAGCGATATCAATCCTAGAGACTGGGAGGCGGTGTTAAAAGAGATTGGAGACAATTTTGATCCTAATGAAGATTTTCTTATGATACCCTGGGCTCCGCTCGACACTCTCGATTTCACAAGCGGCAAGTTTAATGTAGGAAGCAAAATGGGAATCAACGCCGTAAGAACTCCGAGAAATGGTAAAAAGAAAAGACCGGTGCCGACACAGGTTCCTGATCCACGTGCAAAAATTAAGAACATATTAGACTGGAAACTTTTGCCAGGCGGAATTTTGGCAATCAAACTTGATAAGAATCCAAAAGAGGTTATTAAAAAACTTTTTAAAACTAAGGGTTATGAAGATGTGAAAATTATTGTTATAGTCAGCCCTGATATAGATGTACATAACACAACTGAATTGATATGGGGTATATTTACACGCTTTGATCCCTATCTGGATGTAATATTTGAGCACACGGAGCTTAAAGGCTCGGCTGTCATATACGGAGGACGGATGGGGATAGATGCAACAATAAAAAGCTGGTATCCTAAGGTGATCGAAATGTCTGAGGATATCAAGGAGAAAGTAACAGATAGATGGAACGAATACTGGCAGACGTAGAAAAGCTTTGTTTTGATAAAGAACTTTTCCCAATAATAGAAAAAGTAGAAAAAGGCGAGCGCCTCAGTTTTGAAGACGGCATGACAGTTATGGGAACCGAGGATTTAAACACAGTCGGCATGCTTGCCGATTATGTTAAGCGCCAAAGGATAGGGGATAAGGTCTATTTTGTTGTTAACAGACACGTTAACCCTTCCAACATTTGCGCGATTTCATGCAGGTTCTGTGCTTTCGGAGTAACCAAGAAATCTGCCAATGCTTATGAGTTATCTCACGAGCAGATTCTATCCATGCTAAACGATGATATTAGAGAGGTGCATATCGTAGGCGGGCTTCATCCTGACTGGAATTTTCAAAACTACTTGGATATTATCAAGCTCGTAAAAGATAATTATCCTGAAACTCATGTAAAAGCATTCACTGCTGTTGAAATCGACTGGTTTACAGAGCTTACAGGTAAAAACATAGAGCATGTTCTCGAAACTCTAAGAGAAAACGGACTTGATGCTCTAACAGGCGGCGGAGCAGAAATATTACATCCCGATGTGCGCAAAAAAATCTGCGCTCCTAAAACTGTTGCAACAAGATGGGAAGAGATACACGGTATTGCTCATCGTCTGGGAATTCCGACTAATGCGACAATTCTTTACGGTCATATTGAAAAGCCTTTCCATGTTGTTGATCACCTTGACAGGCTTAGAAGGGTAGAGGACGAATATCCAGGATTCTTTGCGTTTATCCCGGTTCTTTTCCAGCCTGAAAACACGAGCATGAAAAAAGATGTGAAATTTTTTGCCGGCTCATACGATCTTAAAGTTCACGCACTCGCAAGGCTCTTTCTTGACAATTTTCCTCACATCAAATCCTACTGGATCACACTGGGTGAGAAGATGGCTCAGGTTGCCCTTCATTACGGATGCAGCGACGCGGACGGCACAATTATGAAGGAGAAAATTATCCATGATGCAGGAGCTCCTTCTGAACTAGGCCACACGCGCGACTTTATGATCAACATGATCAAAAACGCAGGCTTCATCCCAGTAGAAAGGGACGCTCTATATAATGAAATCCAAGTTTATAATTAACTAGATTATTCCACGTGCAAAAACCACTTTTTAGGTGTTTGCCTCAACCTTCCCCCAAAGTACAGATCATCGAGGTCCTGAAGCTTCCAGGACTGGACTGTTTCTGGCCCGAGACTGATTGTTGCTTTGGCTGAGGCTACAAAAACCTGTCCAATGTCTGAATCTTCCATTGCAGCTTCAGTCATGTAACGTTTGACGATTTTAGTGTTAATCTCTTTGGACTCCTCTCCTTCTATGATTCCTGCCTTCCCGGATACATTGACCCACATCTCCTCGCCCTGCGTCCTACGGCTGTCTACCATCAGAGACACCTGATGTCTGACGAGTATGTTATTAAATTTTCGCCCAGATGTGTTGGTTGAAATAAAAAACTTCCCGTCTTCAAAGAGATACCACACAGGCGTCAGGTACATTGAACCATCATCGTTTTGGGTAGCCAGGCAAGCATAATGACGCCCGTCAAGAAACTCTCGAATTGAATCATTAATCAAAGACATAAAAGCCCCTCCATATTTAGGTCTTAAGTTTATATCCTGTCTTAAAAATCCACCATACAAGTAGTATACAGATCGCTAGAAAAAGAAGCGTCATACCAAAGCTGACAATAACGTTCACATCTGCCACTCCGTAGAAGCTCCATCTAAAACAGCTGACCAGATAAACAACCGGGTTAAATAGGGTAATCTTCTGCCATATAGGGGGCAGCATCTTTATAGAATAGAAGGTTCCGCCAAGAAAAGTTAGAGGTGTTACGATCATAAGAGGTATGATCTGTAATTTTTCAAAGCCGTCCGCCCAAACACCTACAATAAATCCGAACAGGCTGAACGTAACGGCAGTCAGGATTAAAAAACCGAACATCCATATCGGATGCTCTACATCGTAAGGCACGAAAAACCTTGCCGTAATAAGAATGAGCACTCCAAGGATTACCGATTTGGTAGCTGCTGCACCCACATAACCAATAATTATCTCTATATATGAAACCGGTGCTGATAAAACTTCAAAAATAGTTCCTGAGAATTTCGGCAGATAAATGCCAAATGAAGCGTTGGATATGCTTTCTGTCATAAGTGAGAGCATAATCAAGCCCGGTATGATGAAAGCGCCGTAATTTACTCCTTCAATTTCTCCCATCCTCGACCCTATTGCAGCACCAAAAACTATAAAATATAGTGATGTTGAAATAATCGGCGACGCTATACTCTGCATTAGCGTGCGCCATGTGCGGGCCATCTCGAATTTATAGATTGCTTTAATTGCGTATATGTTCATTTCTTTTTGGTCACCAGATTGACAAAGATTTCTTCAAGAGTACTTTCTCTTGTGTGTATATCTCTGAAGCTTATTCCGTTTTCAGCAAGATCTTTAAGTAACAAAGTGATACCGGTTTTTTTGCCCATTGTGTCAAATGTATATATTAGCTCGTTTCCTTCTGAATTTAGTTCCAGCGAATAATCTGAAAGCGTGTCTGGAATTATCTTAAGAGGGCTATTTAAGTCCAATTGTATATGTTTCTTGCCGAGTTTCTTCATCAATTCAGATTTATTCTCAATGAGAATTATTTCCCCATTGTTAATAACACCCACACGGTCGGCCATTTCTTCGGCCTCTTCAATATAATGAGTAGTAAGAATTATGGTCACCCCGTCTTTTCTGAGCTTCCTTACCATTTCCCACATATCGCGCCTAAGCTCAACATCTACCCCGGCGGTGGGTTCATCAAGAAATAGTATCTTTGGCTCGTGCGATAGCGCTTTTGCAATCAGCACTCTGCGTTTCATACCGCCTGAGAGCGTAATAATTTTCGAGTCCTTCTTGTCCCAAAGAGATAAGTCGCGCAGCACTTTCTCTATATATTCAGGATCGGGCGGTTTCCCGAAGAGCCCTCGGCTGAAATTCATCGTAGCTACAACTGATTCAAAAACGTCGGTTGTCAATTCCTGCGGCACAAGTCCTATCTTGGACCTAGCTTCCCTATAATCGGTAATAATGTTATGCCCGTCGGCAAGCACAGTTCCTTCGCTTGGATTAACGATGCCGCATATGATGCTTATGAGGGTTGTCTTCCCAGCTCCGTTGGGTCCCAAGAGCGCAAATATTTCTCCCTCTTCAATATCAAGGTTGACATTACTGAGCGCTTTTAGCCCGGAAGCATAGGTTTTACTTAGATTCTGTACGGTAATAATGGGTTGCACATTTACTCCTTGGATTATAAAGCTAACTATTATATCCGAAAAAGCATATCTCTATAATTAGATTCAGTTTTTTGGCAATTTGCTTCCGAATAACAATAGTAATATGAAATTTTCATGTATTTAAAGCGTGCGAAAAAATTATTGACTCCAAACGTTTAATACTTATACTCTTATTAAGTGTGAATTATTATGACAAACTTAATGAAAGCAATTATCTTAAACGCTGTATTAATAGTACTATTGGTAGGTGGTTTTGTATATATCAATAATGTGCAGGCAGAATTCGCACAACCTGAATTAGTTACTTTCATGAATGCGGACTTCAGCATTTTTCCCGCTACAACTATTGAAGTAGCGCAGCACTCATGCGGAAATGAAACCTGTACTGCCGACCAGTGCTGCTGTCTCAATATTAACAATGGCAACCAGTGCTGTAGGCCTAAAAAGAGCGATAACTGTGTAGAATCTTGTAAAAAAAGTAAACCCTGTTAGTAAGTTGTGTATCAAACTGCTCATAGAATGTTAAGTTTCAGTTAATTCCACCTTAAACCGGGTAAATTTCGCAAAAATACTAAAATTATCCCTTGAAATGGGGAAATTAGTGCTTATTGTAATTTTTAGTTAGTAAGATGGTTAATCTTCAAAACACAAAAGGGAGAGTATTAAATTTATGTTACATACAGAAAATATTGACAACAGCAAGGCAAAAAATTCACGCCACATTTACTTAGGTGAGCTCAAAAGAACTACTCTTAACAAACCGATTGAAGAGTTAAATGATGTAGAAAAAAAGGATTACACGTCACTCCAGGAACAGATGTTCTGGGGAAAGGAAAATGGTTTTAATCTTGTTCTGACAAAAGACACAGGAAAAGTTGACTGTTGGATGATCAGGGACAAAGATATGGACAAGCTTAATCCGATTTTCAAACAGACTATACTTGAAGTGCTTTAAAGAAATACCATAATTTAGACAACTAGGCCGGATTCAATGTTATGCTTCTTCCATATAGAATTGAGTTTTGATTCCCGGTTTTTTTGAGTTTATTCTTAAGATTTAGGAAATATGTTAGTCTTTATCATGTAATTATTAATATAAGATCCCAGGAGAGAATCATGAGTGAACATGATGCCATCATCGAAAAGCTGAATTCTAGAAAACTGGAACTCGAAGACCGCTTAAATAGGGTAGAGAACTCGCTAAGAAAAACTCATGCCAAAGACTGGAGCGAACAGGCCCAAGAACGCGAGAACGAGGAAGTTGTAGAAAAACTCGAAGAAACCTCTCGCATAGAGCTGAACCAGATTAACGAAGCTCTCAGTCGTATTGATAGTAATACGTACGGAGTCTGCGATATTTGCGATGGTAAAATAAATCCAGAACGCCTTGAAGCATTGCCGTATACAAACCGATGTATTAGCTGTGCCACCGAGCTGGAATAGATTTCCCAATTATATTTTCAATCAAAAATTAATGGATACACTCTCCAACTTTTTTAATTCTGGAATTCTAACCCACTATCGATTATATTAGGATTAGCTAAGACGTACCAAGAGGTGGGAGCTTGGGAGTTACAGACACACAAATAGAATATCTTCAGGACATGGCGACTCACATACGTGAAGACGTTATTATTATGCTTGAAGAAGCGGGATCGGGCCATTCAGCTGGTTCTCTCGGTACAGCTGATATTTTCTCCACGTTGTATTTTCACATAATGAAACACGACCCTAAAAACCCGGACTGGCAAGAAAGGGACAAGTTTGTTTTAAGCAATGCGCACATATGTCCTGTTCTTTACGCAACACTAGCTGAGGCGGGTTATTATTCAAAAAAAGAGATACATACTCTAAGAAAACTCGGCTCAAGGCTCCAGGGTCATCCTCACAGAGGAGCACTCCCGGGGCTTGAAGCTTCGGGCGGTCCGTTGGCCCAGGGGATATCAATCGCCGCCGGCATGGCTATGTCTGCCGAAATCGATGGCAAGAGAAACAAAATATACTCTATGGTTGGTGATGGTGAGATGAATGAAGGGCAGGTTTGGGAAGCGCTTATGTTTATTGGCAAAAACCGGCTCCATAATTTCACTCTCATTATAGACAGAAATAATATTCAGATAGACGGATTTACGGAACATGTAATGCCGCTTGAACCACTTAGAGACAAAGTAGCTTCTTTTGGTTTTCATGTAGCAGAAGTTGATGGCCATAACATTAGACAGTTAATCGATACTTTTGAAGAGACGATATTTGAAAAGCCCAAGGCCGTTATAGCTCATACTATTCCCGGCAAAGGTGTGGACTTTATGGAATTTAAACCCGAGTGGCACGGAAAACCTCCCAATAAAGAGGAAGCCGAGAAAGCTCTGGATGAGCTTGAAGCTTTAAGATCACTTGGCGGAAAAATAACCTGCGAACATGAGTAATAATCTAAATTCAAAAATTCATTTGTCTGAAAATATATGTGACGTTCCCGACCAGGTGCCAACCCGAAACGGTTACGGGGAAGGCGTAGTTGAAGCGGGCAGGGCCGATGACAACGTAGTTGTTTTATGCTGCGACTTAACAGAGTCGACGCGTAATGCCGATTTTAAAGAAGCATTTCCGAACCGTTTTATCGAAGTCGGAATAGCTGAGCAGAACATGGCTGGTATTGGCGCCGGATTAGCGTTCTCTGGCAAAGTTCCTTTTATATCTTCTTATGCCACCTTTAATCCCGGTAGAAATTGGGACCAGATACGAGTGAGTATCTGCTACAGCATGGCTAATGTGAAAATCATGGGTGCTCATTCCGGAATATCCGTCGGTCCTGACGGCGCAACACATCAAGCAATGGAAGATATTGCAATAACCAGATGCCTTCCCAATTTATACGTTTTAGTACCTTGTGACTTTTGGGAGACAAAAAAAGCCGCAATTGAAATAGCGAAGATTGAATATCCTGTTTATATGCGTTTTGGTCGAGAAAAAGTTCCTGTTGTAACAACCGAGAAAACTCCTTTTGAAATTGGGAAGGCTGATATATATAGGGACGGTAGTGATGCTGCTGTTATAGCATGCGGGTCACTTGTTTATGAGGCATTGATTGCGGCAGAGAAACTGAGTAAAGAAGGAATAGATCTGCGGGTTATCAACTGCCACACAATAAAACCTATTGATGAAAAGTCTATCATCAAAGCTGCTAAAGAAACAGGCGCCCTAGTAACCGCAGAAGAGCATCAGGTGCACGGAGGTATGGGCAGCGCGGTTGCAGAGGTCGTTGCCAAACACTCTCCTGTCCCAATTGAATTTGTCGCTATGATGGACAGGTTCGGAGAGTCGGGAGAGCCAAATGAACTGATGCATCATTTTGGACTAGACTCAAAAGGAATAATCTCCGCAGTAAAAAAAGTGCTAAAACGTAAGTAAATATCTCCTTATATTTCATCAAGGAGTAATCTTATACCATATATCTTTTATGTATCCATTCTTATCAGTTTCAGCTATCTGTTTTACTATCTCAGGAGTACCGTTATCACATTTCCATTCATACACAGTAGCCTTTCCACTTGCATACATAGGAATGATTTCCGCATCCGGGTTCTCGCCGCAATAATTTAGCATGCCTTTGTTAGGCTCCTTGCTCATATCCGCTCTTTCCTGGCAGGGCAGATTGGCTCCGACATTGCAGGCATAGACATCTCCGTCCATACAACGCCAGTAAGTGCCGTCATTAAAGCTTTCCTCCGGCATGCTATCAGAAACTCCCATATCTTGTCTTAATTGCTGAGCTACAGCGTCAGGAAGTTTGGGGCCTGTATATTCCGGCCCGGGCAAGTCAGCATTTTTGACAGCTTTACAATAATCAAACGGAGTGTCATATGTTATATCTCCAGCAACAGCATTTGGTTCACCCGACTGACTACAAGAGATAATTCCAATTATGGACAGTGTAATAATACCGATTAAAATAGGTTTAATATTCATAACTTACCTCCTTTTTAAGAAATTCTATATACATTATATAGAACGATCAGAAATTTTGCACGAATGATTGAATAATGTATGATTTTTGTTAATCATATGACCGGTTGAATAACTTGAAAGCACAATTACCTCTAAGCTGGACACAAAATGCTATAGCATCTCCCAAGTTTGACTTTGTGAAACTGCAACTTTCGGGACTGCCCTGGATTTACAATGCTGAAATCCCACCAGATTACGATATCAAATGTTTGTGTAATGAGCTGGAAACAAATTTTAATCAAGGTTTTTTACTGCGCGGATGCAGGACAGAGCTTGCCATATATTTGAATAATAAAGGTTATAAGATTATCAGATCAGGAGCAGAAGGGGTTATCGACTTGCAAAGTATCGATGACCTTCCTGAATCAGTATATAACTTAGTTAGGAGAGGGAAAAAATATGGAGAGGTCGTTGAGATTCCATTAAGTGATACAAATCGAAGAAGGGTTTCATCATTCGTAAATCAAACTCCGTATGCCTTTAAGCCTAAACTTAAATATTTGTTCAAAACATCTTTTGATTCTAATACGAGATGTTTTGTAATGCGTACATCTGGAGATAAGTGGGTGGGTGTTATAACAGTTTCATTCTCTGATGCAGACTCATGTCATGCCGAAATGATTTTAAGAGAGAAAGATGCTCCTGTCGGTGTGATGGAGTTCTTGCTGTATTCTGTTATGAATCTTTTGATAGACGACGGATATAAAAAATTCAGTCTAGGAGAGGTTCCCTTTGTTACTCCTAATTCTCTGAATTACCGTAACTTGACCACTTCACCTTCAAGAGCCTTACAAGAGTTCCTTTTGTTCAAATCGGGACATTTGCTGAGATATGCATTTAACTACATAGGCTTGTTCAATTTTAAAAACAAGTTTAATCCCGACTGGCAGCCGGTTTATATATGCACTACCTCAAAAGCGCCTTTTTTGAACTTAATCGATCTATTTTATAAAACCGGTTATCTTGAGCTGTCACGAAAAGAACTTGTATCAAACTTCATATTTTCCAGTTCCTAAGAGTATCCTGCAATATTGTCTCGAAAATAACTTTACATTGATTTCTTGACAGAATACGACGATACCATGAATAATTTAAAATTACAGTTAATGTTAGTAGGGAGAAGGCTGGATGAAAGCAAGAATTTTATCTACTAATGTATTAGTTGCTCTTTTTCTTATATTCTTATCATGCGATAGTGAGAATAATATAAACAACGGGTCTTTGCCACCCGATCCCAATGAATGGGTATGTCCGAGTTCCCTGATTGGCGCCACTCAGCAACAAATAGATGAGTTTTGTAACGATCCCTCCAATTTCGGAAATTCCGTTCCATTAGATCTCCAAAATCCGCCGGCCATTTCCGATCTTAACGCGAAAAATGAATATGATATTGCTTACAGACAATTTCTTCATAAGCGCGAATATGCAACAGATTTAGGATGGGCTGGAGATTTGAATTGGAGGATGACAGGTCCATATGTCGGAAAAATCGGAAGCGGCGAGAGCTTCGGAGTACATCCCGCAGTAAGAATTTATTATTCCCCTGAGGTAATTAATTGGCTTTGTGACGGTATGCAGGGAGATTTACCCGACGGTGCTATGATCATTAAAGAAATGCATGGGATTGATGATGAACTTGATATTAAATTAAACAGTGAAGGCTGTATGGTTATAAGGGCTGATGTGGAGCCTGAATCCTGGGCTACAATGGTTAAGCAAAGCGGAGCGTCGCATGATGGTTGGTATTGGACTGGCCATTTTCAGGATGCAATTCCGCACACTTTTGCCTGGCAGCTAGGTAATCCCCCGATATTTAACGCCTCAGGGATTACATCTAATGAATTTTTTGAAAACGGATTTATGCCTACAGAGCCCGATCCTCTATGGTATCCAACAGGATACGTATTCACTAGCACAAACAAAATACCCGACGTTGTCTTTCCGTATAATGAATACGGAAATTACTGTGTTAACTGCCATTCCTCAGCAATATCTGAATCTACTTTTTCATCGATTGAAAATATACTTACTCCCGGTCTTGAATATAAGTTGTACACTTCACAAGAGCAGACGGATCCAGTTCCGGATGAGCTAGACGACGGGCATCAGCCTGGATTAATAGGAATTATTACTCAAGACCTTAATAAATTACTCGCTTTAATATCCTTGAGAGCAGCTAATGATGTAGACGGATATGACTCTCCTTTTTCTCAACCGCTTAGTCAACCGAGTCTGAATTTCCTAGAGTTTTATGACCAATTAGACGAGGTAAGTTTCAGCGATGTTTGGCACAACCGATTGCCTGCTCAGACATATGACCACCATATCTCAGGTGCTGACGGACCTGATCAATTTCTTACCTCAGACCAATGTATTGGTTGCCATAACGCGACATTCTCAAATGCTTCACTTCCGAACATGATGTATCAGGACCCTGAGAGTGGAGAGTTAATAAATCTTTCTCCTTACGGCGAGTGGAGCGCTTCCCCAATGGGGCTAGCAGGGCGTGATCCAATCTTTTTCTCCCAGCTTCAGAGTGAAACAAACAACCTGCCTGAGTTAACAACTTGTATCGAAAACACCTGTTTTCACTGTCATGGAGTATTAGGGCAGGATACGGAAGGCTGTGAAGACTTCTTTGCAGTAGCTCCTCCTCCTCAAGTTACTTTTGGTAAGCCTTTTGCTCTGGACATGGTTACTCAGTGGCCGAATTCCGGGAACAATGAATATCAGAAATACGGCGCCCTTGCAAGAGATGGTATATCCTGTACCGTTTGTCATCATATCTCAGATGTAGAACTTGGTAATGATGCTACTTTTACAGGCAACTTTGTAACTGGTCCTGCCGATGAAGTTTACGGCCCGTATCCTAATGACACAATTGTGCCTAAACCAATGGAAAATGCGATGGGTATAAAACCAGAGTTCAGGGACTACTTTATAGGCGGTGACTCTTTTAGCTCAGATACATGCGGGAGCTGTCATAATATTTTACTTCCTAAAGTTACAAATGAGGGTGTAATTGTTGGGGCCAGCTATGAGCAAACAACTCATCTTGAATGGGTGAACAGTGATTTTGCTCCAGGTGGTCCCGAGTTTCAGTCATGCGCGGATTGTCATATGCAAACACATTATAAAGGACAGGATCTGTCATTTGAGATAGCCAATATAGAATCAAATGAATTTGCTCCTACAACCAACCGTCTGCCTGATGAAGACATAACATTAACCAAGAGAGATACGTATGCCCGTCATGCTCTTCATGGACTCAATGTTTTTATTAATCAAATGTTCCAACAGTTCCCTGTTTTATTAGGCTTCCGGCAGATCGATTATATGACAGGATCATCTGTAACTCCTCAGCTAATTACCGGGGAGAGGTCTATGGTTAACATGGCCAAGAATGAAACCGCAAGTATTAACATACAAGATTTGGAAATAACCCCTGAAGGACAATTATATGTCAAACTGAAAGTGATAAACCATGTTGGACATTTTTTGCCTTCCGGTGTAGGATTCAGGCGTGTATTTATAGAGTTTCTTGTTAGAGACGTTGACGGGAATGTACTCTGGGCCTCAGGAAGAACCAATGAGCTTGGAGCAATATTAAAAGGGACTACAAATGAGGTACTGATGAGCGAACAGCCTGTTAAGTTTGCGAATGCGCCGTTTCAGCCTCATTATCAAACCATTACAGAGGAAGATCAGGTACAGATTTACCAGGAGTTAATCAAAGACTCTGAAGGCAATCTGACGACGAGTTTCCTGCGCCGAATAGAAGATGTTAAAGACAACCGCTTGAGACCCAATGGATACAATCCTGAGCTATTTGCAAATCCGGTTCTTTTCCCATCGCCTTATATTCAGGCGCTGGCGGAGACGCACGGACAGGCTGCTTTCGATCCTTTTTACACAGACCCTGCTTTAACGGGTGCTGACGTAATTGAATATCTCATATCTCTGGATGAACAAACTCTAAGTCAGGTCCACGATATTCAAGTTACTCTTTATAATCAGTCCATACCACCTTTTTATTTACAGCAAAGGTTCCGCGACGCGAACCGAGGTCCTGCTGAAAAAGATGAGATTGACAGACTGTATTACCTAACCAGCCACCTTAATGTTAATGATGTGATAGATGAAGCGGGCAATCAGTTTCTTAAAGACTGGAAACTCTTCATATCCAGTGAGACTCGTAAACTAAATGGCTTGCAGTAAAATATTGAGCTAAATACATATTGCATTATAATGTCGAAATTGTGTAAGCTGTCCCAAAAAGCATCATACTAAATCATATGTCTAAATGGAGATCAGTAATAATGAAATTTGTATAACCGCGCGGCTTTTTTTATTAATTTTGACCTGTTTTGTTCTTGGTTTATCAACTTACAAATCACATTTACAGCTTGCTCAGCAATTTGACACTAAAAAAGGACAAATCAAAGACCTTAATGGAAAATTATATGCGCTCCGATGAGTGAGAGAGAAAGTATGATTCCAAAATGAAGCACACTTTTATGTGAAACCTCAATGAACCTGTCTTGCGGCAGCCTGAAACCGTTTTTAATAACGGTAGGAATAGCAATCAACAAAAATCCAATCACAATAACCCAGGCGGTTCTTATAAAATAGTTGAGCTCTGGCAACTGTGATTGAAAGATAAAAGTTAAAATCACGCTAAACAGCATAGTAAAAAGCACCAGCTTACGGTTGGGTGAATAAAGAAACATCGCCGACATTATTATGATAACAAAACCAATTTTTATGTAATATGACATTGCATTAAACCAGTGGGTGAGCGGAAAACCGGGGTTTTCAAATTTTACGTATACAACTATAAAAGCGAATAAGGCGCCTGTAACAAAAGAAGCCATAATTGAATATCTGCCCATTTTAACAACGTCTGTCTCAGATGCGGATGGCTTGATGTAACGTTTATAAATATCAATTGACCAGAGTGTTGAAACTGAGTTGTAAATTGAATCGAGCGTACTCATTAAAGAAGCGAAAAGCCCGGTGAGAATTATCCCGCTTACGCCCACGGGAAGGAAATCGTTTACCAGTGTCAGATATGTTAAGTCGGGATCTT
>CBDUCG010000017.1:0-23560 GCA_965365595.1 uncultured bacterium
TGCTTGCTTTATCATAACAGAGCATATACTAACAGGGTTATCTATTTGAGTGTGTGGACTATGCTCAAAACGTTCATCAATGAATTGTGCCTCAACAGAGCTGATTTGATGGTCATTGTTTAAATTTATTGATCTATCTTATCTTCAGATTGTTATAGTAAATAATTCTGAGGAAATCCCGCAAATATTATGAGTGCTTCTCATCTTCGAGTTTAATAGCTTCATATATTTCCTGTATAGATTCACATTTTATGAGTTTAGTTCTGAACTCCTGGTCTTTAAATATTTTTGAGATCCTTGCCAGAAGCTGGATATGTAAACCGGCAATATCTTCGGGCGCCACCAAAGTAATAAAAAAGTGTGTAGGTTTTTGATCAAGAGAGTCGCACTGTATGCCCTCCATACTTCGTCCAAATCCAATTATAACATCCGTTATTCCGCCAATTTTCCCGTGAGGTACTGCAACACCTGAATCTAGCGCTGTGCTGCACAGTTCCTCACGTTCCTGGAGTATCTCACTTAGTCTTTCCTGGTTTATATGCTGGTGGTTATTTGAGATGCTAGTCGAGAGTTCTTCGATGACTTCTTTTTTAGTGGTTGAGCTGAGGTCAGTTATTATTGTGTCTACATCGAGAAAGTCTGAGATTTTCATTATTTTTACGGCTCAATCAAGATTTTCTGACCTCTGCGGTTTATGTAGATAACGTTCATTAATCCGTTTTCACTATTTCTAAATGCGACAAAGTTAGCGTCTGAAACCTGAAGCTGAAGGGATGCTTCTTCTACCGACATTGGTTTTGGAGGTAACTTGTGTATTTTCAATTCTGCCAGGTAATCTGGTTCTGATTTTGGAGATGACCCCACCTGAACAATTTCTTCTTTGGATTTAGCGCTTGTTCTTCTCTTTTCTTTGGTTTGTTTCTCTGTCTGCTTTTTGAGTTGTTTAACGATTGTGTCCACCACACTGTCGATAGCAGCGTACATATCGTTGGATTCAGCCGAGCTAACTGCTTTTATATTCCCTGCGCTCAACGTGACTTCCGCTGTGTCTCTGAATTTTTCAGAGGATAAAATGAATTTGAGCTCTGCAGGGTCTTTCTCTGATTTTACATACCTTTCAATCCTTTTGGTTTTTTTGTTAGCATAGGCTTTAATCTTGTCAGACAGTCCTGAATCTTTAATATGTCTAGTTGTTACTGTTACTTTCATTTTCCTTATCCTTATATTTTCGTGATCTAGCTGAAGACGAAGGTATTTTAAGTATTTTCCGGTATTTTGCAACCGTTCTTCTTGCTACCTTAATATTTCTTCTTTCAAATATTTTGGATATGTCCTCATCAGAATAGGGACTCTCATGCAATTCGCCTGCTATGATATTTTTCATAATGGATTTAACTTTCTCAAAAGATACATCATCACCCTTTGAAGATTCGATTTTTCTTGAGAAAAGCGACTTGAGCTCTATTGTGCCCTGAGGTGTCTGTATATACCTTCTGCTTGTAATTCTGCTGACAGTGGATTCATGAACACCGACAGACTGGGCAATATCTTTTAGGATGAGTGGTTTAATGTATTCTTTGCCATGCTCGAAGAATTCACCCTGCACCTCAACAATTTTAGATATTATTTTCCTGACGGTTTCTTCCCTTTCATCAAGGCATTTCATTATCCTCTGGGCTGCTTCAAGTTTCTCTTTTATGAACTGCTTTGCATCAGGTGGAAGTGTTTTTTCTTTCTTAATGAGACTTCTATAGTAATTACTGATTCTGACTTTCGGGAAATCCTTATTTAGCTGTATCTGCAGTTCATCTCCGACCTTATATACATAAAAATCAGGAACTATATATTTCTCTGAATCTTTGAGAAAAAACGGTCTTCCGGGTCTGGGCTCTAGTGAAGAAATAACGGCCATGGCCTCCTGTACTTCCTCTGAAGGGTCGTGAAGAACTTCTTCTATAGTGCCCAGATCTTCTTCATTAAGCTCTTCAAAATGTTTATCAATTAATTCCACCACTTTTCCGTCTTCCGGGTAGCCTAGATCCAGAGCCTGTATTCTGAGGCACTCTTTTAAATTTCTTGAACAAACACCTGTTGGGTCGAAAGATGCCTGAATCTTTTCCAGTACAGAAGTGACTTGCTCAATTAATGAATTTTCGGGACAGGGAGAATTTGAATCCATATCTTTTTCAGCTTCTGAATCCTCTTTTTCCTTGCTCTGATGGAAATAAACGCCGGCAATTTCATCTATATCGGATTCTAAATAACCGTCTTCATTGGTAGCCTCAATTATTATAGAAGCAATTTCTTTCTCCTGCTGAGAAAAATCTGCCATATTTAGCTGCCAAGTGAGATGATCAAATAATGATTCTGAAGAGCTGACACGGTTTTCCCACGGTGAGTCTTCTTCGCTGTCGTCAAAAAATTCTCTTGAGGAATAATGCGGTACATCATTTTCCTGACCGCCAAAAACACGCTCATCGCCGATTGAGCTGAAATCTATGTCTTCACTTGAGCCGTCTTCTGTTTTTTCTTTGCTTTCCTGGGTTTCTTCTAGAATAGGATTTTCTAGAAGCTGATCTTCAAGATAGTCTTTTAGTTCCAGAGTTGTCATCTGGATAAGTTTCAGGAAAAGCTGAAGCTCTTGAGTTAATATCAGACGTTGTTGCAGCACCTGTCTCTGAGATGTGGTCTGGCTTAAGTTTGTACTCATAACTTTATAATTTATCTATTTATTTGTAATTGCAATCCCCACAAACAGTATAATGCATGAAGAACCTTATACAAGATTCGTGCCACTTAAAATATTATATCATAATATAGGCTTAATTTGTGTAATGGCTCTAAATTATTGAGATTTTATTATAGTCACATATATTTATGTTTAGAAAGAATAAAATTGTTTTACAATTGGAGCAGTAAAACTTGGGCAAGATAATAATATATTTGGGTATTTTACTGATACTTTTCGGAGTAATAATTCATTTTTATCCTAAAATTCCTTACCTCGGGAAACTGCCGGGAGATATATATATCAAAAGAGAAAATTTCTCATTCTATTTCCCACTAATGACATCTATAATCGTAAGCATAATCTTAACCGCTTTGTTTTATATAATATCCAGATTCAGGTGACAAACATATTTACCTAAGCAGAGTCGCTCGGCAGAACCCATTTCCTTTCACCCGAGTGCTTCTTCTCGTAAATTTGAATCATATCTTCATGCTCAAGAGAGTGACCTATATCATCGAGTCCCTCAATCAGGCTCTTTTTCTTAAATGGGTCAATGTCAAAATTTATGGTCCAGCCCTCATCATCCGAAATAGTTTGAGACTTCAAATCAACTGTCACTTTATGACCTTTCTTGGAGTTTACAATCGCAAACAACTCCTTCACCTTGTCTTCCGGGAGCACAATCGGGAGTATTGCGTTCTTGAAGCAGTTGTTATAAAAAATGTCCGCGAAAGAAGGGGCGATGATTACCTGGAAACCGTATTCTCTCAGTGCCCAAGGGGCGTGTTCTCTTGAGCTTCCACTTCCGAAGTTGTGACTTGTTAGCAATATCTTGGCATCCTGGTGGTGCTCGTGGTTGAGTTCAAAATCAGGGTTTGGCGTTCCGTCTTCAAGATATCTCCAGTCAAAAAACAAAAATTCCCCAAAACCTGTTCTTTCAACCCTTTTTAAAAACTGCTTCGGAATTATCTGGTCGGTATCCACGTTCATTCTGTCAAGTGGAGCGACTATACCGTGTACTCTCTCTAAAGGTTCCATTTTATATCCTCTTTATATTTCTTTATCTAAGTCCCAGGTTCGAACATCAACGAAGTGTCCTTCAATTGCGGCAGCGGCGGCCATTGCTGGGCTGACAAGGTGCGTTCTTCCACCTTTTCCCTGTCTGCCTTCAAAATTTCTGTTTGAAGTACTGGCACACCTTTCTCCAGGCTGAAGTATGTCCGGGTTCATGCCGAGACACATACTGCATCCAGATTCTCTCCAGTCAAAACCAGCTTCTTTAAATATTTGATCAAGGCCAAGTTTTTCGGCCTGCAATTTTATCATCTGGGAGCCGGGAACGATCATTGCGTTTACTGACGGCGCCACTTTTCTGCCTTTCACTACTTTTGCGGCTTCAGTTAAATCCTGGATCCTGCCGTTTGTACATGATCCGATAAACACCCTGTCTACTTTTATATCCTCAACCGGCGTTCCTGCGGTCAGTCCCATATAGTCAAGAGCGCTAATTGTGGCTTTCCTATCGTTTTCATCTTCAATTTCATCTGGATTCGGAATTCTGGCGGTAACATCAATTACCATTCCGGGATTGGTGCCCCAGCTGACTTGGGGAACTATGTCCGCTGCGTTTATAGTTAATGTTTTGTCGAAATGCGCGCCTTCATCTGTTGTAAGCTCCTTCCAATGTGAAAGTGCGGCTTCCCAGTCTTCACCCTTGGGAGCGAATTTGCGTCCTTTTACATATTCAAACGTTTTCTCGTCAGGCGCAATCATTCCGGCCCTCGCTCCTGCTTCGATAGACATATTGCACACAGTCATTCTCTCTTCCATTGTCAGCGCCTCAATTGCCGAGCCCCTGTATTCAACCACGGTTCCGGTAGCGCCTGCCGTTCCTATGTGTCCGATTATATTTAAAATTATATCTTTCGCCGTTACTCCGTATCCGCGCTCTCCCTCGACCCTGATTTCAAACTCTTTGGGCCTGTTTTGTCTTAAACATTGAGTTGCCAGTACATGCTCCACTTCGCTCGTGCCTATTCCAAAAGCAAGCGATCCAAACGCTCCGTGGGTTGAAGTGTGGCTGTCTCCGCATACTATAGTCATACCCGGTTTGGTAAGACCTAATTCTGGGCCTATGATGTGAACAATTCCCTGAAGATCGCTGTTCACATTTAATCCGAACAGAGGCACTCCAAATTCCTCACAGTTCTGCTCCAGCACTTCAATCTGCTTTGCGGAGATTGGGTCTTCGATTGGAAGTGATCTGTCAGTCGTAGGGACATTGTGGTCCATTGTGGCGAATGTGAGGTCAGGTCTTCTGACTCTTCTTCCCGAAAGGCGGAGCCCTTCGAAAGCCTGAGGAGAAGTTACCTCGTGTACAAGGTGTAAATCTATATATATAAGGGTAGGTTGTCCCTCTTCTTCAAAGACAACGTGCGGTTCCCAAATTTTATCAAAAAGTGTTCTAGCCGACATATTATTTTCCTTTTAACTGGTGGCAATCCATAATTACAAATATAAGTTACCACAATAATTTTCTAGTGTGACTAATTTGCTTGTATGTTCTTAAGCTGCTCTTAGCCGCTTAAAAAAAATATATACGAAATTGGAAATATCAAGATTTGTTAAATCTTAAACGCGCTCCTGCCGGGATATATGGCTTCGTTCCCAAGCTCTTTTTCTATCCTGAGAAGCTGATTGTACTTGGCAACTCTGTCGCTCCTTGAAGCTGAACCGGTTTTAATTTGTCCTGAATTGGTAGCGACCGCAATGTCTGCAATTGTCGCATCCTCTGTTTCCCCTGAGCGGTGAGATATGATATATGTATATCCGGCGTTCTGTGCCATTCTTATTGCTTCAAGTGTTTCTGTCAGAGATCCGATCTGGTTTACCTTGACCAGAATAGAGTTAGCCGAGTTTTCTTTAATCCCTCTGGCAAGTCTTTTAGTGTTGGTAACAAAGAAATCATCACCGACAATCTGTACTATGTCGCCGAGTTCTTTGGTCATCAACTGCCAGCCTTTCCAATCGTCTTCCGCAAGCGGGTCTTCAATGGATAGTATAGGGTACTGTTTCACCCAGCTTTCATACACCGAGATAAGTTTGTCCCTTCCTATTTTCTTTCCTTCCATTGTGTATTTGCCTTTTGTGTAAAATTCGCTCGATGCAACGTCAAGTGCAATGGAAATTCCCTCGCCGACTTTATATCCTGCCTTTGTTACAGCCTCAAGAATACATTCAATTGCCTCTTCATTGGATTTTAAATTTGGAGCAAATCCTCCCTCGTCACCCACAGAAGTAGCGTAGCCTTTTTTGCCGAGAATCGACTTAAGGTTATGAAATACTTCAAATCCAGCTCTGATAGCTTCTGAAAATTTTGTGAATCCAACAGGAACAATCATAAATTCCTGAAAGTCGAGGTTGTTGTCGGCATGTGCTCCGCCGTTAATAATATTCATAAGCGGCACCGGCAGAGTATTGGCCGAGATTCCGCCAAGGTAGGCGTAGAGTGGCAGATATAGCGAGTTTGCCGCTGCTTTGGCCGCAGCGAGCGATACTCCTAGAATAGCGTTTGCTCCCAGCTTTGATTTATTCGAAGTTCCGTCGAGCTTTATCATCAACTGGTCAATGTTATATTGAGCCGTGACATCAGCGCCTATTAATTTTGGGGCAATAACATCATTTACGTTTTTTACCGCTTTCTGGACTCCTTTACCCAAGTATCTTTTCTTCACCCCATCACGAAGTTCTATTGCTTCATGTTCACCAGTTGAGGCGCCTGAAGGAACAGCTGCTCTTCCAAAAGATCCGTCGTCGCATATTATATCGACCTCTACTGTAGGATTCCCTCTGGAATCCAATATCTCACGCGCTGATATTGCATCTATAATGGCCACTTTATATTCCTCCCTGAATTTAATTACCGGCTAAGGGAAATTACCATATCAACTTATCCGTATCAAATCAGTTAAAATTATCATATTAAACTATTTTGTTGGAAAAGTATTATTAGTTCGGTACAATCTTAGATTCTTAAATTGATGGAAAGGACACTCAATATGAAATCAGTAGTTAACGTAAAAAAACTTCTCAGAATCAGCTATCTGTTTGCCCTATTGTTAGTTGTTTCATGCGCGGTTGGGGATGATACTCCTCCTGCAACGATAACCGATATGACATCCGACCAGACGACGAGGCTGCTCAACTGGACAGCGCCCGGCGATAATGGAAACAATGGAAAGGCCACTATTTATTTTGTCAGATACTATGATAATGAACAAGTTGCCGATATACTTGGCGTGCCCAATCTAGACGGTGTCCCATTTTTCGAAATTGAAGAGGCTGTTCGTAACAATTTTGACAAGGCAACGCAAATCCCCGATTTCCAGCAGCCTGATGTTGCAGGCTCACCTCAATCTTTTCTGACGCCGAGGTTAGATATCAGCGGTGAGATGCAGTTCTTTTATTCTATCCGGACCAACGACGAGGTAGGGAATTCTTCCAATCCATCAAATGTATCTGAAGTGTCGACACCATTTCAATCTGTAAAGTATATAGACGATAACGAGGAAAGCTGTCTGGGTGAAGCCGTAAGCTCAGGCAATTTTGACGGGCAGGTGGATGAGAGTAACGACGAAAATGAGGTCATTAATGATATTGCTATCGGAGACCCCTGCAGGGGAAGGGTGTATATTTTCTTCGGACAAAACAATTTGACCGATGACGGTAGTACCTTAATTGATGTAGATAGCGCTGACGTTACCATTATCGGTAGCGCGGACGAACTTTTCGGAGCATCGCTTGCAGGAATTCCTGATTTTGAAAATGACTTCAGAACCGAAGAGCTTGTAATTGGCGCTCCAGGTTTTGATAACGGACGCGGGAAGGTCTATGTGATTTTCGGCGACAGAGATTTTCCAAGCGTAATAGATCTGTCGGATCCTGATTTAGACCGCATAGAGGTAGTTGGTGAAAATGTTGGGGATGAATTTGGGTTTACTGTTGCCGACGGGAATGATGTGTCCAACGGAAGCGGGTTATTTCTGGTTGGCACTCCTTTCTTTGGCGCTGATACCGGAAGAGTTTATCTGTTCAGAGGGAACGGGCTAAAACGGAATGAAGAAAATCCCGCAACCGATGCCGGAGCAACGTTTACAGGACAGGCCCCTGGAGATTTATTCGGTTTTGATGTGGAGAACGTTGGAAGAATCCGCAGAAACAGTTTCAATGACATTGGAGTGGGAGCGCCGGGGACTTCAAAAGCGTACGTAATATTAGGTCAGGACAATATTGACAGCAGAGATCTCGCGGTAGATACAACTAATGTTGTGATAATTGAAGGAACGGCTGGCAGTAGCTTTGGAATGAGCGTTTCTGGTGACGGTGATATTGATGAAGACGGCGAAGAAAGGGATGATCTGATTGTCGGCGCACCTGATGAGAGCATGTCCACAGGCTCCGTATTTCTATATTCAGGAAATGATATTGATGATTCCTTTGATAGCGGGGTCATGCCTCCTGTGGAAACCGAGTTTATGGGCCTTAGCCCAGGAGACCTATTCGGGACTTCCGTAACCGTTATGCCGGAGCTTAATTACGAGCTTGATGTAAGGAACAGAGACACCGCGTTTGTACTCCTGCTGGAGCCTATTAACGCAGATATTGGAGTCGGAGCTCCTGGTGTTGCAAACGGCACGGTATATGTGTTCTTCGGACAGAGCGATCTCCCGGCCACCGTATCGGCAGCTGATGCAGATGCAGAAGTTGTAGGTGAGGCTGGCGAAACCGAGTTTGGAATAGAAGTAAATGGACTTGGTGATGTAAATGGCGATTTGTTTGAAGATTTTGGCGCTGGCGGTATAGAATTTATGAGAGTTGTTTATTAGGTCCCTTTATTAGCGCAGAATGAGTGCTATCAGACAGTACTTTTCTTCCTCATATCCTCAATTACGAGACCGTCTTTAAATGTGATGATCCGCTCCGCATTTTCTGCTATATCTTGCTCATGAGTGATCATTATTATTGTTTTGCCTTGTTTGTTCAGATCCGTAAATATTCCCATAATTTCTACGCTGGTCTGAGAGTCAAGGTTGCCTGTTGGCTCATCTGCCAATATTATGCTTGGGTTGTTAACTATGGCACGGGCTATGGCGACACGTTGCTGCTGACCTCCTGAAAGCTGAGAAGGCATGTGATGCTCTCGGCCGTTTAAACCGACTTTCTGTATTGCCTCCATGGCAAGTTCCTTTCTTTTCTTGGCGTCTGTATTGTTATAAATCATTGGAAGCTCAACATTTTCAATCGCACTCGTTCGCGCAAGAAGGTTAAAGCTCTGAAATACAAATCCGATTTTCAAGTTCCTGATTTCCGCAAGCTCGTCGGATTCCATAGACGAGACCTGGTTGCTGTCAAGATAGTACTCACCGTTTGTGGGTTTATCGAGGCAGCCTATAATATTCATAAAAGTGCTCTTTCCGGACCCTGATGCCCCCATGATAGATACGAAATCTCCATTGTCGATTTTGAGAGTGACACCCCTTAAGGCATGGACTTGAACGTCACCCAAATGATATGTTTTATGAATGTCTTTAACCTCTATTACAGGTTTCTGGTTAATCATTTATTAGAATCTCTTGGGTTGAGGGAGATAGGATGAATTTCCTCCCGAATCATCTTTGATGAGTGCCTCGACTATGACTTCATCTCCGTCATTGATGTCCCCGTCGATGATTTCGGTAAACCGGCCGTCTCCAACACCGGGTTTAATGGATATAGCTTTTATGTATCCATCGTTAGAAGGGACCCAGACATGAGGGGTGATATTTATATCTATACCGTTTGTATCAATTATCGAGGAAGCCGGCGGGATAAATCTTAGCGCTGAAGTAGGGACCCGTTTAACGTCAGTTTTTTTAGCGACTATAATTTTCACATCAGCCGTCATCCCGGGTTTCAGACGGTTCTCTGGATTGTCAATTTCAACGACCACGTTGTATGTAACTACATTGTTATTTGTAATAGGATCGTTTCTGATTTGAGTTACAGTGCCTTCAAATGTTTCATTCGGGAATGCGTCAACCGTAAAATAAGCTTTCTGATCTATTTGAATCTTACCTATGTCCGCCTCACTTACGTTGGTATCTATCTTCATGCTGGAAAGGTCTTCGGATATGAGAAAAAGGGGTTTGCCATTTGGCGTAACGTTCTCGCCGCTGTTTATGTTTTTTGATAACACTATTCCGTCTATGGGAGAGCGTATTATTGTATTGTCCAGGTTAGACTCAGTTATCTCAATATTGGCCTTTGACTGTTCAAGTGCGGCAGACGCAGCCAGATATTTTGATTTGGAATCGTCGAGCTCTTCTTTAGAGATAAGCCTTTTTTCATACAGTTCTTTATTCGTATTATATACCGATCTTGTCAGATTATAGTCGGCGGCTGCCTTGTTTTTGTCGGCCTGAGCTCTTTTAAGTTCGGTCTTGAGTCTTGAAGGGTCAATCTCCAAAAGGGGATCCCCTTTTTTCACCTTTGAGTTATAATCTACGAATATTTCTTTGGCATGGCCTCCCACCTGAGTCCCTACTTCTATTGTTTTAAGCGGATTAATTGTTCCCGATGAGGAAATTAGTGAGATTATATTGTTTGTGTCAACATTGGCGGTCATGTAAACGACTGAAGATTCCTCGCCGCTGAAAAAGCGTGGAACTAAAAAAATGGCCGCAACTATAATTACTAGCAGCGCTATGTAAACTTTAGTGTTCCTGAGACTCATCAATCTCTCCCGTGGCTCTCTCTAATCGTGCTACGTTTATATTATAATTATAAATTGCCTGCATATATTTTGCGTATGAAATAGCGTACAGCGCTTCTGCTTCCGCAAGTTCAACGGAAGACGCTCTAGCCAGATTATACCTTTCCCTAGCCAAGTTCAAACTCTGCTCGGCTGAATCTTTTGTTCTATTAGTCACCTGAATATTCTCTTTGGCAAACTCAAGGTCCAGATAAAGCTGCTTAATATGTGACACTATCCCCGCTCTGGTGGATCTGAGCTCGGCGTTAGCCCGCCTGAGATTGGCTTTAGAGTCTTCTACTTTCGCGAATCTTGAAAAGCCCTCAAATATTGGAAATTTAACACCCACACCAGCAATAAAACCAGGGGTTTCTGCTCCTTTTCCCTCAAATCTGTAAGCGGTTCTGCCGAATATCTCGGGATAGAACTCTTTCTTTGACGCTTTTACGTTGGCCCTCATTGCGGCTTTTTGAGCTTCAAGGCTTTTTAGTTCCGCTCTTGATCCGAGCGCCTGAATGATAGATTCTTCAAGTTCATAGGACAAAATTGTTATATCTGGGGAATCCTCCAAATCAAAATTAAACGATTCGTCTTCAAGACCCATAACTGTTTGCAGGTTAACCTTGGCGACTTCAAGATTGTTTCTTGCCTGTATCTGCTCGAGCCTGGCGTTTCCAAGGTTGACCTCGGCTTTTGTGACATCTATTTGCGGGACTCTGCCGGATTTATAAAAACCCTCAGCCTGTTCAAGTTGCTTTTCCGATTCTACTACTTTCTTCTCCATGGCAAGAGCGATATGCCGCTCGGATAAAACCGTATAGTAACCTATAATAGTGCTTAAAATAATGTCTTCCTCTGTTGATTCTTTATCGAATTTTCTGGCTTTTAATAATTGTTTTGTAGACTTGACCGCGTTTGAGGTGCGGCCGAAATCATAAATCAGCTGGTCCAGGAAAAACCCTGATTCACGGCCGATAAAAGGAACAATGATTCTTGAGCTTACATGGGGATAGTAAGCGGATTTGGCGTCCTTGACTCCCGCTCTTGAGATATCCACCGTGGCGTCTGATATCTCTATTGCAGGATTATTTGCCACAGCAATATCGATCGCTTCTTCAAGAGTTATCGTTTGTTTCTCCTGAGAATAAGCGGGTATGCCGCCCAATACGAAAGAAATTAATATTAGGAGTACGTTATAACGGATTTTCATTTTGTATTCCTTAAGTTCAATCCAATAATATGACTCTAAAACATATACGTTGCAACATTTATTTCTTGCCGTAAACTAGTTTCATGCCTTTTGGAATATACATTCACATACCATACTGTGTTGCAAAATGTCCATATTGCGACTTTAATTCTTATGGCGTGGGATCAAATTTCCCGGAAAAAGAGTATACGGAAACAGTACTTCAGGAACTGCTACTTTATCAAAACAAAATAGATGGAGCCGAGATAACGTCCATATTTTTCGGTGGAGGCACACCGTCACTTTTTGATCCAATGAGCATAGAAAAAATAATTTCCAGTATTTATAAGATCACAAATCCAATTTCAGATATTGAAATCTCATTAGAAGTAAACCCTAAAACAGCTGACCTTGACAAACTTAAAGGGCTTAAATCCGCCGGTATCAACCGTATCAGCATAGGGGTTCAGTCTTTTTCAGAAAGGAAGCTTAAATTTCTGGGAAGAATCAACACCGCTGAAGACACCAGAAACATTCTGCAGGATGTTATAAAAGCAGGATACGAAAACTATAGCATGGACTTGATGTACGGCACCAGGGACGAAGCATTTTCTGAATGGGAGAGTGATTTGAGAGAGGCTGTCAGTTTCGATTACCCTCATATTTCCGCCTATTGTCTGACGATTGAAGACGGTACGGAGTTTGGCAGGCGCTACGCTCAAGGCAAACTGAGAGTGCCGACTGACGACAGCCTTTCGGAATTTATAGATTACACGAACGAGTTTTTAGAGAATTCGGGATATAACCAATACGAAATCTCAAATTACTCAAGGGAGGGTTTTGAATGCTCTCATAACATGCTTTATTGGAGAGGGCAGTGCTATCTCGGACTTGGCGCAGGGGCTCACTCGCACTTGTCTTTTACCATTTCAGGCAGTTGGGGGAGAAGATGGGCAAATCTGAGAAACCCGGCAAGGTATATGAAGTCTATTAGAGAAGGGAAAGAGCCAGTTGATTTTAGTGAGGAGTTAAACTGTGAGGAAGCGGTTCAAGACAGGGTTCTTATGGGTCTCAGGTTAAAAGAGGGGGTTAACATTTCAGAGCTGGAATCCAGTTTTAGGTTGAGTACCGACATGGGAAAAATAGAGAGACTTGTTAATGACGGTTTTCTTGAGAATACTGAAAATTCTTACCGCCTGACAAAGAAAGGTAATTTACTTTCAAATTCCGTGATACTAAAATTTGTTGAGGCGCTTGTTTAAAGTTGTCGCTTGAGCAGATGCTCATTTCCTTTTGAACTTAAATAATAGTTATCGCCTTCTTTTTTTAAGTCTTTCATGAATTCATAGTAAGCAGGTCTCGTAAATCTGGCGTCAAATTCCCCGTTTTTAACTTTCGCATAAGGGATGTTTTCCACATTAATCCAGAGTGTGCTCAGATCGAGCTTTTCCCGCGTCTCATCGTTTAAAACTATATAATAATCGTCTCCTGATTTATGGACCATCTTTACAACAAACGGAGTGTCCTCAACTTTTATATATAATTTTCCGCTCCCCTCTTCGAGGTAATATCTTCCTTTCTCGTCACGCTTTAGCAATTTATTGTTGTAGAGATATGTGACACGGTGCTGGATTTTGATTCCGTCCTGAAACCAGTTGCCGTTTTTATCTATGAAGAATCTGTATTTTATTTCTTTTTTACTCATCGCATTTATTATAACGGTTTCCAAACTGAGGGCAGAAATTTACTCTCCCAGAACCTTAACCAACACTCTTTTTCTTCTCTGCCCATCAAACTCGGCATAGAATATTCTCTGCCATGGGCCTAAGTCAAGATCGCCGTCAGTTATAGGCACAATAACCTCATGGTGCATGATCAGGTTTTTAAGATGCGCATCCCCGTTGTCCTCGCCTGTCTGATGGTGTTTGTAATCTTCCCTGAAAGGCGCAAGCCCCTCAAGCCACTCCCATATATCTTCAATCAACCCGCTCTCGTTATCGTTTACGTATACCGCGGCAGTGATATGCATTGCTGAGACCAGAACAAAACCCTCTTGTACTTTGCTTCTATCAACAATATCCCTCACGGTCTCTGTGATATGCACCATCTCCCTTTTATTTTCAGTATTAAACCATAGGTATTCTGTAAGGCTTTTCATGTTATAACCTCCCTGGATATCAAAATCTGATATTATTGAGAGTAGCAAGTAAGTGCCTTAAAGCAAAATATTCTTTGTTTTGTATATAGCAAGCAGGGGGTAAAAATGATTATAGAATTAAGCGTTATTCCAATCGGAGTTGGCACGTCGCTGTCCAAATATGTAGCGTGTGTGATGAGAGTTATTAAAGAAAGCGGACTTAACTATGAATCGCACTCAATGGCGACAAATATAGAATGCGGATGGGACGATATCACGCCGCTTGTAAAAAAATGCCACTATGAACTCAAAAAGATGGGGGTTGAACGGATCAGCACGATAATTAGAATAAGCGAGCGGATTGATAAGCCCTATACAATGGAAGGCAAGCTCAAAAGCTTAGAGGAAAAAATGTGATAAATTATATGTAATTAATAAATTATTTCTTGACGGCTGTGCGTATTTAAGGTTAATACTTTCTCTAAGTATTAGAGATGGATTGAAATATTGGAGTTGAAATCGACCCGTCAGGAAATGTCTGGATGACAAACAACTGGGAAATTATAGCTGTGCCGCAAAATCCGGTTGGTGAGTAGCCCGTGGTCCTTTTGGGACTTGCAAAGCCTGTTGTGGCCCCGTTGATCGGACCTGCCGAACCTGTGCAATAATTTTTGTCTAACTTTAGTAATCTATTCATATCATACTAAAGTATGTTATATTTAGCTCCTTGTGATTATCAAAAGAGTCTTAATGGAGCTATATATAACTTTTACCCTTTTGACTCGTGGAGCGTAAATGGCAAAAAGAAATTCAACAGCTATCAAAACGATTATCGCATGTTCCCATTATCTTTATGGGTCAGGAGTTTCAGCCATTCTGTCGGAAGACAGGAAAATTGAAGTAGTTTCTGTAATTTCGAATCTGATTGACTTGATTGAATCTTCCAAGCAGCATCAATTTGATATCATGCTTTTGGATGTTGAATTAAAGGGCTTGAATTTGAATAAAATATTAGAGCTGGTTAAAAAGAATAAGAATGCCAAGATGATTTTGTTAATTAATGATGACTACAGCGAAAATCTGTTAATAAAAGGCATTCGCTCGGGTATCAGGGGATATCTTCAAAAAGATGTCGATCCAACAGAGGTGATTAAAGCAGTAAAGGCAGTATATGACGGGGAGCTCTGGGCTGAAAGAAAGTTGATGGGTAAAGTGGTGGATGGGGTAACATACTCGACTAAAGAGGTTAATTTAAACGGGCAGGTTTATGATTTGACGGAGACTGAGATAAAAATTATAAAACTGGTCCTTACCGGTATGACCAACAAGGAAATTGCGGACGATCTTTATATAAGCGAAAAAACTGTAAAGTTCCATTTGTATAAAGTGTTTAAAAAACTGTCGCTGAAAAACCGGTCGGAACTCATGCTTTTTGGATTCCGGAATGGTTTGATAAGTTAAATGTATCAAATAGAGGGGAGGAGTTGGCTTGTGAAGACTCTTTATATTAAATTAATTTTTTCGTGATATGCTAGTATCCTTTTAAAAATCAGAGGTTAACAATGAATATAAGTGTAATTGGAACAGGGTATGTAGGACTTGTAACAGGGGCTTGTTTTGCCGGAAGTGGCAATAATGTAATTTGTGTAGACATAGACAAAGGGAAGATAAAAAGCCTTAAAGAAGGTCGAGTTACATTTTATGAGCCTGGTTTAGAGGATATTGTCAAAAAGAATATAAAAGAAGAAAGGCTTCATTTTACAACTGACCTTGATTACGCAATCAAAAATTCTTTAATTGTTCTAATTGCAGTTGGCACTCCTCCGCGAGAAAACGGTTCGGCTGATACGAGCGCAGTGCTTGATGTGGCAAGATCGATAGGAAAAAGTCTTGATGACTACAAAGTAATTGTTACAAAAAGCACAGTTCCGGTAGGCACCACCGAGCTGATACGGGATGAGATCAGGAAAATTACGGATATTAAGTTTGATGTAGCTTCAAACCCCGAATTCCTTAAGGAAGGGGCTGCTGTTGAAGATTTTATGAAACCCGACAGGGTTTTAATCGGAGTTGAGAATCAATCAACTGGAGAGTTATTAAAAGAATTGTATGCCCCGTTTATGAGATCCATGGACCGCGCGCTTGTTGTTTCCATCAGATCCTCAGAGCTTGCAAAGTATACTGCCAACGCCATGCTAGCAACCAGAATTTCCTTTATGAATGAAATTGCCAACTTGTGTGAAGTGGTTGGGGCCAATATCTCTGAAGTAAGGGTCGCAATAGGCTCTGATTACCGCATTGGACGGCATTTCCTTTTCCCTGGAATTGGTTACGGAGGATCATGTTTTCCCAAAGACGTAAAAGCTCTTATCAATACAGGAAAGGAACACGGGTCAGAGCTTCATTTGTGCAGAGCGGTGGATGAGGTGAATACTAAACAGAGGGAACATTTCTGGCATAAAATTGAAAACTATTTTGATGCTAATCTTAAAGGAAAGAAAATAGCGGTTTGGGGAATATCTTTTAAGCCGAAGACGGATGATATCAGGGAAGCGCCGTCTTTATATATAATAGAGCAATTACTTTCGGCAGGAGCATTAGTGGCGGTTCATGACCCGGTTGCAATGGAAAACGCCAAATCCCATTTTGGTGACAATGTGGAATATGCTCACTCAAATTATAATGCATGTAGTGGGGCCGATGCGCTTATAATTAATACGGAATGGAATGAGTACCGTCAACCCGATTTTCAGAAATTAAAAGAGCTGATGAGAGGAAATGTGATCTTTGACGGTCGAAATTTATATAACCCACATAGGTTACAAGAGGCTGGTATCAAATATTTTGGCGTAGGAATCGGTAATTAACAATTTAACAGTTTACAGCTATGCTGAATTAAACTTTATTGCCCCGTATTTTCTTGAATTTATTTGCAATATTATTTATTCAGGTACAATGCGTTGTAAAAAATTTGATTGAATCTCAATAGTGTGTGATTAATCTAAATTATTATACAAAATTCAAAAACAGGTGTGTGAATGTCTAAATCTCTAATAATTGTTGAATCTCCAGCGAAAGCAAAGACTATCAAGAAATACCTTGGTAAAGACTTCAGTGTTGAAGCTTCATCAGGGCATCTTGTCGATCTTCCGAGCAGCAAACTGGGTGTGGATATTGAAAATAACTTTAACCCGGACTATGTGGTAATAAGAGGGAAGGGTAAATATCTAGATAAGCTTAAAAAAGCCGCAAAGAAAGCGGAAAATGTCTATCTGGCATCTGACCCCGATCGGGAAGGTGAGGCGATAGCCTGGCATATAGCAAATGAACTGGATATCTGGGACAGATCGCACCGCGTGCTTTTTCACGAAATTACAAAAAACGCAGTCCAGAAATCATTAGAACACCCCACAGACCTGAGCCAGGACCGCTTTGAGGCCCAGCAGGCAAGAAGAGTGCTCGACAGACTTGTCGGATATCAGGTAAGCCCTCTTTTGTGGCGAAAAGTCAAAAAAGGCCTGAGCGCGGGCAGGGTACAAAGTGTCGCTCTCAGAATAGTTGTTGAAAGAGAAAGAGAAATTGAAGCTTTTAAGCCTAAAGAATACTGGTCTATTGAGTCGGAATTAAAACGCCCGCAGGATGAACTGTCAGAATCATTTGTAGCTGCTCTGGTCAGATTTGAAGGCGAAAAAGTTGAAGTATCGAACGAAAGGGAGTCTAACCATATCTTGGACTCAATTAGAAATGAAACTTTCACTGTCTCATCTGTAGACAGAAAGGATAAAAAAAGAAACGCTACACCTCCTTTCATTACAAGCACGCTTCAGCAGGAAGCATCGAGGAAAATAAGGTTCGGTACTAAAAAAACAATGTCGATCGCTCAAAAGCTCTATGAGGGAATTGAGCTTGGAGATGAAGGCCCTGTTGGTCTTATAACATATATGAGGACAGACTCTGTAAGGGTTTCAAATGAAGCGCTTGATGATGTCAGGGCCTATGTAAAAAATAATTACGGCGCTGAATATTTACCGGAGAAACCAAATACTTTTAATGTCAAAAAATCAGCGCAGGACGCCCACGAAGCCATAAGACCTACTTATGTAGATAAAGTTCCGGAATCTGTCAAAGAATTTCTATCCCAGGATGAATTCAAACTCTATAAACTTATATGGCAGCGTTTTGTAGCGTCGCAAATGACACCTATTATCTATGACCAGACATCACTTGAAATTAAAGCGGGGAAAGGGACTTTTCGCGCAACCGGGTCCATAATCAAATTTCCGGGATTCTCGGCAGTATATATTGAGGGTAAGGAAGAAGAGGAAGAGGCCAAGGAAAAAGACGAGATGAGGAAACTCCCTGATGTTACAACGGGAGATAGTCTGGATCTTCTGAATCTTGAGGGTAAACAGCATTTCACTCAGCCCCCGCCTAGATTTACCGAGAGTTCTCTTGTGAAAGAGCTTGAGGAAAAAGGCATAGGACGTCCCTCAACGTACGCAAGCATTATTTCGACAATACAGGACCGTGAATACGTCCTTAGAGACAGGAACAGACTGATGCCCACTGTTTTGGGTCGCACTGTGAATGATCTTTTGATACAGGGGTTCCCCGAGATTATGGATGTCCAGTTTACTGCCGAAATGGAAGAAAAGCTGGACGATGTAGAAGACGGTAACATCAACTGGGTTGAGCTTCTAAAAGCTTTTTACTCGGGTTTTTCAGACAGGCTTGAAAATGCCCAGGAATCGATGAAAGGTGTTGAAACAAATATTGCCTGTGATAACTGCAGTGCTCCGATGATAATAAAATGGGGCAGGGGGGGTGAGTTTCTTTCCTGTTCAAAATACCCTGAATGTAAAAACGCCAAGGCGTTTGAATATGACAAAGAGGGGAAAATCGTAATAATTGAAAGAGAGGCCCCTCAGCTTAGAGAGGATTTGCCTTGCGACAAGTGCAGTGCTCCCATGGTAATAAAGCAGAGCAGGCGTGGCGAGTTTCTTGCATGCTCGAGCTATCCGAACTGTAAAAATGCAAAAGCGTTTGAACGAGATCCCGATGGAAACATCAAAGTTTTAGAAAAGGAAGAGCCCGTGATCAGGGAAGATATAAAGTGCGAGAAATGCGGTAAGCCCATGGCAGAAAGAAAAGGTCGTTACGGAAAGTTTGTCGGGTGTACCGGCTATCCCAAGTGCAGAAACATTAAAAATATAGATGAACAAGGCAATATTGTAGCATCTAAGCCGGGCGGAAAAGTCCGGGGCGGTAAAAAATCCCCGAAAAAAGAAACCGGTGGAGATACTACGGCAAACTGATTGATTTGCCAGATATTTGATTTACACTTTACAGAACCATATAATTGACTCATCTTATATGGCAGAGCTAAAATGGCAAGAAATTCCAGACAGATAGATCTTGGCGGTATCAAAATAGGAGGGGGTGCTCCAGTTACTGTTCAGTCTATGACTAAAACTGATACCAGAGACATTACCGGAACTGTCGCCCAGATTAAGAGTCTTGAAAAGGCGGGCTGTGATATCGTGCGTCTTGCTGTTCCCGATATGGAAGCCGCAAAATCCCTCGGAGAGATAAAAAAACAGACAAATATCCCTATAGTTTCGGATATTCACTTTGATTATAAATTGGCGCTCGAAGCTGTAAAACAGGGAATTGACGGAATGAGAATCAATCCCGGCAACATAGGCGCCAAATATCGCATAAAAGCGGTTGTAGATGCTGTTAAAGAACGTGGCATCCCAATTAGAATTGGCGTGAATTCCGGATCTCTGGAAAAAGACATTCTCAAAAAGTATGGTTCACCAACGCCCGAGGCGCTTGCCGAAAGCGCGTTCCGCCATGTTGAGATACTTGAAGACCTTGATTTTAGAGATATTAAAATTTCTGTTAAATCCACAGATGTTAAAAAGATGATCGCGTCATACCGCATATTAGCAGAGAGATGTGAATATCCTCTCCATTTGGGAGTTACGGAAGCCGGTACTTATGAAATGGGGACAATAAAATCATCTATCGGTATCGGCACATTGCTTGCCGAAGGTATAGGGGACACAATAAGGGTGTCTCTAACCGGAGATCCGGCAGATGAAATTACAGTTGGCTTTAACATACTCAGATCGCTCGGACTTCGAAGAAACGGCATAGAGTTGATATCCTGTCCGGGATGCGGAAGGCTTGAGATTGACCTTATGAAACTGGTGAAAGATGTGGAAGGCCGAATAACTGACATTGAACTTCCAAGGCCGATTAAAGTGGCGATACTTGGGTGTGTGGTCAATGGACCGGGTGAGGCATCTGAGGCCGATATAGGAATAGCCGGCGGAAGAGGAAAGGGGATGCTTTATAAAGACGGCAAACTTGTCAGATCATTTAAAGAGAGTCAAATAGTGGATGAGCTTGTAAAAGAGCTTGAGACTTTTGTTTGATCCCTAATATTTCAATCTTTAAAATTTAACTCAAAAAGACACCTGTGATTTATTAAACCATCTTATATAATTCTAATATGAGCAATTTAACGCCGTGGATTAAGGGTAGGGGGTCCGCCGAGAATCCCGGGAACCGTTTTGATAAGATAGATTTTATACCTTCAGAGGATGAAATATCTGAGGGGCTATCTCCCTCTACTGTTTTCTATAGAGACACAGCTAAATCAATTATCACATATAACGCCAGCCCCGATGTTGGCTTTAACGCCGGGATTAACCCATACCGGGGATGCGAGCACGGATGTATATACTGTTACGCGCGCCCGGGTCACGAATATTTGGGATTATCCCTGGGGCTTGATTTTGAGACAAAAATATTTGTAAAGGAAAAAGCGCCTGAGTTGCTAAAAAAGGAACTCATGGCAAAGAAGTATCAACCTCAAACAATTGCCTTAAGCGGCTACACCGACTGTTACCAGCCGGCTGAGCGCAGATTCCGCCTGACCCGCTCATGTCTGGAAGTTTTGCATGAGTTCAGAAATCCCGTCGGTATTGTCACTAAAAACTATCTGGTAACAAGAGACATAGACATTTTAAAAGAGTTTGCCGAATGGAACGGGATTTTGGTGGCAGTATCCATTACAACTTTAGACCCCAAAGTAAAAAAGCTTATGGAGCCGAGAACTTCTGAGCCTAGGTTGAGATTAAAAGCTATAGAAGAACTCTCGAAAGCGGGGATACCTGTGATAGTGATGGTTGCCCCAGTTGTGCCCGGTCTTACAGACTATGAAATTCCAAACATTATTCAAAACGCAGCCGATGCGGGAGCCAAGGGGGCCTCATACATAATGCTGAGACTACCCTACGGGGTCTCGGACATTTTCATAAATTGGCTTGAAAGACACTTCCCCGAAAGAAGGGATAAGGTGCTTAATCGCATCAAGTCAATAAGGGACGGACAATTAAACAGTAAAGAATTTCATGACCGTATGAAAGGTAAAGGTATATACGCCGAGCAGATAAAAGATATGTTTCAGGTAGCAAAACGTAAGGCGCGTATGGACAGCGACATTTCAGGGCTTTCAACGGAACATTTCAAAAGACCCGGCGGCACACAGCTTAATCTGCTGTAGATTCAATTCACTAAGTTTCTACTACTGGAAATATCAATCACTCATACTGGCTGAACGGAACAGCGGTTACGATTTTTATTCTGACTTCCTGAGGTATGGCGTTTAAGAAACCTGCTTTAATGTTCTTAAATGTCTTTTCCCCTTTGGCTGGTAGTACATCATTAATCGTTGCCCTATTTGAGTACATGGGGGTTTCTTGTTTGAGTGAGAAAAAGTCAATCTTTAGCTCTATATTTGTATAGGGAATGTCGCTTAAATTCCTGAGCGTAATTTCGGTTATTCTTCCCATTGTCTGAGGGACCGAGCCTGAGAATTTAAAATCGTCTATTACTATGTCTTCTGCCGGAAGAGGTACTTCTTCCTCGTATGTATATTCGTATTCTTCTTCATCTTCCGAACTAGCTTCTTCATTTGCCTGAGTTGTAGCAGTAGCCTCTTTTTCTTTGGGGGCGGTCATGCTTTTCTTAACTGGCTGCCCGGATTTAGACGGCTCTTCAGCTACTGCGACCTGATCATCTGTAGAAGTGCCTGTATCAACTGACCTTGTATCCGCAGGCGAAGGCGCGATACCCTGATCTTCAGCAAGCTTCCTCTTGTATTTTTCAGAAAGTGAAAGTTTCTCCCCGTCAGGGCCATAGTTGGAATCTGAGTCTGATACAACTACTTCTCCGTCTTCATTAACAGTCTTTTTGACTTTCTTTTTCCTAACAGCTTTTTTACCCTCTTTCTTGGCCATCGTAATCTTGAGCTCTTTGTCGGAAATAGGCTCTGCTCTTCTGATGCTGATGTTGACTTCCTTAGCGTCAGGGTGTCTGAAGCCAACATTTATCCCGTAATATGTCCTTTCGCTTCTGGGAGGAATTACATCATGAATGACGGCACGGCTGGTAAAACCCCTTACACCTAATTTCCCGCCTTTTGTCCCAAGGAAATTAACGTTTATCTCTATATCCTTCCATGCTTCGCTGCTTCTGTTATCCAGTGTAATTTCCTTTAAAATTCCTTCAGTTCCATACTGTCCCCCGCTCCATTCCCAGTTTTTCACAAGTATGAGATCTTTTGCCTGGGTTGGACTTCCCTTTTCAATTAGCTCTGCATTTACAACTCTTGCCACGGAATTCTTGAGCTCTGAATGCATTATTCCAAAGTTTAGATTATAAAAGGTCTTTTCACTCTTGGCGGGGAGGATTTCTTTTATAGTAGTTCTGAGCGATCCGAGAGGAATATCGTTAGCCGTATAGAAATCAACTTCAACCGCAAGATCTTCATAATCGTTTTCGCCTCTGTTTTCAATTGAGATTTCGGACATGATCGCCGGCCGGCCCATACCGGCAGAGGCCCATTTGTAGTCTTTTACAACAATTACCCTCTTTACGGATTCGGGTTTTTTTGGCTTTTGCGCATGGGCGTTTGGAGCATTTAGATTTACTGTAATAAAAGATAATGTCACTAAAACTAGTATTATAAGGCGGATATTTTTCAATTTAGAGTTCAACCGGTTTTTAGAATACATTGTATCTCCTTAATAATTACGACAAGATTGTGATAAGATTATACATAATTAAAGCTGAATTTGTACCTTTGAGAAATAATAAATTATATGAAGATTTAGAGACTGTTTTTGTAAACGCTTATAAAGCTGGAATAATAATATACCGATATTAAAATTTTGAAGGGGCTCGTTAATGAGTGTGTACATATTATTAAGCAAGCTTACTACAGAGGGAAGGAAAACTATAAAAGAAAGACCTAGCAGAATGAAAGAGGTCAGGGCCGAGTATGAAAGCTCGGGAGTCAAGGTTCTGGAACAGTACGCTACTTTAGGTCCCTATGATTTTGTAAGCGTTATTGAAGCTCCTGATAACGAAACAGTGGGACAGGTCTCGGTTGAACTCTGTTCGAGGGGAACGATTGAAATAATGACTATGGCGGCTATCCCCGTTGAATCTTATGTTAGTGCTTTAAAATCCGCTAAAAAGGTGAAGTAATTATTTTCAGTGAGGTAATTGAAATTAGCATTTTAAGTGAATTCAAGAGAATACTAAAAGCTCATTCTGATGATGTGTACGGAGTCGGAGCATCAAAAACACTCTCGGTTTACACTATTTTCTCGATAGCATGTATTGTGGTGCCGGTGT
>CBDUCG010000018.1:0-23370 GCA_965365595.1 uncultured bacterium
AGCTTTGGAGCTGCTCGGCGTTTATCGTATCGGCAAGAGAGCACCCTGCTTTTTCATCCGGTATTAGAACTTTTTTATCAGGGGAAATAATAGAGGCCGTTTCTGCCATAAAATGAACCCCGCAGAAGACAATCATATCTGCCTGAGTTTTTGCGGCTTCCTGAGAAAGGGCCAGAGAATCCCCGGTAAAGTCCGCTATATCCTGGACTTCTGGAAGCTGGTAGTTATGGGCCAAAATTACAGCGTTTTTCTCTGTTTTCAGCCTCTTTATTTCTGCCACTAGTTTCTCTTTGTCTTTCATTTTCATGTAACTTCCCTGAAAGTCAGGTCGGTAATTATACCATATAAAGAGATATGTCTAATGCGGCAGAAGAATGTGTAAGCGCCCCTACAGAAATATAGTCTACTCCTGTTTCTGCAATATCTACCAGAGCTTCAAGGGTTATACCGCCCGATGCTTCACTCAGAGCCCTGCCGTTTATCAGACTTACCGCCTCTCTCATCATTGAAACACTCATATTATCTAACATAATAATTTCTGCCCCGAATTCAAGGGCTTCCCTTACTTCGTCAAGGTTTGAGGTTTCTACCTCAATTTTGTATTTATGACCATATTGGGACCTGATTGTTTCAACAGCTTTAGATATGCTTCCGGCAAAATTAATATGATTATCTTTAATAAGTACTGCGTCATATAACCCAAAACGGTGGTTGTGGCCTCCGCCTGCTAGAACAGAGTATTTATCCAGTACTCTCAGACCGGGAGCAGTTTTTCTGGTATCTAAAATTTTTGTATGAGTTCCTTTTAATATCTCTACACATTTTGAGGTTGCAGTCGCTATTCCGGACATCCTCTGAAGCAGATTAAGAGCCAGCCTCTCTCCCGAAAGCACTGCTCTTACAGTGGCATTGATCCGAAACAACTCATCTCCGGGAAGAACCTTATCACCGTCGTTTTTTACAAAGCTTAGAGTAGCATTCCGGTCCAGTTTCTCAAAAACTCTTTGTGCTACATTGATTCCGGCAACTATTCCTTCCTCTTTTGCTACAATTTTAGCTTCACAGGTCAAATCCGAGGGGAAAATAGTATCGGTTGTAATATCACCTGATCCCAAGTCCTCATTTAAAGCATTTTCTATTATGAAATCGACCTTATCCCAATCCATATCTATGTTTTTCATCATAATTCCAGCCTAAATTGGAGACAAAAAAGGCTCCTCTCCCTTTTTCATGACTATATGATTTTCCCATTTCTTGTTTTCGTCAGGAAAATCGCCTCTTATATGAACACCCCTAGATTCTTCTCTAACAAGCGCGGACCTGGCTATCAGTAGCGATACATCGACTGCCATTTTGAGTTTAATTCTATAATAACCGGCAAATTCTTCTACAAATGCAGAAATCTCCTCTAGCCTCTCAATGGCGCCGAGTATTCCGTCCCTATTTCTGACTATTCCCACATCGCTATTTAAAATCTGCGAAATCGAGGCTTTATGTTTTGATAATGAATTTAACTGCGAATCGGAATATTCAAATTCTGTGCTCTGACTGTCAATACTCATATTTCTATCAGAACCTGTATTTTCATTCTCCACAATTTCAATGGCTCCGTCAACCGCTCTTTTTGCAAATACTACACATTCCAGAAGGGAATTGCTTGCAAGTCTGTTTGCTCCATGCACCCCTGTTGCCGCTACCTCTCCGCAGGCAAAAAGCCCTCTTATGTTTGTTTCTCCGAATAGACCAGCTTTAACACCGCCTATCGTATAATGCGCGGCCGGCGCTACGGGTATTAACTCACGTGTGGCGTCAATCCCGGAGTTTAGGCAAAAATTATAAATATTTGAGAACCTCTTAATTATATAGTCTGATTCTATATGCCTTAAATCCAGATACACATGGTTTTCTCCTGAGCTGCTCATTTCCTGAAATATAGAGCGTGAAACGATGTCCCTAGGCGCAAGCTCTGCATATTCGCTATATTCGGTCATAAATCTTCTTCCCTGATTATTAAGCAGATAGGCCCCTTCTCCTCTAAGAGCTTCACTTATAAGGAAACTTTCCCCATTCTCGCTATAAAATGCCGTCGGATGAAACTGCATAAACTCCATATCTGTAATTTCAGCTCCTGCCTGATAAGAAAGAGCTATACCCTCACCCACTGACCCCTTTGGATTTGTGGTTCTTTTGTAAAGAGCCGAAGCCCCACCTGTTGCGAGAATTGTGGATTTTGCATTAATTAAGGAAGGGACGAAATTCTGGTCGAGAACAAGCGCCCCGTAGCAGTTTTTGCGGTCTGACAAAAAATTTATTATTCCGGTATTCTCAAATTTTGTAATCGAGGGATTTTTTTCAACCGCCGCAATCAGAAAACTGACCATCTCTCTTCCTGTTGAAGTCCCGCTCGCATGAAGAACCCTTCTTTTTGTGTGTCCTCCTTCAAGCCCAAGCTCAAGACCGCCTTCCCCGGTGTCGAATTCCATACCCAAAGAGATTAAATCCAAAACCCGGTCCCGTCCCTCCTTGACCAATATTTCAACGGCTGTTCGATTACACAGCCCCCTTCCCGCCCTGAGCGTATCCTCTATATGAAACCAGGTTGAATCCTCGGGATCCATTGCCGCGGCTATACCTCCCTGAGCCCAGAAAGAGTTGCTTTCTTCAATTGTCGATTTGGTGATAAGCGTTACTTCGCCGAATCCGGACGCATATAGCGCTGCGTACAGGCCGGCAAGGCCGCTCCCGATAACTAGAAAATCAGTTTGTATCTTTTGTAAATCTTTTTTTGTCATAATATGAAGTAAATATGATTTATAAGAGTTTGAGAAGTGTGATTATTTATACAGAAGCCCCGGCATTGCTTAAGCATCTGAGATCGCTTTCAAAACGGCGGATTTTATATCCTCATTCTTGTCTTCATCCATGATTTTTTTGCCTTTATTGTCTACCACATAAAAAGCGTCCACTACCTGGTCGACTTTTGTAGATATCTTTGCATATTCTATGGAAAGATTGAGATCCTTGAATGTTTTTGTTATATCGTACAGAAGACCGTCACGATCATATGTATATACGTCAAATATCGTAGCCGTATCTGAGGCTTCGTTGTCGACTTCGATTCTCGTGGGGTACTGAGGTACTTTTTTTCTGTAAATTGATTTTTCTTTTTTCCTTTTTGCGACCAGCTTTTCCAGATCGAGTTTTCCGGAAAGAACCCCTTTAAGATTTTTGTCCAGCTTTTCACAAAGTTCTTCTTCACCGCCGCTGGATTTTCCTAGTCTGTTAACATAAAAAACGTCTAATATTCTCCCGTCACTCCTGGTAGTAATTCTGGCGCCGTAAATATTGAAGCCGCTCGCCCTGATAACACCGCAGAATCTGGAAAATATCCCGGGCTTATCTTTACCCCAGATCGTAATCTCATCAAACTCCTGGTTGGGATAAAAAGACAGATCGAACCCGGTTATACCCTTTGATTTATCTATAAACTCTACATGGCTCGCTATCTTTTTCGGGGAAAACCCGAGGAAATAAGAATCCGGCATTTTGGACAGTATTTTCTTTACGTTCGTCTTTGTAACTTTCTTTGCTAAAATACGGGACACATCATCGGTAACTCTTTTCATTCTTTCTTTAGGTTCTTCTTTTTTAAACTCACCCTGCTCAAGAACCCTTACTGTTCTGATATAAAGTTCCTTTAACAACATCCCCTTCCAGTTTGTCCAGACATCAGGCCCAACCGACCTGACATCGGCAAAGGTTAAAAGATATAAGAGGGACAGCAATTCCATAGTTTTAACAGAACGAGCAAATCTGGCGATGAGACTGAAATCATGTATATCCCTGGTCTGTGAGAAGTGTGTCATTATTAAATGATGCTTAACCAGAAATTCAAGCTGCTCTCCGTCGAGCCTGGGAAGTCCCATGCGCTTTGCGATTTTAGGAATCATTGCAGCGCCTTTCTGTGCATGATTTCTACCCTCTCCCTTGCCCATGTCATGGAATAGGCAGGCTAGATATAAGACATGGCGTTTCATAACGGATTCTGCAGTTTTTGTCAGCAAAGGGAATTCCTGATCGTATTTGTAATTTAATAGATTTTCGATCTCCCTGACCATGAAAATTGAATGAACGTCTACAGTGTAGACGTGATAGGCGTCATGCTGCCCCATACAAACAATTTTGCCGAATTCAGGTATATAATGACCAAGTAGCCTGATTCTGTTCATTTCAAAAAGAGTATCGGCTACGTTCTTGCCTTTTCTAAGCAGCCTTAAAAATGAAGCGTTGAACTCCTTATTGGTCCTTATACTTTCATCTATTTTGTTGCTCTGCACCCTCTCTCTGATTAATTCTAAAAGGTAATTGGCCATCCTGACTTCATGCTTATCCGCATATTCAAATGCGCGCATTAAATTAGCGGGGTCTTCCTTGATAGTTTCGGATCTGGACACGGATAACATTTCGTTCTGAATAATGAAACCATGTTCAAGATTGATTGTTTTAGGCTCCTTTATTTTTGCTTTAGGCTCAGTCAGGCAGCGTTCAATTAGCCTTTGGGACTGATCCCTCACGTCATTTGCCCTTAAATAATAGATCCTCATGAATCTTTCGACTGCAGGAAGCTCCGCCTCTTTGAATCCTAAAAATTTTGCAATCTTGTTCTGAAATTCAAAACCAAGTCTGTCTTCTCTTCTTCCTGAAAGGTAGTGGAGCTCGGACCTGATTAAAAGAAGAAAATTAAGCCCTTTTTCAAAGTTTCTTAACTCTTTTTCAAGCAATATGCCCTTGGGTAGAAGTTCGTTGAAAGTTTTAACTTTAAATTTTGCCTGTGCTATCCACAGCGCATAGTTTATGTCCCTGAGCCCACCTTCACCCTCCTTGACGTTAGGCTCTATTAGGTAGATTGATCTCCCGAAACGGTTGATGCGCTCTTCGTTCTCTTCAATCTTCTTCTGGATGAATTTTGAGGAAATAGTCGGCATGAGTTCTTGGTAAAGCCTCTTTTCAAGTTCTTTATAAAGCTCTTTATCACCAAAAACTAACCGGCCGTCCAGGATTGATGTGAGTATGGAAGTATCCTCGTCCAAATCCGCACAGAGTTCCAAACATTCATCTATGGTCCTTACAGAGTGACCCACATCGAAGTTTAAATCCCATAGTAGATAGAGTAATTTCTCTGTAACATCCTTTGTAAAAGCCTTATTTCGCGGTTTGTAAAGAAACATAATGTCAATATCGGAATATGGACACAGCTCGTTTCTTCCATAACCCCCAAGTGCCACAACTGCCACATTTTTTAAATCTTTATGTCCCTGCTGCACAATTGCCTGTCTAATCAGCTTATCGGCAATCTCGGTCCTTTTTTTAGCAAGCATGCTCCCTGATAATGCCCTGTCGCGCTTGGCTTTTTTATTATGCAGCTCCCTCAGCTCATTTTCCTTACGCATGAGTCTGAGCTTTATGTTTTTGCTTAATTCATTTGTTTCTAATGCCAAGTTACTTTTATTCGTCATTTTTCTGTCTTAATTATAATTTTACACTAATGGATAGTCCATCCCTGATTGGCACAATTGTAGTGTAAAAGCCGCTGTGCTCCATTAAAAGTTTTGTAAATTCTCTTACCCCCTCTGTTGCGGGAGAATTGTCATCCGATATCACTCTCCCGTGCCACAGAACATTGTCTGTAATAAACAACCCGCCCATCCTAAGTTTTTCATACGCTTTATCAATGACTTTGGGATAGTCTTCTTTCTCTATGTCATTGAAAATAATATCAAATTCGTCTTCTATTTTATCCAATATTGAATATCCGTCTCCGAGATTTATTTTAATTCTGTCATCAAATCCGACACTCTTTATAAAATCCAGAGCAAGTGCTACGTTGTTCTTGGACAGGTCGGTAAAATATACAGTGCCTTCACTGCCCGCTGCTTTGGCGAACCAGTAAGCCGAGTAACCGAACGCCGAGCCAAGCTCAAAAACGCTTTTGGCTTTGATAGTAATTGCGAGCTGATAGAGGAATCTTCCGACCTGACGTCCTACAATCGGTATCCCCTCTTCTTTCGCAAGCTCCTCCATCTCTGAAAGAATAGCGTCATCTTTGGAGATAAGGCTGTCCAAGTAACTATCAATTCTGGGATTAACTATATCAATGTCTATTTTTTATCTCTCTTTACTTTTTCTTAAAGTCCACAAAAGTTTCTTTAAAATCACCGCGCTGGTTCTCGATGCGGGCCATTACAAATAGCAGGTCGGAAAGGCGGTTCAGGTATATAAGAACATATTCTCCGATATCTTCTTCTTCCATTAACTTAACGACTTTTCTCTCTGCTCTTCGGGAAATCGTTCTGGCAAAATGAAGGTATGAACCTCCTGTATTACCACTGGGCAAAATAAATTCTTTAAGAGGGTCAAGTTCTTCCAGAAATCTGTCAATCCAATTTTCCAAATTCCGGATACTCTCGGCGCTTACTCTGGGAACTTCAATATCCGGAGGACTGGCCAGGTCCGCACCCATGATGAACAGGTCGTTCTGTATATTTACCAGCAGGGAATTTATCTCGTCATCCACGCCATGTGAGCGGATAATTCCAAGAACTGCATTAAGCTCATCAACGTCCCCGTATGAATCTACCCGGAGTGACGCTTTACTTACTCTTTCCCCGCCTACGAGAGACGTTAGGCCCTTATCACCGGTCTTTGTATAGACCTTGGTAATCCTCTTTTTTTCCATTTTGAAATTCTAACCGAATGGTTACTGCGGTTCAATTTTGGGAGGGTTATATATTCACTAAAAAGTTTTCAATTTAGGGGAAAAGTTCCGGCCTTTTTGTATTTTTACAGGAACCGGAACCTCTCCAAATTCTTTTATCAATCTAACTGTTCAGGCACTTTTTTTGGTCTGTAAAGCTGAATCAATCAGGCTTACAATGTTATTTTTTGGCAAAGCGCCCACAAATCTCTCTACTACAGCGCCGTCCTTGAAAAGAATTAGAGTCGGTATGCTTCTGATTTCAAATGCCGAAGGAGCTCCCGGGTTTTCATCTACATTGACTTTCCCGACTTTCAGATTTTCGCAGTATTCTTCAGAGATTTCCTCAATAACCGGCGCCAGCGCCCTACATGGCCCGCACCATTCAGCCCAGAAATCTACTAAAACCGGAGTTTTAGAGTTTAGAACTTCATTTTCAAAATTATCGTCATTCAAAGTTACCGTTCTACTCATTTTAGACCCCCTTGAATTGATAGTCTGTTTACCTACTTAGAGTATATTTCACCGTAAAGGATTCAGGAGATAAATTACATGAGAATTTTTCTTGTGTGAGAAAGTACTTAGGTTTAATCATATATTCTGCAATCCGTATGCTATACTAAGATGTAACATTTTAAACAGGGAATAAATAAATGGAACTGCCGGAACTGGATTTAAATGACGTAGCCAATCTTGATAATTTCTCGGGAACTATACCGCTCTTTCCTCTGTCTTCAGTCGTATTTTTTCCCAATACATTATTGCCACTTCATATATTCGAACCCAGATACAGGGAGATGGTGCATGCTGCGTTAAACAGCGAAAAAATCATTGGTATGGCACTGTTGAAACCCGGATGGGAGAGTGATTATTACGACAATCCTGACGTATATGATGTAATAGGAATGGGAAGGATTGTAAGCTCAGAGATGCTTGATGACGGCAAGATAAATATAATTCTATACGGATTAAAAAGGGTTAAAATAATAGAAACCGTAAGTGAGCTTCCTTACAGGCAGGCCAAGGTCAGTTTGATGGAAAACGAGTTTAGCGTTAATAGCGAGAGCTTGAGGTCAATGATAGAAGACTTGGTCAATAAATGGAATTTATATCTCAATGAAAAACAGAAATCTCACAGAATAAATGTAAATACCAAACTCCCTCTTGAAAACCTCACAGATGCGCTCGGAAGTCTTATATTCCCCAATGTGTTTGATAAGCAGAAACTTCTGGAAGAAATAAGTGTCGAAAAAAGGGCTGAAATTATTATAAAAGATTTACATTCCAAACTGGAAATGATTTCAATTACTTCTCAGAAAAGAAGTGCGATAAAAAAGAAGAGACATCTAAATTAATTTATGCCCTCAATAGAAAATCCATAACCAATTCGTCAACCTGCTGTTGCCTTTCCCTCCAGAAGCCGTGACCAACTCCACTGAAAACTTTAAGTTCCGCATTTGGAATCAGCTCCGCAAGAACCCGCGAGCGTTTTGGGGAAGCAATCAAATCATTCTCTCCAAGCATTACAAGAGTCTGTGATCTGATATTTGTAAGATGTTCTATTGTATTATGCCCTTCACAGGCGTAATTTTGCCCAAGATAACCTTTCAGTGCCTCTGGATTTTCGGGCACTGAAGACATGACTTCTTTAATACTTCCTATATTTTCCTCAATGTACTCTCTTGTATATCCGAGATAGAGCGCCATAAGCCAGACAGCTTTGGTGCCCAGGTTTGTGGCAATCTCGCGGCCCATACTGAGTATTTCATTTCCTACTTCATCCCTCGAAGCAGAGGAGCAGCCCATTACTAATTTCTGAACTCTTTCTGGATGATTTATGGCTAACCACTGTCCTATCATGCCGCCCATGGATTTTCCGACTATGTGTGCGGAGTTTATACCGAGCTCATCCATCAACGCCGCAGTGTCGTCTGCCATATCTGAGGTTGTATAACCCTGCTCAGGTTTATCGGACTTGCCTGATCCCCTGTTGTCAAAAATCACGACTTTAAAATGTTCGGAATATATCGGCACCTGGGTAGCCCAGCTTTGCATCTGGCTCCCTAGCCCACCTATGAGGACAACAGGCTCTCCTTGTCCGTGTACTTCATAATTAATATTTACTCCGTTTACTTTTGCGTAAGGCATTTTTAAAAAAGCTCCTTATAAATATCTCTTGGATTCCAGATACTCCTGTAATATGAAAACTGCGGCTATCTTGTCTATGACCTTTTTTCTCTTTTTACGGCTCATATTTCCTTCTATCAGCTTTTTCTCGGCATGAACAGTGGAAAAACTCTCATCCCAGAACTCAACCGGCAAAGAGAAAGCCTCTCTAATCTTTTCCGCGAAATTTAATATCTGCTGACCTCTTTCACCAACGCTACCGTCCATTAGATAGGGCACCCCTATAACTATCTCTCCGGGCTTATATTCTTTGACCAGAATATAGAGCTCGTTAAGATCGTTCTCCAAACCCGTTCTTTTTATAGTGGTAATGCCATTTGCCGTAATCCCCAATTCGTCACTAACTGCGACTCCAATTGTTTTTGTCCCCACATCCAGAGCTAGTGTTCTCAAACAATTCTCCCCTATTTGAAATATAGACTCCTAATCATATCCAAAGCCACAATAAATAAAAAGATTGCAAATACTTTTTTCAACCGGTTCCGACCCAAGTGATTTGCAAGTTTCACTCCCTGAGGTGCTGTAAGAATTATTGGAACAATCATGATCAATACAGCCATTAAATCTACATATCCAAGCGAAAGGCCGGTTCTGCCGTGAGCACCAATACCATTAATTATCGAACCTGCCGTCCCGAAAACACTTATAAAAAACCCGGCGGCGGCGACCGCAATTGAGCGGTGTATGGGATATCCATATGCCGTAAGAACCGGTGTTGTGGAGCTACACCTGTAAGCCCGGTGATTTTTGACAGAACTCCGATAGCAAATGCAGAAAGAGATTTGAGTGTTGAATCGGGAAATTCCTTGGTAATTTTAAATTCACTTGTTGTAAAAAACATTTGCAGTGAAACAAACAAGATTACAAAGGCAAATACCTGCTCCAGAAAATTGCTGGATACAAATCTCATTAAGAAAATGCCTACAATAACACCGATCACTAAAGAAGGAATCCAGGATTTTAAAAAGCCTATGTCTAACTTCACCGCATCGTATTGTGGTTTTGATGACATAATTGACGAAGGTATGGCAAGCGCAAGTTAGGTACCTGCAGCCACGTGCATGAGAATTTCGGGGTCGATGCCTAATATTAGGAAAAGAAAGAGGAATATCGGGATTCTTACAATTCCTCCGCCTACTCCGAATAGTCCGGCTACAAAGCCAGAAATAAACCCTGCAGCCAAGAGACTGAGAATATATATAGCCCAGTAATCCATTAGGAATTATATTAGATCAAGTCTGGCCGCAAACCAAGTTTCTGTAAATATCACTTACAATTTCAAGAATACTCTCTTGATCGCTTTTTTGGTTTTCGGAAGAGGAATTGTAATAGGAAGCTACATCCTCTGAAGTGTAAGTTTTAATCCTGTTCTTCCAACCCGGAATCCACCTTTTTTCACCCCTCTCAGGAGGAGAGTTGCTAACCCGTCTGAGTAAAACCCTTTCTGCACCATCGGCAAATTCCACAAGCGCCGGCATTCCTTTTTCTGTTCCGTTCATCCCGTCAAGAATTTGAAGGAGACCCCAGCCCTGTCCGTTATAGCGCTCAGACTCAAGAGTACCCTCACCCTTGAAATTCACATAGTCAATGAGAACATACATGCCCATGGGAGAGTTGGCCACACGGTAAAACTGCTTTTTAATATGCTCCCGCCTCTCAGGGGGCGCTGCTTCCAGTATTTTCGGAAGACTATTTTCAAGCCTGCCTGCCATAAAGAGGGACTGCTGAGGAATTGTTTCTAAAAGGAATTCTCTCAGAGATACCATTTTTGCCGATTCAAATTCGTTGTAAAACTGTTGCCTTGAATTCCACGGCAGATCAAATTCAGGCATCTGCTCCATCCACTGAGGAGGTTGTCCTCCATTAGATATTATGAATTCATAAACCACAGGAAATATTTCGTAGAATCTGTATTCTTTTCTTTTCGGGTACCAGATGAAATGACCAATCCCTAAAGACGCAAATTCCTCCCCCTTATTCCAGGTAGTTAGATTTTCAACCTTTCCAGCGCCTTCATTTATGAATATGAGCTGTCCTATTTTTTCAAGCTCAGCGTCAGTGACGGAGATGCATTTGTTATTGCATGATGACAAGAAAAAAGCAAAAACCAGAGAAAGGGTTATTAGAACAAGTTTTTGATTCATAAAAACTGTGATCTCCGAATTTTATTCAAACATATATGGAGTTTAACCAATATAAACCAAGAAAGGGAAAAAGTTTAATAAATAACAGGGTTTATTTATAAGAATGGGTTCTTAAGAGCTCGGGGTCGGTTATTCTCTCAAACACGTAACTGCACCTGTCACACTCAAACCTGATTTCTGTGGGGGAATGGCTTATACCGGTTCCCACTAAAATCCAGCCCCAGAAAGAATAGCTCGGTTTGGGCACTACCCAGGCATGATCTCTTGTGTACCCGCACCTGCAGGTTTTTTGATCGTTGTTATCTGTGCTCATAGTAATTTGAAGGGGGTATTGTACCAGCAGGAAAGTCCATAGCAAATCAATCATCTGAAAACTTAACCGGACGCCGCATTTTCTTTTTCTCACCTATTTGTTTTTTTGATTCAATTCTCTTCTTCCTGGATGCAAAAGTAGGTTTTGTTTTTCGTCTGGGTTTGGGTTTGAAAGCGGCTTTACGAATAAGATCAGTTAATCGTGATACAGCGTCAGCCCGGTTTTTCTCCTGAGACCTGAAGGAAGAGGCTTCTATAACCAGCATATTGTCCTTGGTTACTTTGCTGCCGGCAAGCTTAATCAATCGTTCCCGAATACCTGCGCTTAGCCCTGAAGACGCATCTATATCAAATTTGAGCTGTACAGCAGTAGAAACTTTATTTACATTTTGGCCGCCCGGCCCCGAAGAGCGTACAAACTCAAGCTCTATCTCGTCATCATTAATTGATATATCGGGAGTGACTTGAATCATGATACTCTCAATCATAAGAGTAATAAGCTATTTTTCAAGTTGTTTGAGGAAATTTAACGCGGAAAAGAATTAGCTCAGGTGGAGCAGCATCCTCAACTGCTCCACTTGAGATTTCTAAAGCTCAACTGATTGTCCTGAATTAAAAACTTACAGATCGTAACCTGCCTCACCATGATCTGACAGGTCGAGACCCTGCACCTCTTCTTCCTCAGTTACCCTCAGTCCTACAAACACATCTATGAATTTAAGAATGAGGAATGAGAGTATCCCGGTGTATATAATAGCAAAAAATGCCGCTAAAGCCTGAACTTTAAGCTGATTCAGAAAGTCCACATCAGCTACGGTGCCGCCTAAAGAAATGGAAGCGAAAAATGACACAAGAATGATGCCGACAAATCCACCCACTCCGTGAACACCTACAACATCAAGCGCATCATCATATTTGAATTGATACTTCAGCCATGTAGCCGCAACGAATGCTAATAAAGCAGAAACAAACCCGATGGTAATCGCTCCCATAGGTCCGACTGAACCGGAAGCAGGTGTAATAGCCGCAAGCCCCGCGATCGCACCGGTTGCAAAACCCAGAGCGCTCGGCTTGCCGACCTTTATCCATTCAATTGTAATCCAGGTCAGAGCGGCTACGCAAGGAGAAATCTGTGTAACCACGATAGCCATTGCCGCGGTCCCATTGGCAGCAAGAGCGCTTCCACCGTTGAAACCAAACCATCCGACCCAAAGCATCGCTGTCCCCGTAAGCGTCATCGTCATATTATGCGGAGGAGTCGCCATTGGATAGCCCCTTCTTCTTCCAACCATTATGGCGGCAACAAGCGCTGCAACTCCGGCTGTGATGTGAACGACAATTCCTCCGGCAAAATCAATAATGCCCATGTCCCCAAAAAACGATCCTTCACCTCCCCATACCATATGAGCTATCGGGAAATAGACCAGAACCACCCAGATGGCTACAAACCAGAGTATTGCAGAAAATTTCATTCTTTCGGCAAATGCTCCTATGAAAAGGCCGGGTGTAATAATTGCAAAAGTGAGCTGAAACGCGAAAAATACAAGCTCCGGAATACTGCCGGATAATGTATCCGGTGTGATCCCGTTCAAAAATGCTTTATCGAGACCTCCCACAAATGCGTGAATATTCCATTGGTTAGCTACCATGCCTGTCGTATCAAAAGTGAGACTGTAACCGACGACGGTCCAGATTATAGTCACAACAGCAGTTACCGCAAAACACTGCATCAAGACCGAAAGAACATTTTTCTTTGCGACCAAACCCCCGTAGAATAAAGCCAAACCCGGGATCATCATGAATAATACCAAAGCAGTAGATACCATAATCCAGGTCGTATCACCTGAATCTAATCCCTCCTGGGCTAATGCAAGTTGGGGAAAAAACAGAAAAATCGGTAAAAAGGGTAGAAAACCCCCTTTAAGGGCTAATTTATACATATCTCCATACCTCCGTCTCTTTGTGTATTGTTATAAAGTTGCAATAGTGATGCCAATTAGAGGGTAATAATTAGATTGTGATCTAAGAATCGAAATTTATGAACAAAAAGCCAATAATTGAAGTGGGTTGGACAATTAAATGACGAATATTTATGCACAAGAATTAACAAAATAGACTATTTCCAGTAAAAACAAGTACTTATGATGCTTAAAAATTAAGCTAGACATGCCTGAATATTAAGCACAAATTATATTTTTGATTATTACGCTACTTCTCTAAATTTACAAGAATTCTGCCCCTTTGCTTGCCTTCCAGAATAAGCTCAATATTCCGGTCAAGTTCCTGAAGTTTAATTTCAGTTGTTAACTGTTGAAGATGATCCAGTTTCCAGTCAGTTGCTATTCTGTCCCAAATACATTGTCTTTGTGACATTGGTGAATCTTGAGAATCAATACCTACCAAAGAAACGCCTCTCAATATAAATGGATAGACATTAATCGGAAGCTCTGCCGACGCTACATTCCCGCAGCAGGTAACAACGCCCCTTGGAATAGTTGACTTAATGGCGGTTGCAAGAATTTCTCCGCCAACTGTGTCCACCACACCGGCCCACCGGCCTTTGAGAAGAGGTCTTCCGGACTGGTCCTGTGAATCCTCACGGCTAATCACTTCATTTGCTCCCAAATCGAGAAGGAACTGAGCCTGGTCGGTTTTACCTGTAGATGCGACTACTTGATAACCGATCTTGGCAAGTATTCCGACGGCTACACTGCCTACTCCTCCTGTCGCTCCGGTAACAAGAATTTCGCCTTTTTCGGGGGTAACTCCGAACTCTTGAAGCCTCTGTACAGAGTATGCGGCCGTATAACCGGCAGTTCCGTAAATCATGCTCTCCCTCAAAGATAAACCTTTAGGAAGAGTAACAACCCAGCCTGCAGGGACTCTTATATATTCACCATACCCTCCCCATGTATTACAGCCCAGGTCATATCCGTGGACAATTACTTCCTGGCCCGCAGCAAATCTACTATCGGTACTTTCTTCAACAATTCCCGCAGAGTCTATACCCGGGGTGTGAGGAAACTTTCTGGTAACTCCTTTATTCCCCGTCGCAGAGAGCGCGTCTTTATAGTTGAGTGACGAATAGTGAACTTTTATAAGAACATCACCCTCGGGAAGATCGTCAACTGCGACTTCTTTAATATTTCTTTCAAATGACTTCTCATCTAGCTGTCCTACAATATAGGCTCTGTAAGTTTTATTCATATTAGGTCTCTCCAAGATAAATTAGATTCAATATAACAGATTAATCATAGCACTCATAATTTTAACTCAATTGTCATCAAGCAATAAACATTGGAGTGACAAATTTTTTGACCTACGGATTTAAAAATAGTTAACAAACATTATATTTTTGTTATTGCGGTTCGGGAAATTTTTTTAATATACCTATTCCAGGCGGAGCCACGGGTATATCAATTTTGATTCAAGCTGTCGACATAGATTCGTGCACAGAGAGCAGTTTGGTAATGGAAACTCTTTAGGAGTATTTAGAACTATTGGCTATTGCGCCTTGGCTGCGTCAACATAAATCTTGCCGCCGGCATCAGTGAATTCTTTTGATTTCTCTTCCATCCCCTGATCCAGAGCGCCCTTCTCTGTAAGACCGTGTTTCTCGGCATATTCTCTTACATCCTGCGTTATTTTCATTGAGCAGAATTTAGGACCGCACATAGAGCAGAAGTGCGCCACTTTTGCGCCCTCCGCAGGAAGTGTCTCATCATGAAACTCTTTTGCGGTGTCGGGGTCCAGTGAAAGGTTGAACTGATCGTTCCATCTAAATTCAAATCTTGCCTTGCTAAGAGCGTTGTCTCTTAGTTGAGCAGCCGGATGCCCTTTGGCTAGGTCCGCTGCATGAGCCGCGATTTTATAGGTTATTACACCCTCTTTAACATCGGTTTTATTAGGAAGTCCTAGGTGTTCTTTTGGCGTCACGTAGCACAACATTGCTGTACCGTACCATCCAATCATTGCAGCTCCAATACCGGAAGTAATATGGTCATAGCCCGGAGCTATATCTGTTGTCAACGGCCCCAGTGTGTAAAACGGAGCTTCATCACAGTACTCAAGCTGTTTATCCATATTCTCTTTTATCATGTGCATGGGAACATGGCCGGGGCCTTCTATCATTACCTGTACGTCATGCCTCCAGGCAATCTGTGTTAATTCCCCTATAGTTTTTAATTCAGCAAATTGTGCTTCATCATTGGCGTCCGCGATAGATCCCGGTCTTAGACCGTCACCAAGTGAAAATGCGACATCGTATTCTTTCATTAGCTCACACATCTCTTCAAAATGTGTATAGAGGAAGCTTTCCTTGTGATGAGCAAGGCACCACTTGGCCATTATCGAACCTCCTCTTGAAACAATCCCAGTTACTCTGTTTACCGTGAGCGGCACATACCTCAATAGAACCCCTGCGTGAATTGTAAAATAATCAACCCCTTGCTCAGCCTGCTCTATTAATGTATCTCTGAAGATTTCCCAAGTCAGTTCTTCCGGGTTGCCGTCTACTTTTTCAAGTGCCTGGTAAATCGGAACGGTTCCTATTGGAACCGGGGAATTCCTGATAATCCATTCTCTGGTTTCATGAATATTTTTTCCTGTGGACAAATCCATAATAGTATCGGCGCCCCATCTGCATGACCAGACGGCTTTTTCAACCTCTTCTTCAATGCTGGATGTAACCGCCGAATTGCCAATATTGGCGTTAATTTTAACAAGGAAGTTTCGCCCGATTATCATGGGCTCGCTCTCAGGATGATTTATATTACTTGGAATTATGGCTCTTCCCTCTGCAACTTCTTTTCTTACAAATTCAGGAGTTATAGTGGAGTCCGGTATATTTGCGCCGAAGTTTTCGCCTTTATGGTATTTGGCCAAATCACCGAGCTGTTCTTTTAGTTCATCTATTCTCTGGTTTTCCCTTATGGCGATGAATTCCATCTCAGGAGTGATAATTCCCTGTCTTGCATAGTGCATCTGGGATACATTGCCGCCCGGTTTTGCGCGAAGCGGTTTTCTTATATGCTTGAATCTTATCCCCTGAATCTTGGAGTCGGCCTCGCTTCTCCTGGCGAATTCGGAAGTAAAATTCTCAAGCTTCATCACATCCCCTCGGTCCTTAATCCATTTCGCTCTTATCGGATCCAGCCCCCGGTGAACGTCAATATCAATGTCGGGATCAGTATACGGACCGCTTGTGTCATAAACCGTAACCGAGATGTTTTCTGAGGATTTTCCATCAGCTGCAAATGTAGCGTTAGAGTCCTCAAGCTCAATCTCTCTCATGGGAACCTGAATATTGTGTAGTTTTCCTTCTACATATATCTTCTTTGATTTTGGGAAAGGGTCTCTGGTTATTACGCTTTTGTCAGGAATCCTTTCGATTTTGGTTTTCGTTCCCATCAGATTAACTCCCTATAAATATGGCTTGCCGAGCCCCATAATAGACCTTAGTAAATATTAACACCCCTAAGTATAAAAGTAATGAGGCAAAAGCGCAATTTTATCTTCATTTGTTAATATGGCGACTTCTAGTAAAATACAAGTTATGTCAGTAACTTTGCTAGCAATAGAATCATCTTGTGATGAAACTTCAGCAGCCGTAATACAGGACGGCAAGAAGGTGCTTTCAAATGTGGTAGCCTCACAGGTTAATATTCATAAGGAATACGGGGGAGTTGTACCCGAGATTGCATCCAGAATGCATGTTGAGTTAATCATACCCGTGGTGGATAAAGCCATTAAAGAGGCAAATATAGACAAAGATGATATTGAGGGCATTGCGGTTACTCATGGTCCGGGATTAATCGGAGCCTTAATGGTAGGGATTTCCACCGCAAAAGCACTGGCCTTCGGGATTGGGGTTCCTTTGATCGGCGTTAATCATCTTGAAGCGCATATTTCAGCCGTTCATCTGGAAAATGAAGTTCCATTCCCCTTTGTAGGTTTGGTGGTTTCCGGAGGTCATACGAGCCTCTATCTGGTCAGGGGTTATACCGAGTTTGAGCTTTTAGGCAAGACCAGAGACGACGCTGCGGGCGAGGCTTTTGACAAGGCAGCCAAAATAATGGGACTTCCGTACCCGGGCGGGATTGAAATCGACAAATTGGCAAAACAAGGAAACAAAGAAGCAATTGACTTCCCAAGGCCGTTTATGAGTTCTTCGACTTTTGATTTCAGCTTTAGCGGACTTAAAACTTCCGTCCTTTACTATCTGAGAAAACATCCGGACCCAAGTGAGCAGGAACTGAAAGATATCTGCGCCAGTTATCAGGAAGCGATTGTAGACACGCTTGTCGACAAAACACTACTGGCGGCAAAAGAGAATAAGGTCCGGAATGTTGTAATAGCGGGCGGCGTTGCGTGTAACTCAAGATTAAGAGAGCTGTCTAAGGAAAGGCTCGGCGAGGAAGGTATAAATGTTTATATTCCTTCTCCAAAATATTGCACAGATAATGCTGCAATGATTGGGTCTTTGGGCGGATTCATGTTCCTAAATGGAGACATATCGGAATTAAGCCTTACGCCCTTCTCAACTTCCAGGCCCAAGTACGGTCGGGGAAGAGGAGGAGAAACGAAAGAAGCTCAATCTTCGTAATCCACAACTGCGCGGTCTGTTCTGATCTCTCCTACAAAATCCACAATCTTAATATGCTCTGGATGTGTTTGATATGCACTTAATCCCTCCCGGTCATCAAACTCTGAGTACAGAACCACATCAAAGGCGGCATCTGACGGATTGAAGTTAATCCCTACTTCCGCAGCTTTAAGCGTTGGAATTACTCCTACCAAAGACTCAAGTGACTCTTTTAATTTCAGCGCGTTCACTTCTTTTGTAGCTCCCGCAGCTTCATCTTTTAATCTCCACATTACAATGTGCTTAATCATATCAATCTCCTTTTGAGTAAGTCCTCGGACAGTTTTTTCTGTATAAGTATAATCTTTTTGATTTTTTCCCGGTAGTAAATAAACTTAACATTATCTTACACTTAAAATCTACACAATTATCAGAAAAGATTATATTTATAAGAACTGACAACAACTAAGCGATATAAGCAATAAAGGAGTATCGGCAAATTGGCCTTGATGGATAACGAAGAAGCTAAAAAAGGCAAAAAAACATATGACCTCAAAATCATAAAGTGGCTTTATGGATATACCAAGCCATACAGAACATATATGTTTCTGGCTCTTGTATTCATGATAACTACGGCTGCGCTTGAACTTGCCGTCCCCTACATAGCCAAATTGGCAGTGGATAAATATATCTATCCATCCTGGAGAATCGCCGAGGCAAGCGATAAAGAATCAAGCAAAAAATTAGTTCAGGATATTAAAAAAGAATACCCGAGCCTCATCGTCCCTATAGATCAAAATTCGTATTTGATTGATATGTCTCAGATTGACAATGAGGGCAGGCATAATCTTGAAAAATTGGGTCTTGTATCGGAAGAGAGATATTTGGCCATTATTCAGAACCAGTTAAGTACACAGAATAATGACAAGATAACAAAGATTATAGCAGAAAACAGCAATGTTTTTGAACAAGCCGGTCCCTATGATTATATAAGTTATACAAATATGGCCCGTCTCAAGAGAAGCGAGATTATCGTCTTAAGAAGCGATGAAATAAAACACGTTTTCAGGTTTGCAGGGTTATTGTTTTTGTGTCTCCTCGGAATATTCATATTCAGCTCTCTATTTACCTATATTCTAAACTACTCCGGGCACAAAATTATGCATAGAATGAGGGTGAATGTGCTCTCTCATATAATGCGCCTTCCGCAGAGCTTTTTCGACAAAAATCCTGTTGGTAGACTCACCACACGGGTAACCAATGATGTAAATGCGATAAACGAGATGTATACGTCTGTAATGGTTCAGTTCTTTAAAGACATTATTGTAGTCGCCGGTGTTTTTGTAGTGATGTTTTTCATGAACAAGGTGCTCACTGTCTATGTATTCGTTTTGACTATGCTCATGCTTACTTTCGCGAGCCTTTTCAGGATGAAATTAAAGACAGTCTACAGGGACGTCAGAATCTCGATCGCCAAGTTGAACGCATTTGTTCAGGAGAGCGTAAGGGGCATCATCCTGATTAAACTTTACAATAAAGAGATTGAGAATTTTGAAAAGTTTAAGGATGTAAACAGTGAAAACTTCAAAGCCAATATGGACCAGCTCTGGGTATACGCAACTTTCAGACCTTTCATTGAGTTTACAAGCGTTTTCACAGTTGCATTTATACTCTGGTACGGCGGACTTGAAGTGCTTAGTCTGGATTTAACCCTGGGAGCTCTTATAGCATATTTGTATTATGTAAGGCTTCTATTCAGACCAATTATGGAGCTTGCCGAGAAATATAATTTATTCCAGTCCGCCGCTGCGGCCAGTGAAAATCTCTATGATTTGGCAAACGCCACTCCGGAGCAGGATTCGGGCAAAAATGATGGGGAACTTATCGGCAAACTTGAATTCAAAAACGTCTGGTTTTCATATGATAACAAAGAATGGGTACTCAAAAATGTATCCTTCACTCTGGAGCCGGGCGAAACCGTAGCTCTTGTAGGGCTTACGGGATCAGGAAAGACGACGATTGTAAATCTTATTCTGAGGTTTTATGAGGCACAAAAAGGAAAGATATTGTTGGACGGAGTTGAAATACAAAACTACAACCCGGATTATCTGAGAGAAAACATATCTGCGGTATTTCAGGACCTTTTCCTGTTCGGCAAAAATCTTTCAGAAGGCCATGACTCTGGTGTTAACAATTTCCCGTCAATGAGGAGTATCGCGCGGCTTTCAGCTAGCAGCAGAAATTCCATTTCATCAGGAGAGAAACAGCTTGTATCAATTAGTCAGGCTCTCACTAAAGACGCGAAATTCATGATACTTGATGAAGCCACATCCAACATAGACGCCAATATTGAGAAACGCATTCAGGAAACAATCAAAAATAATAAAAACGAAACGACAACGTTGATAATCGCGCACAGGTTATCAAACGTCAGAGAAGCTGACAGGATACTTGTAATACACAAGGGCGAGATATCGGAATCGGGAACTCATGATTCCCTCCTTGAGAAAAAAGGAATTTATTTTAATCTTTATAATCTGCAAAATGAAATCCATCATTTCTCCGCTCTGCCTACATAAAACAATATGGAACTGTGCAACTTAAAAGAGCAAATCGAATATCTGGTAGATCATTTGGAAAAACGGGAAACATTTGATTATTCCAACTTAAGAATAGTCGTATCTCCCTACCGAATTTCTCCACTCGGGGCACACATAGACCATCAGGGCGGTCCTGTGCTGGGTATGTCTATCAACGCCAGAAGCATATTGGTTTATGTACCGAACCATGATGGGAAAATCAGGCTATACAGCGCCAACTATCCGGGAATTGTGGAATTTAGCTTAGATAATATCAAAACTCCCAAAAAGGACGACTGGGGAAGGTACGCCATGGGAGCGGCAAAGGTAATCGGTGAGAGAAGAAAGGTTAACATCGGATTTACCGGAGTTGTGCTTGGGACGCTGCCGGCAAGCGGGTTGAGCTCATCCGCCTCTGTGGGGCTTGCCTATATTAAAGCGCTCGCAAATGTAAACGGGTTTGAGCTCAAAGATAAAGAATATATATATCTTGATTCCCTGATCGAAAATGATTTTTTAAAATTGCAAAATGGCATATTGGACCAGTGCTCTATTGTATACGGCAATATTGGTCATATGTCGTACATAGATACAATTTCGGGAGACGCTACAGCGCATCCTATGCCCGAGAGTAAAGAAAATTTTAAGATATTAATTTTATTTACCGGGCTAACCCATCAACTCACATCCTCAGGATTTAATCAAAGAGTAGAGGCCTGCGATAAAACGGCAATGCTGCTGGGTACTATGGGGGGTATAAAATCCGCAGCTATATTTTCCGATATACCAAAAGAGAAATATTTGCAAAATGAAAAAAGGCTGCCCGCCGACTTAAAACCATGGGCAAAGCACTATTTTTCAGAGGTCCATAGGGTCGAGACCGGCATTAGGGCATGGGACGCGGGAAATTGGGAAGAATTTGGCCATTTAATGAACCAGTCATCCATTAGTGCAATTGAAAACTACGATAAAGGCAGCCCCGAAGCAAAGCGTCTTTTTGAAATAGCGGCTTCTCACAGCGGAGTCTACGGAGCGGCTGTTAACGGTGGAGGCTACGGAGGGTGTGTAGTAGCTTTTGTAAATGAGAGTTTCTCAGAAAACTCGGCTTATGAAATAATGACAAAATTTAAAAATGATTTCCCTAAGCTAGAGGAAAAAGCTGAAGTATTTTTTGCAGAATCTGACCAAGGGCTTAGAATATTATCTTAATTTTTATTCAGCATATTAAAGGGAGGGTGACAAACGATGACAGAAAATATCAAAAAATTTATGGCCGCCAATAAAAAGTACGCCGAGGACTTCGGCAAAAAGAGAGACCTCGCCGTACAACCGGCAAGACAACTTATAGTTTTAACATGCATGGACTCACGGCTCGAACCGATGAAATTTTTGGGATTGGATCTAGGAGATGCCCATATAATCAGAAATGCCGGCGGGCGGGCCAGTGAAGACGCAATCCGCTCACTCGTAGTCTCGAGTACTCAGCTCGGAACCAATGAATTATTAATTATTCACCATACCGATTGCGGCCTTGAAATGGTTACTCAGGAAAAAATGGCAAGTCAGTTAAAAGAAAAACTGAATACAACCGAAGGGGAATTTGTAAACTGGCTATGCATCACTGATAAAATCGATAGTGTAAAAACTGACGCCATACGTATCAGAAACCACCCACTTGTGTCAAAGGAAATCAAGATTTCAGGGTATTTGTACGATGTCAGATCGGGTCTGCTGGAAGAAGTAATTAAAATATAGATCAGGAGCTTAATGCTGAGGAAAACTGTATTTTTTCCGGAAACGGAAACCTTGTGTGCTCTTCCTTGCCGTCTAGCTCTTCCACACTGTCAGCGCCAAACTCCTTGAGCCTGGCAATCACTTCTAGAACTACAGTTTCAGGAGTCGATGCACCGGAGCTGAGCCCAATCACCATATCGCTTGTAAATTCATGGTTGTCCAAGTCCTGGGCTCCTTCTATGAGAAATGCTTTGGTGACCCCGTTTGCTTTTGCAACTTCAACAAGCCTGTTTGAATTAGAGCTTTCTGGAGAGCCCATAATAAATATCATGTTTGCTTCTTTGGCAAGAGCTTTAACCGCATCCTGCCTGTTTTGGGTTGCGTAGCAGATGTCAAGTTTGGAGGGGCTTACGATATTTGGAAATCTTTGTTTTAACGCCGCAAGGATATCCCTTGTATCATCCACACTAAGAGTTGTCTGTGTGACGTAGGCAATCTTATCGGGATCAGGAACCGAAACTTTTTGCGCTTCCTCGACGGATTCAACAACTATGACTTTTTCTGGAGCGTGACCGCTCGTGCCGATAACTTCCACATGATTTCTGTGGCCTATTAAAATAATTGTGTAGCCAAGATCGGCATAGTGTTTAACTTCATTGTGGACTTTCGTCACAAGAGGACATACCGCATCCACTACTTCGAGATTATTCTCGCAAGCTTCGTTCCAAACCGCCGGGCTGACTCCGTGAGCGCTGAATATTACTTTCGCTCCCTCGTCCTCAATCTCGTTCAGATCTTCTACGAACTTCACCCCTTTTTCAATAAGGGATTCAACCACTCTTTTGTTGTGTACAATTGCGTGGCGGACATATATTGGAGGCCCATAAGTCTCAAGAGCTCTCTCGACAATCTCGATCGCCCTGTCGACTCCCGCACAAAATCCCCTTGGTTTTGCAACAATTACTCTCATATTTAATCCTTGAGTTAATGATATCCAACTCTATTAACCAGCGCTATGAAAGAATACCAGATATATCGTCTTTTATCTCGCTCACTGTTTTTTCTGATTCTACAAGA
>CBDUCG010000019.1:0-22557 GCA_965365595.1 uncultured bacterium
TCGCTCAATAAGTCTTCTAGTAAATCACGGCTTACCTCGTACTCATTTTCGCCTATTTTGTTTATCTCATCAGAATTTTTGTTTCTTGATTTTTGGTTTAAATCCAGTCTGGCAGTCTTGGATCTGCCTGAAAGAAGACCCGTGCTGTCGCCTTTGGATGCAATATCTCCCAGATTCTTGCACTTAATTGTTTCCTGACCTTTAGCTTTCCTCTGTATTACGGCTTTACAGTTTTGAACATCAATCAACCTGACTTTTTCAGATGTAATTATGTCTATATTCTCGCCACTTTTGTATCCATTTACCTTGCTGTTATCCTCATTTTTAATAATTGCCACAGATTTATCCTCAGCATTCATTATGGTTCCAAGCAGAACAAGATTGAGATTTGATTCCGGAAGCGCATCGGGATTAGCGGCAAGCACATCAGATGAGTCCATGCTTTCTGAAATCCCGAATATATTTCTTTTGGCAATTATGCTGTAGCTTGTAATAGGAGCGATCTTATTGTCTCTCGTCGACTTATTTTTATCAGGGAAAAATTTCTGTGAAGCTTCGGCATTCAGTGAAGTTACCTTTCCCTGAATTTTACTGTTAACGCTTAGGGCAAGTAAATATGCTAATGATGCCAGCAATATTAGATTTACAACCCATACATACCTTTTTATAATTGTCAGAAACATTTAAGTGGAATAGTTAATTTTACTATAAAAAATAAAGCGTACAACTTTACATGTCAACAAAAATTAAATCGGTTTTAAAAATCCAAAGAAATATGGAAGCCTAATTTTCCTGTACCTCCATTATAATATTTAAGCTCTACTCACGATTTTTAAATTCTAACACTATATTCTAGACCTGCTTCGAAACTGCTTTCAACAAATAAGTCTAACTATTAAAATCTACTGTTTTTTGAGTAAAAAGCAATGCTATGTGCAAGGTATCATTAACTAATTGCGGCCGGAATGCTCTGGACGATGATTGTTGCAACAGTCGACTAGTTGGCTTAGCAAATCATTTTGAAGCACTTTGGTTTTCCAGCCAAAGCCGTTTGACAGAATAGAGAAAACCAGGACTTCTCCCGATTTGGTAAAGACATACCCTGAAAGTGCCCTAACATTGTTTAGGTAACCGGTTTTTGCTTTTACCCTTCCTTGTATATGAGACTGCCTGAATCTTTTTTTGAGAGTTCCGTCAACCCCTGCGATTGGTAGAGAATCAATAAAATCTGCTGCTATTAGTTTGTCCTGGTACGCATAGCTCAGGACATCGGTAAGAGTTTCAGGAGTTACCCGGTTTAGTAATGACAGTCCGGAGCCGTCAACAATCTTAAATCCATTATTTATTCCGGCTCTATTTAAAAATTCTGAAATTACCAATGAGCCTTTTTCCCAAGTTCCAGGAATACCTTTAAACTGAGCACCCATAGTTTTCATCAAATTCTCACCGATAATGTTAACACTGTTTTTGTTGTATTCGGTAACTACTTGGGAAAGGGGGTCTGAATAATGTGTATAGATAATACTTGCCCATCTGGGAACGTAATCAGTTACAACAGGTCCGGAAACTATTATCCCGGCTTCTTCGAGAGCGTTTTTAATAACATGAGCAGTAAATACTGTAGGGTTTAGCACAGGAATTTTAAGGGTGACCGTTGCCTTAGGTCTGACTCTTCCGGATAGTACAATTGTTTGATCATCTTTCCATTCAGTCTTGAGGGCGCCTTTTTTGCCGCTTGTTACAGCTTTATTGATTACTTTAATGTTAGACCCTTTGGGCTCGATTTGTACTGCCGGGCTGCTCCCGGTTTTTGCTGCATACACTTTCAACTCAATTATATTGTAATTAAATGAGAGAGCGCTTATTGCGGGGCTATAAAAATCATCTTTCCACTCAGCCTTCCATCCCTGAGCATATTTGTTGCCGCCAAAAAATGAATCATCAGCAACTATTTTGCCCTTTATTTCTTTTACACCGCGGCTCTTGAGCTGGAAAACTATATATCCCAGATGTCCTTCCGAAAGAGTGGGATCGCCATAACCCTTGATATAGAGACCTCCATGAAGTATACCGTTTGAGATACCACCCCCCGAAAAAAACTCAGTTTTGAACCTGTAGTCGGGACCAAGCAGAGATAGAGCGGAAACAGATGTAATTATTTTCTCATTTGATGCGGGTATATACATCTTTTCCGAGTTGTGCTGGTAAATTGTTTTTCCGGTGGTTAGCGATTTCACTACTATTCCGAGCTTGTCTTTTTTGCTGGCATTTCCGTTTAGTAATGAAGCTATACTGGCTGCATATTGATCATTTGCTGACTGGGCAACCGCGCTTGAAATTACTAAGAAGAATAACAGTAAAAAGGGCAGTAAATACCTTCTCATATTAGGATTAATATATTAACACCACGCTCAATGCTTTGCAAAGGTGTTTTTCCCACATTTTCAAGAAACAATTTTGATAGGCATAAATTATTTGAATTTTTGATTCTAATAAGTCATAGCGTTTAAAATGGCATCGTCATATATTGATTAGAACCTTCATGTGATATCATTATCAGATAATTAGTCCAGTTTATGGTCTGAAATAATATTAGTTGAGGTTTATTCTTGAAATCTGTGAAAGCCATATGTTTTGATCTCGGTGATACTCTGGCCTCTACTGATCCTCCATATCTACACAGGATTGCTCAGGCGATGAGAGAGTCGGGTCTTGATATTTCTAATAAGGATTTTGAGTTAATATATACCAAGGCCGACTATAAGCTTTTTTTAAAACAAAAGGAGAAAGGCGGCCTGACTCCAAGAGAATACAGGCAATGGTTCCTACCCTTATTATATGAATCATTAATTTCCGAGAACGAAGTTGATGGGTTCAGGCAAAAAGTTAGATATGCACTGAGTAAAATAGATTTTGGAAGAGTAGCCTTACCGGGAGCTCATGATCTGCTGGATTATTTAAAGGGGAAGGGATACAGGTTAGCAGTAATATCAAATAATGACGGACGTGCTGAGGAAAAATGCGAAGAGGTAGAGATCAGGGAATATTTTGACATTGTTTTGGATTCAACAAAGGTGGATTTAATAAAACCGGATTCCCGCATATTCAAACATGCTCTCGATAAGCTTGGACTTGATTCCCGAGAGGTAATTCATGTGGGTGATATGTATGGGGCGGATGTTATGGGGGGCATGAATGCTGGGCTTGATGTTATCTGGCTTAACCATAGGAATATTGAAGGACTAAGCCATCCCTTGATAAAGGAAATAGCCAAGTTGTCAGAATTAAAAGAGATTTTTTAATAATATTTTCAGAACTCATCCCCAATACAATTTTCATGCTAACTTTATACTTTGAATTAATAAAGGTGCTGGTTATATGAAAGGCGAGATAAAAATAGAAGGTGCCAGAGAAAACAATTTAAAAAACGTGAATGTCATAATTCCCTGGCATAAATTTACGGTTGTCACGGGTTTAAGCGGTTCGGGCAAATCATCTCTGGCTTTAGATACTCTTTACGCGGAGGGTCTCAGAAGATATATCGAGTGTTTGTCTACTTACGCCAGACAATTTCTTGAGAGGGTCGACCGGCCTGACATGGATGATATTTCGGGTCTTCCGCCGGCAGTTGCCATTGAAAGCAGAAACTCAGTAAGGACATCACGGTCAACTGTAGGTACCACAACTGAAATTTATGATTTCCTCAGACTTCTCTATTCTAAGATTGGAAAAACATCTTGTCCTGACTGTAATTCAGAAGTTAAAAAAAGATCACCCGAAGATATAGCCTCGGAATTGATAGAACATTATAACGGCAAAAGGGCTGTGATAACTTTTCCTATAGATGATTTAAGCCCGACCCCTGGGGGACTCCTGTCCAAAGGATTTACCAGGATTTGGCTAGGCGGCTCACTTTCGGAGTTAGAAGAGCTCAAGGAATTGCCGGAAGGTACGGAAGTAGTTTTAGACAGGGTTTCAATTAAAAAGGGCTCATTCTCCAGACTGGTAGATTCTCTGGAACTGGGTTTTTCAGACAGTAAATATGTCATAGCGCATATCTTAGAGGACAATTCTATCCGCTATTCCAAAGATTTGGAATGTAATTCCTGCAACAGGAAATTTTCTGAGCCCGACCCTCTTCTCTTTTCATTTAATAGCCCAAAAGGAGCCTGTGTTGAGTGTAACGGTTTTGGAAACGTGCTTAGGATAGATCCAAACCTTGTTATTCCGAACCCGGATAAAACCCTTGCGGAGGGGGCGATAGAACCCCTTACCAAGCCGTCTCATCAGTTTCGCATGAGAAAACTTTTGGAGAATGCAGCGGAATATGGCGTTGATATTAACAAACCTTTCTCCAAGCTCTCAAAAAAGGAAACGGAGATGGTATATGAAGGTATGGGGTCTTTTAAAGGAATAAACGGATTTTTTAAATATCTTGAAAGAAAAAATTATAAGATGCACGTTCGTGTCTTTCTGAGCAAATACCGCTCGGCATTTGATTGTGATACATGCGGCGGAAGCAGGCTTAAGAATGAGGCCCTATGGGTAAAAATTGACGGAAAAAATATCGCCGAACTTTCTGACTTATCCATTGACAAACTAAAGGATTTTGTTGATAAACTAGAATTAACTGAATATGAGAATCAGATTGCGGATGAGATATTAAAACAGATTAATTCCAGAATAGATTTCCTTCTGAAAGTCGGTCTTCAGTATTTAACCCTTTCACGGCTGGCCAAAACACTATCGGGCGGCGAGGCGCAGAGGGTAAATTTGGCTTGTCAGCTTGGTTCAACCCTGACCGAAACTCTATACATAATGGACGAGCCTTCGATCGGGCTTCATCAGCGCGATTTAACCCGTTTGATTGAATTAATAATGGAGCTTCGTGACAGGGATAACACCATTGTCATTGTGGAGCACGATTTCGACATGATTGGCTCAGCGGATCATATCATCGAGCTTGGTCCGATGGCGGGTGAAAGAGGAGGAAACATAGTTTATCAGGGAGACATTAAAAACTTTCTTAAAAACGGTACGGAATCACTTACCAAGAAGTATCTACTGCAAAAAGAAGGCATACCTGTCCCAAGCAAAAGAAGGAAAGGCAGCGGAAAAAGTTTAACTATAGTTGGAGCGCGCGAGCATAACCTGAAAAAATTAACTCTCAGTGTTCCGCTCAAAACATTCATATGTGTAACAGGTGTTTCAGGGTCGGGTAAAAGCTCGCTTGTGCATGATGTGCTTTACGCTGCTCTCGCAAGAAGGTTCCACAGCGAGGTGGAAAGAGTAGGAGAGTTTGATGAGATTAGGGACATGGACAATGTTTCTGACGTTATAATGCTAGATCAGAATCCGATTGGTAAAACTCTGAGATCAAACCCTGTCACATACATAAAAGTATATGACCAGATAAGAAAAGTTTTGGCCGATACATATCAGGCAAGGTCAAAAAACCTTACTGCTTCCCATTTTTCATTCAACGTGGCTGGGGGCCGGTGCGAGGTTTGCGAAGGTGAGGGCAGACAGAAAGTCGAAATGCTCTTTCTGGCGGATGTATATGTAGTGTGCGAGGAATGTAATGGAATGAGATTTAAAAAAGAAGTTCTTGATATTAAGTACAAGAGCAAAAACATTATGGATGTTTTAGACCTGACAGTAGATCAGGCAATCAACTTTTTTTACGAGGTTCCATCACTCGGAAGAAAGCTCAAGATACTGCAGGACGTCGGTCTCGGCTACCTGCGTCTCGGACAGCCTGCTCCAACTCTTTCCGGCGGTGAGGCGCAAAGAATAAAGATAGCGCGCGAGTTGGGGAGAAGAAAAGGAAAAGATATTCTTTACATTTTGGATGAGCCGACTGTTGGACTTCACGCAGAGGATGTAAAAAAACTCCTCGATGTCATCAACAAGCTTGTGCTATCCGGTCATACGGTTTTAGTTGTCGAGCATAATTTAGATGTGATTAAATCAGCAGACCACGTAATTGACCTCGGCCCTGAAGGCGGCGACAAGGGCGGCAACCTGGTCGTGCAAGGCACACCCGAGGAAGTCGCCGAATGTAAAAAATCCCACACAGGTAAGTTCTTGAAAAAAGTTTTGAATGTTTAGTTAGACATTACAAATATTCTTTTACTAGTATTGTTACTCACTTCGTATAGAATATAAATTGATTTATTCCTGTAAAACTCTAGTTAAAATCAAATGACAGACTTGTAAATCGGGAAATAAGTAATATATAAGTTCTTAAGAGGTATATATACATATGGCAGCCGGAAAAAGGGATTATTATGAAGTGCTAGGGGTCTCCAGGGACGCCGATCCGCAGGAAATAAAAAAAGCTTACCGCAAGCTTGCGCTCAAGTACCATCCCGACCATAACGAAGGACCTGAAGCTGAGGAGAAGTTTAAGGAATTGTCAGAAGCTTACGGAGTACTGTCTGACTCTGAAAAACGATCCCGTTACGACCGCGGAGGTTTTGCGGGCCTTGACGGTATGTCGGCAGAGGACATCTACGGCAATATCAACTTCGGAGATATTTTTGGTGGCGGCGGTAGATTCGGCGGTTCCATATTCGATGAAATATTCGGCTTCGGACGCGGTGGAGGAGGAAGAAGAGTTTCCAAAGGAAGTGATGTGCAAGTAGAAATCACTGTACCTTTGAAACGCATTCTGACCGGAGGCGAGGAGTCTATTTCTTATAATAGATTTAAACCTTGTCCGACTTGTGACGGTAGTAGAGCCAAACCGGGTACTGATGCAAAAACTTGTACAGAGTGCGGAGGGAGGGGGCAAAAAGTATTCACTACACAACAGCACGGAATGACTTTTCAGCAGGTTGCAGTGTGTCCTGAATGTCGTGGACAGGGGACAATTATAGAACAATATTGCCCCGACTGTTCGGGAAGAGGTAGTGTAGAGGGAGAAACCACTATTGAGATTAATGTTCCGCCGGGAGTAGAAGAAGGCATGGCACTCAGGGTTCCTGAACAGGGAAATACGAGTCCGGACGCCGGTGCTCCTCCTGGGGATTTAATTGTTGTGATAAATACCGAAAAAGACGCTCGTTTCAAAAGGAAAGGTGAAAATCTCTACCGTGATATAACTCTCCAGATACCTGATGCGGTGTTTGGAACGAAAGTTGATGTCCCGACCCTGGTAGGCGAGGTAGAGGTTAAAATTCCGGCTGGAACTCAGCCCGGGACCACGATGCGTATTCCAAATGAGGGATTACCCGGATTCAGATCAGGCAGAAGAGGGGACATTTACCTCAACATTAAGGTTGAGATACCCAAAAAACCATCCAAAGATGAGAAGAAAATATTCAAGGAACTCCAGGAGCTGAACGAAAAGAAAAAGTAGCTTTTGACTCCACTTACTTTCTGAGACTCAAATCAAAAGGAAAAGTTAGAACATTTTCTTTTGTGCTCCCTTCCAGATTATATCCTATATCAAGCGTGACCTGGCTGGCCTCAGCGATCGTATCTCTGAAATATAGATATCCTGTCACAGTAGCGCCGGGATAAACGGGTCCTAAACTCAACGCTTGGGTCAGTATGTCCGACGTATTTACAGATTTTGAGTAATAAACGGGAGGTGGGTAGTAATAAACCGGGGCATATCCGTAAACACCTACTCGCGGTCCATATCCTCCCCTGTAACCATAACCGTATGGCCTACCGTAACCACTGCCAAATCCGAACCCTACTCCTACAGAAAGGCTAGGGTAAGAGTACCCGCCGGAATATATGGCTGTATTTGTAGATGTGCCAAATATGTTAGCAACTGTATCAGGGGAAAGCGGAGTATATTGTGTTTTATACTGATCAAAGAGAACAATATTTTCATATTCAATAAATACAGTTTTTTTGGAATTATTTGTGATGCTTACATAATAGGGAGTTACATACTTCTGAAGATTTTTAGGTTCCCATGGCCAGAATGATGGTGTGACGGCAATTTGCACCCCATCTTCGCTAGTAACTGTTGTCGGGATTGGCTGGGCTATAGGTCCTCCGTATAAGCCTGAAGCGCACCCGCTTAAAATTGCTGCTGTAATTACTACCAAAGTACTCAGATACAGGGTACTAATTTTCATATGTTTTTAAGTATAAGCAAGAATTAGCCTGATTCTACAAATATTTATTTGACTGAATTCGTGATTTGTCTAAGGGAACCTAATTTGCTAAACTACAAATCTAACTTAATAAGGAGATCTGCTTAAAATGGGAGACTATCCACCGGGACTAGATGTTACTGTTGATTACAAATTCATGGACGCTCTTTTCGAGAGGAGATCAAGAAGGTTCGGTCTCGGAATGGAGATCGAGAAGGGACCATTACAATATAAATCCAAGCATCATCCTGTAGCTCTTACAGAACTTGAAGAAGCGTTGATAGTATGGAACGGGCTTGGAATAAAAAATATCAACCTTTCCGATTTTCCACCTCATGTGGGGCTTGATCTCGAGATGCAGTTTACGAGTAAAACCATCCCCGCCCTTGGTGATGTGCACAGGACAGAGCTTTTCTATACAAATGACGAAGCCACATACATGGTGAAAATGCACGATAAGGAGGCACACGATTTCAGGGGTCTTGAGGGGCTTAGCCGTGATAAAAGAGTGGACAAGATACTCGAGCTATTCAGAGAGTCCAGAATAAAGCTTGAAGACAAACGAGCTGATTTGCCCTCTAAACCGCCCGGACTTGCAGGACACAATCTTTGGAACGTAAACAAACCGGGCACTACGCTTTTTATGCCCGTAACCGATTTGTCAGCATGCATTATAAACTTGCTTTTCTTCTATATGAGACCTGACCACAGGTTCAACTTTGTCGACGAGCTACATAATCTAAAGCTCCCTGGCACAGACAAATGGCTTGAGAGCGGATTTTTAGATAAAGGGAAACGTATGCCACTTGTGGAAGCGGAATTAAGATTTGCAAACGGCTATATAGCGGAGCAGGCATTTATGGGCCAAAATATGGTTTTGACTCTCCAAACACTTGGGCTTGGCGGATGGCTCTTCAGCGGTTTTGCGAGCATGTTTATGCTTGGCGGCACACCGTTTAATAAAGGCTTAGGCTTCAGATTTGTCACACCCGAGATAAAAGGCGATACTGGAAATCCCAATCCTGTTGCAGTGGGTAAAGACGACCTGTTCCAGGCCTACTGCCCTCCGTACTATAAAGATATGGGAGAAGCAGTTGAGGCGTTTAACGATGCGAAATGGAGTAACTGGGAATCTCATACAATGCCATATCTTAACCCAGAAGGAGTACTTGAGCAGGTAGAGAGACCGAGCAAGGACGAGATACAGGTAGTAAAGGATATTTGTAACTACATATATGAAACTTACGGCAGATTCCCGGCATTCTCAGATCCGATGTTTTTAAGATTCATGGTTCAGGCGCATCACTTGGACCTCGATTTTTACGATGAGTATTACCCGCCCGGTGCTTATACTGAAAATCACAAAAATCATTTCAAGCTATGGCACCCGGATATCCCTGACCCATTTGAAGGAAAATGAAGAAGGTATTTGTAACTTCTCAATATCCGGGGGGCTCTGTAAACAGCCTTTCAAAAAAATATAATGTAGTTGTTTATCCTGATACTACGCTTCCTGGAAGAGAAGAGCTGCTGGAAAATGCAAAAGACTCATCCGCTTTGATAACAACTGTGTCAGATATAGTAGACAAGGAATTAATTGACCAGTCTCCAAATTTGAAAATTGTTTCAAACGCCGGAGTAGGTTACGAAAATATTGATATTCCTTACGCAACCAAAAAGGGAATATTTGTTGCCAACACGCCTGATGTATTGACTGGCACAACGGCTGATCTAGCATGGGCGCTGATAATTTCTGTAGCTCGAAGGATAGTAGAGGCGGACGAATATGTCAGGGCCGGTGAATTTGCATGCTGGCATCCATCACTCTTGTTGGGAATGAATATACATAATGCAACTTTAGGCATATTCGGTATGGGACGAATCGGAGTGGCAGTGGCGAGAAGGGCTAAGGGTTTTAATATGAAGGTTATTTATCAGAACAGGAGCAGAAATGAAGAGGCGGAGTCTGAAACAGGAGCCCAATTTGTAGACTTTGAAACTCTCCTGAAAGAATCTGATTTCATAGTTATTACGGCTCCTCTAACCGATGAAACTCGCGGCAAATTTGGGATGGAAGAATTTAAAAAAATGAAAACGTCATCAATAATTGTAAACATAGCAAGGGGGCCGATTATTAAGGAAGCAGAACTTGCCGCTGCGCTTAAGGATAGAGCGATCTGGGGGGCGGGTCTTGATGTTTTTCAGAACGAGCCGGAAGTAAACGAAGAGCTTTTGAGGCTTAAAAACACAGTTCTAGTTCCGCATATTGGAAGCGCTTCGATACATACTCGTGAGAAAATGATAGATATGGCTGTTGAAAGTGTGGAGATGGCTCTTTCTGGAGAAATTCCCAAAAACCTAGTCAATCGAGATGTTCTTGAGTATATATAAGATCAATTCCGGTCTTATTCATCCCCGTCTTTTGAAGAATTTCCAAATAGTGACCTGAATGGTATTTTGAGCATGTAGAGTATTACTGACGGTTTTAGGAAGATCGATGTAAATTTCCATATGTCTTGAGGAGTCATGTAAATGTGGGAATCCCAGACACCCATCTGTCCCGTTATGACCACAAAATCGCCTTCGACTTTGGCGTTTTTTACAGTAATATCAAAATCCCCCGCGTCGCTGCTAACTTTCATTATTCCTCCGGCCAATCAATAGGTTCATAAAATTATTATCTCACAAAGATGAACGGTTTTCCAACTGTGGGGACATGCTGTGGCACTAAATTGTTGAATCTGTTAATTTAGGATTCTAATATCCAAGAGCTTTCTTCATAACATCTACAGGAGCGGTTTCACCGGTCCATATCTCAAAACTCTCAGCACCCTGATATAGAAGCATTGTTAGCCCACCTGAAGCCTTATGTCCAAGCTTTTTGGCGTCCTGAAGTAATTGTGTTTTTACTGGTTTATATACCAAATCGTAAACTACTGCACTTTGTTTCAGATTATTTAGAGGTATATCCAGAGTCCCAATCCCGTCCATTCCGGCTGGTGAGGCGTTCACCAGTATGTCGGCTTCACTGAATTTTTCGGAAACTATGCCCCTATCTCCAATATTAATTGTCTCAATCCTTATTTCTTTGAAATTTGCCTTGAACTGATCAGCAAGCTGAATGGCTTTTTCTTTGATAATGTCAGCGATATAGACAATTACTCCGCCGTTCATGCAAAATGCTGATAACACCGCACGGGCTGCCCCGCCTGCTCCGATAAGAAATAGAGTTTTTCCTTCGGGAGTAAAATCCAGGTCTTCCCTTATGGCTCTTAAAAACCCGCCTACGTCCGTGTTAAATCCCGAAAGTTTTCCGTATTCATTTTTCACGGTGTTTACTGCGCCTGTCAGCTTAGCATCGGGAGAGACCTCATCTAAATAAGGAATAATTGTCTGTTTGTGGGGAATAGTTATGTTTATTCCTTTTAGCCCCATAACTTTTATTGCGTTTGTTGCCTCGCCAATATTATCGGGTTCGATATCAAATGCTACATAAACAGAGTCGAGACCAAGTTCGTTAAATGCGCTATTATGCATATTTGGAGAAAGGCTATGTTTGACCGGATGGCCGAAAATTCCATATATATTAGTAGTTGCTTTTACTCCCACTGTATTATCCCCTCTAGATTTTATAGTAATTCAAGTTAACTGATTGAAAGAATATCTTTTACTTTTTCAACATCTTTCTTTATTTGCTCGACAAGCGCATCAGGCCCGTCGAACTTTTGCTCGTCCCTAACTCTGTCAACAAACTCAATCTTAATTCTTTTCTTATATATATCCTCTTTGAAATCAAAGATGTGTGTTTCTATCAAAAGCTCATTATGTCCAAATGTAGGTCTGTAGCCTATGTTTGTAATGCTCCGGTGTTTTGTTCCTTCAACATTGGCCAGAGTAGCATAGACACCGATTTTTGGAAGTATGTCCCAGTCAGTCTCAAGATTTGCTGTGGGGAATCCGATTTGCCGGCCTCTTCTCTCTCCCTCTTTAACCTCGCCTTCTATATAAAAATTGTAGCCTAGGAAATTGGCTGCTTTTTTGAGATCACCTTCTCTAAGCAGGTTTCTTATTGAAGTGCTGCTCACTATTTCTCCATCAATTGATGCGGTTTCAACTACTTCTGTATCAAAACCGTAATCTTTACCCATTTTTTGTAACAGCTCTAAATTACCCTCTCTATTCCGGCCGAACGAAAAGTCGGGACCTACGATCAAGTGCTTGAGATTTAGCTTGCCGACGAGTATGTCAGTGACAAAATCATGAGCCGAAATTTTGGCAATATCCTTTGTAAATGTGTAGCAGGCGACAACTTCAATACCCTGTTCTTCCAATTGCATTAATCTTTCTCTTATAGGGAAAAGAAGAGGTATGTCTATATTTTGCAGAACTTTTTGTGGATGGGGATGGAATGTGATAACGCATGAGCTCAGTCCCTGCTCTTTTGCTTCTTCTTTGATAGCAGACAGAATTTTCTTATGTCCAATATGGACTCCGTCAAAGTTGCCGATTGTTGCAGATGTCAAGTTTTCTATCGGTTCTTCTGGATCAAATATTACTTTCATTTTTTCTAGATTGAGAAAAGTTCCGGTTTATTATATGGATTATTTATTGCTGTTTAAAACGCTCAGAATATTACCACATGATTGTTAAAGTAAAAGCATTTACTATATATAGATCACAGGTCTCTATTTTCTCCAAAATGTCGGGGTGAAAAGAACTAATATGGTAAAAAGCTCAAGTCTACCGATAATCATGAGTAAAGTTAAAATTATCTTGGTAAATGCTGAAAGCTCAGAATAATTTCCTGCAGGACCCACTTCACCCAACCCTGGGCCGACATTACCAAGAGACGCGGCACAAGCGGAAATAGCTGTTGTAATCGGCATGTCTTCAGCGGCTAATACTAGCAGCGACGACACGAAAAAAAAGAATACATAGATGAGGAAAAAGCTCGTGATACTCGAAACAATTTCATAATCTATAGGTTTTGAGTTAACTCTTATTGGTAAAATCGCATGAGGGTAAATCATTTTGTGCAATTCTCTGTAGCCTTTTTTAAACAGCACCATGATTCTTATAATTTTGACTGACCCTGTAGTCGATCCTGCACAACCCCCAAAAAACATGAGAAGTAAAATGAACCATTTTGAAAAAGATGGCCAAAGGTCATAATCAGCCGTGGTAAATCCAGAGCCCGTGCTTATTGATATGATCTGAAAACTCCCATATCTAAGCGCTTCAAGGAAGTTTGGATAAATTGTAAACCATAGCTCGACTGAAACCACTGCGATTACAATCAAGTTTATTAATAGATAGAATCTGAATTCTGAATTGCGCTTTAATTTTTTAAAGTTACCTCTCAAAGACCAGTAAAGAAGTACAAAGTTCATTCCGGCAATAAACATAAAGATAGTAATTATTGCTTCTATTAATGCGCTGTCATAAAATCCCACGCTTAAATTTTTAGGTGAAAATCCTCCCGTAGACAGCGTGCTTAAAGCTTGTGATAGCGAGTCAAGAAATGGCATTCCAGCCAGCAATAAAATAATTACGAGTAATGCCGATAAAAGTATATATACAGCCCAGAGTTTTTTTGCCGTTTCGGTTATTCTTGGCGTTAACTTTTCAGTAGTGGGCCCCGGGGCCTCAAGACCCATGAGCTGCATTCCGCCTACGGCCAGACGTGGCAAAATTGCAATCGCCAACACAATTATTCCCATGCCTCCGAGCCACTGGCTGAAATTTCTCCAGAAGAGTATGCCGTTTGGAGTATCTTCAATATCAGTTAACACTGTGGCGCCCGTGGTTGTGAATCCAGCGACAGATTCAAACCAGGCATCCAAAGGGTTACTGAAAACACCATATACAATATAAGGAATGGCCCCGAACAGGCTAGCAGAAAGCCAAGCCAAGGCTGCAATCAGAAATCCTTCCCTCCTTTCTATCTGCTGTGAGCTTTCTTCGGGTTTAGTTGTAGTTTCAAGTATGAAACCGAATACGAAAGTAATAAGGGCTGATATTATAAAGGTGAAAACGTCATCTTCATTGTATATATAAGAAACGGCCGCAGGGACTAACATCAATAGTCCTAGAAATTTTATGAAATTCCCTATTACATGTAATACGAATCGTATATTCACTTGCCAAGTATCATTTCCACTTTTTTAACAGCCTCGGGCAAGCTGAATATTATAACCCTGTCGCCCTCTGCTACTTTATAGTCACCTCTGGGGATGATAACCTCTTCACCGCGAATGGCTATACCTACTATTGATCCATGAGGGAAATTAACTTCTTTGAGTGGTATACCCAAAATTTTGGTTTCAGAAGTAACATCAAATTCGAGTACTTCGGCACGTCCCTCCTCAACAAGAGCCACATGAGCGACACCATGCATATGCAGTAGACTCAGTATTTCATTTGCCACAGACAGTCTTACACTTATAGCCCTGTCCACCCCGATTGCCTCAATCACATCGATATAATCAGGTTTTGTGTAGAGCACAGTCGTTCTTTTCGCTCCCAAATTTCTGGCCAGAAGTGCGCTAAGTACATTGTTCTCATCATCTCCCGTAAGCGCAATAAAATAATCAGCTGATTCAATACCTGCCTCTCTCAAGGTGTCAGCGTCGGTTGCGTCTCCTTTGAAGACGAGCACATGGTCCAGTGCTTCAGCCGCTTTCCGCGCTCTGTCAGGATTGCTTTCGATAAGTTTTGTAGAAATGTTGTTTTTTGCCAGCAACCTTGCAGCACCTCTTCCCAGGCGACCTCCTCCGACGACCACCGCGGATTTGATCTCCTCCTCACGTACTGCAAATAACTCTTTTAGCTTCCCGAGGATGTCAGGTACTCCAAGAGCAAATACATAATCACCTGCCTTAAGCCTAGTCTCTCCTTTAGGAATAGTAATTTTTCCGTTTCTCGATATGGCAACGAAGATCCACGCTTTAGGGGGCCCCAGATTAGCAAGGGTATTATTGACAATAGGAGTATTTTCTTCGACTTTCAACTTATACATCTTTATCTTTCCCATTGCCAGAGTTTCAGTTTTCCACGCAAATGGGGACCCAATTAGGCTTGTTATTTTCTCTGAAATTATTTCCCAGGGATGTACTACAGAAATGTCCACGTTTTTGATTAGCTTTGGATATTCCAGGTAGTTGGGGTTTCTAATCCTTATTATTATCTTGGGGACATCCAAAGAAGCGGCGTAGAAAGACGCCATAATATTTGTTCTGTCATCCCCCGAGACAGCAAGCAAAATATCCGCCTTATCAATTTGTGCATCTTTGAGTACCGAAGTTTCTTCCCCACTGCCTTCAACAATTATAACGTCAAGAGACTCCCTCAGTTTATCAGCTGTTTCCTTGTCCCTTTCGATTACAATTATATCGTGTTCTATAGATAAACTTTGAGCAATAAAAGAACCAACCTGACCTGCACCGATAATTACAATATTCATTAGACCACACCTCAGTAGACTTGAGACTCTTTGTTTCCGGCATCCTTTTGTCCAACTTTATAAAGCATCACGAGACCCACTAGTACAAGTACTATAGATATAATCTGTGCCTGAGACAAGCCGGGCACAACACTTGGGGTAGTGTTTCTAAGAAACTCAACCAGAAATCTTTGAACACCCAAGACCATCAGAGTGACTGCTGTCATCCAGCCTACAGGCAGCTCTTTTTTTCGAATCATCCATAATATGGAAAAAAATATCAGCATGGAAATAGTGTCATAAATCTGGGTCGGGTGTACTGCTAAAACAGTTGGAGGCGATCCGTTGGGGAAGGATATTGCCCAAGGCATACTAGTTGGAATTCCATAGTCATCCCCAACCAATAAACAACCTACTCTGCCGATTGCGTAGGCAAGTACCAGAGCCGGAGCAGCAGCGTCTGTAACGGTTAGATATCTGACTCTTTTCATCTGTGTTACAAACCACATCAGTATCAGAGAGCCTAGAAAGCCACCCAGGAATGTGAAGCCCGACGCAAGATATCTCGCTGGCTCCGAGAAGAAATCAGAGAAACCAACGTTCTGATAGAGAAAAAGAATTTTAGCTCCGCCTAGCCCGCCGATTACACAGGCTATGAGCAGCAAATCGGCAAGATTGCTGTTTAAACCCTTCCTTTTAAGTTCGGACTCACCCACAAAGTACGCGACTAGAAAGGCGACTAGGACCATCACGGAAAAAGAGGAAACATGGATATCTCCAAATGAAAATAATGTAGGATACATTCTCACTCCATCAGAAATTATTTTGAAAATAAGTCTTCCATGCTTTAAACCTCTGCGCAAACAGAATTTAATGCTTGCAGTAAATTCACACTTATTTTTTAAAACCGCGTTGGATCTTAATAACTTGTGGTAACTTATTTGTTTATGATTAAAAGTTCTCAGGTGTTCATTATGTCCTTACTGATACTTTTGTCGCCTGACTTTGCTCTCTCGGATGAGGCATGCGAAAATCAGCTAATTTCGTCTGATGAAATTAGCACTCATATTCGTTATCTAGCTTCAGATGATCTCAGGGGAAGGATGTCCGGAACTCCAGGCGCTGAAAAAGCCGCTGAATATATTTACTCGGAATTTAAACAGTCAGGCCTTAAACCTTCAGGGGATGACAACTCATATTATCAGAACTTCTCTTTTACAAAGTCAATAGTTTTGGGTCTTGATAATAGTCTTACAATAGAGCTCCCTGATAAACAAGAAGAATATGAATTGGGAAAAGATTTCAATACCTTAAGCATATCAAGCTCCGGGAAATTTAAGGGGGAATTGGTATTCGCCGGTTACGGCATTACTTCAAAGGAGCTTGGCTATGATGACTATGTGGGGCTGGATGTGAAAGATAAAGCGGTAATGGTTTTGCGCTATATCCCGGGGGACTATGAGCCTGAGAATCAATTTTATAATTATGCAGCGCTAAGATATAAAGCAATGAATGCCAGAGAGAAAGGGGCAAAGGCAGTCATATTTGTCACTCCATATTCTGAGGAAGAAGAGGTTGATATCTCTTCTGTGGGTTTGGATTATTCATACTCGGACTCGGGAATTCAATCTTTAATTTTGAGAAGAAATAGAGCGGAAGAAGTTTTGCTAAAAGCAGGTAGAAATCTAAAGGACCTTGAGAAGAACCTTGAAAATAATATACCTTCCTCTTTTAACTTAACTAATAGCTCCGCAATTGTTGAAACCGAAATAATAGAAGAGCAGGGTAGAAGCTCAAATGTAATCGGAATTGTCGAGGGGGCGGATCCACTATTGAAAAATGAATTTATTGTGATCGGCGCACACTATGATCATATCGGTTACGGCAAGAGGAACTCTCGAGCAGAAAAGGATACACACGATGAAATCCACAACGGAGCCGATGACAACGCCTCTGGCGTTGCGGGACTGATTGAGCTTGCAAAGTATTATTCCTGCAGAAAAAACTCATTAAAAAGAAGTCTTATATTTATTGCTTTTTCTGCCGAGGAATTAGGATTGTTAGGGGCCTCCTTTTATGTTGATAATCCCAAAGTGCCCCTGGAAAGAACGGTTGCCATGATTAACTTGGATATGATAGGAAGGCTCAGTGAAGATAAGTTAACAGTTTTCGGGGTTGGATCATCTCCTGAATGGAAAAAATTGCTGCAAGACTCTAACACTGACTGTAATTTTGAACTGAGTTTGAATAATTCCGGGTTTGCGCCGAGCGACCAATCCGTTTTTTTTGCGAAAGAAATACCTGTACTTCATTTTTTCACAGGACTTCATAAAGACTATCATACCCCAGGGGATGATTGGGAAAAGACAAACCCCAGTGGCCAGAAAAAAGTTCTGCAGATTATATCGGACCTAATCTTGAACTTAGATGCTAAGGAAAAGATGATTGCTTTTTCAAATGTTGAAGAACCTGAAGAGAGATCTTCAAAATTTAACGTCTTTCTTGGAACTGTCCCGGATTATTCGAATCAGACAGATGGGGTAAAGCTTATGGGTGTTAGAGAGGGAAGCCCTGCTGATAAGGCCGGGCTTATGGATGATGATGTAATTGTGCAGTTTAACGGCATATCAATAAAGAATATTTACGATTATGTATACGCGCTTTCAGATTCAAAAGCAGGCATACCTACCAGTCTTGTTGTAATGAGAAACTATAAGCCTTTGAGTTTGATAATAATTCCTGAACCTAAAACTCAAGACTCAAATAACTAAGGTTTCCATGGAGAATGATCAATATTATGGATATTCCCCATTGATATGGAAACAGATTGGGAAAGCTTCTCTCCGTATTCGACTATCCATTCGGGAGGAGCGTCGGTATAAAAATCATTAAGTGTCATCCAGGGACCGGCATCATATATCTTGCCATCTACTACGCTAACTAAAAATGCTGTCATATCTCCGCCGTCCATTGCGTTTATTACGCTGCACTCGGCATAAGAATGGGCGTCAGTTAATATGGGACTCCCGGTCACCCCCAAATCATAGTTTAAATGTTCGAATTTTTCTCTTTCTCTACCTGTATAAAAGCCAAAATTCTTTACCAACTTTATCTGGTCTCTCCTCAATAAATGAATTGTAAAAGCTCTGCTATTTATAATAAATTCGTGTGTATAGTTGGCTTTCCATATTCCGACCAGAAGTCTGGGGATTTCATGCACTATAGAGGAAGTAACCGCGGTTACCGCAATTTGACCGTTTACTTTTCCCTTCCAGGAGCTGGTAATTGCCATCACAGGTGAATTTGCCCAAAAGGCCCCAGCTACCGCCGACCCTTCTTCTCTGCTCATCTTGATCACACCTCAAAATAGTAATTTATTCAGATTAAAAAATATGTGGATTTTACCATTGAAAACCAATTACGATCTGACCGCTGATGATCGGTCCGACATTAACCTTGTCTCTTTCGGGCACAATAATTTTCATCGGATTTACGATATAGCCCATTGCTTTTAAAAATCCGCTTTGCCGGCTGATAAGCCAGTCAGATGTTTCTTCAAGCACTATTCCTAAAGGTACACCTACCCCGGGCGTTATTATAATGTCGTGTATTGATGGAGATTGGGCTACGCCTTCTATGGTGTATTCAAACAACGCGCTCTGCAAAAAAGAGCCTATGGCGGATGAGTAGAAATTGTATCCTTTGGCTCTGTAGTATAAATACGTATAAGCCCCAAAAGCAGGGTGAACGACCCAGTTGGTTTTGAAGCTGTCACCGTCATCTACTTCAAAGTCCCCCCTTTTTCTGTTTTTGTTCTGAAAACCAAAGAAATTTCTCCACCATCTAAGCGGGTTAATAAAGGTTTGCTGCTCTTTATTGCTTATGTCCATCGTATTGACCTGCACGATGCGAATAAGCCATATTGCAAAATAAACATTTCTGGAGTCTCGTAAAAAATCACTGAAATCAGTTACTGATTTCATATCATATTGTTTTATAAATTGCATATCTGCTTTGTCGGTATCATTAATATCTATAAATACTGTACTATTGGCTGGTGTTAGAGAAATCCTATCGTCATCTCCAAATAATGAAGCGGAAAAGGATACATTGGTTAATATGGTGGAAAATATAAAGCCCAGAATCAAAGAATGGGATAAACATCGCGATTTATTCATATTATTTAGACCCAGAACACAATTTATGAATATAATAACATTTTATGCTAGGTTTTGATAGCGATATATGTTATAACTAATTTCAATCCTTATAATTATTTATTCATATTTTGTTATGGAATTGATTAAAATCTCTTGACTTAATAGGCAAAATAATGTAATTATCTGGGATATAAGTTTTATATCAGTGGGAGGAGCAAAATGAGTAAGGCGAAGTTCATTTCGGTTGGGTTTTGTATGGTATTTGTAGTATTGTTTGCGTTTGCCTGTGGTCCTAATGTAGATAAGGAAATGGCAGATGCAGAAGCTGCCTTACAAGCAGCCCGCGATGCTGGTGCAGAGGGTACTCCTGAGTATCAAGCTGCTGAAGACTTGATTGAACAGGCAAGACAAATGCTGGCTGCAGGTGATAAGGATGCTGCCCGTAAGCTTTTGGAAGAAGCAAGATTTAAGGCTATTGAGGCACAGGGCGCTGCCAAAAATCAGGCGTATGTCGAATCTGTAGATATTGATTCAATGGAAGAAACATTAGGATCACTTTCGCCGGCGGGGTCAAATTTTGGGCTTGTAGATATATTCTTTAACTACGATAGTCAGAATATTACAGCCGAATCAAGGCCGGTTCTTAATCAGAATGCAAGTATTATCAATAACAGCGGTGGTAAATTTCAAGTTGTGGTTATAGAAGGTTATTGTGATGTGCGCGGTACTGAAGAGTACAATTTAGCCCTAGGCCAAAGAAGAGCGGATTCAACAAAAAATTATCTTGTTGGACTTGGAGTTTCACCTTCTAAAGTTCAGGCTGTAAGTAAGGGAGAAACAGAGCAATTCGCGTTTGGTGCATCAGAATATGATTACCAGCAAAATAGAAGAGCTCATTTTGTTCCTGCATTTTAGGAAATAATTGATGAGAATTAAAATAATTACAATATTTTTATTGGTGGGGATATCTTTTATGTCTGTTGGTTGTGTAGCCACTCAGAGCGATGTTAGCAGTGTTTATGCAAGGCAGACCAGGCTTGAAGCTAAAATGGAGCGTTTGTCTCAACAAGTTCAGTCGTTACAGAGCTCAGGTGTTAGCGGCGGAGGCAATAATGCCCAATTGCAGCAGCAGGTAAGTCAATTAGAAGCGCAGGTTAAAGATCTGAATAGATCATATTCAAGTCTTGAGGCCCGGGTAAATCAGGGCACCACTGCCGGACTTCCCGCTCCTTCAGGGTCTATGATTGAAGGTGGAGCAGAGTTAACTTCCTCAGAATTGACGCCGATAGATACAGAAACTGAAGATTTTATCTTTAATAAAGGTTATACTGAATTAAGTGAAGGTGATTATAATGGTTCCAGAGAACAATTTAAATTGTTCTTGTCAAAGTATCCAGATTCGTCAAAAGCAAGTGATGCGACTTACTGGATAGCGGAATCATACTATAGACAAGGTGAGTTCGAAGAGGCTATACTAGAGTATCAGAAGTTTATAGATAGCTATCCTGAGGATGACAGGGTGCCTCTATCATATTTAAAACAGGGGCTTTCCTTGATTGAAATTGGTAGAGAAGAAGAAGCAAAACTGTTTTTTCAGACTCTGATTGACAAATATCCACAGTCTGAAGAAGCTAAAACGGCAAAAGAAAAAATAAGAGAACTTGCAGTTAATGGCTAAAAGGTTTATTATTATGTACTCATTAGGTACTAAAAAACTCTTAAAGGAGGTGCAGTAGAATGAAAAGGGATAAACAAATGCTTTTTTTAAGCATCCCATTATTAGTTGTTGCATTGCTATATCTAGCTAGCTGTGCAACACCCCCGCCAACACAAGAGCTAGCTGCTGCTGATTCAGCTGTTGCAGATGCTACAGCTACATGCGAGCAGTGTAAGCAAAGAGTTTGCGGTGACGATCCAACAACTGGAGATTATTGTGGAGCTCCTTGTGGTGAGGCAGAACTAGCAGCTGCAAATTCTGCATTAGCCCACGGAAAAGCCCTAGCTGGAGAATTCTGCAGCGAGCTCGAAGCACGCAGAATGTTGATTGACGCTAAAGCTAAGGCTGATGAAGCTAAGTTAAAATGCTCAGCACCACCACCACCACCACCACCACCACCCGCACCAGCAGCTGATCTAAAAGATATCTTCTTTGATTTTGATAGATCAAATATCAGACCAGATGCTGCTGCAGTTCTAGATGAGAACGCAGCTGTTCTTTCAGGAGATGCTGGATTAACAGTTCTTATCGAGGGGTATGCAGATATCAGAGGTACACCTGCTTACAACTTGCAGCTTGCTCAAAGAAGAGCTGATGCTGCTAAGGCGTATCTTGTAGGATTGGGAGTTGACGCTTCAAGAATCACAACTGCGAGCGGTGGAGAAACAACACAGTTTGGCGCTGGAACTACTGAAGAAGCCTATCAGCTTAACAGAAGGGCTCACTTCGTAGCTACATCACCAACTGCAAAAGTAGGCGCAAGACTTATCTTTAGCTACGCTAAATAAATAAGCTTGGTCTATTAAATAAGAGAAATATCTCATTTTGTCTATTTTTAATAGAAAGATGAGTATAAAGATTAAGGGGAGAAACATGTATTTAGTTTCTCCCCTTTTTTTATGACTTAACCTGTCTATCATTCTTTTTGCCGTATTTTCTTGACACCTGAATTTGATCCATGTTAACTACACACGATCTAGCATATTTCTGGTCAGCAAAACTAATATGAAACTCCAATTAACCAAATCAAAGAGGCTCTTTAAAAATGCCCAGGGATTGATGCCTGGTGGTGTTAACAGCCCGGTCAGATCTTTTAATGCTGTTGGGGGGACACCTGCTTTT
>CBDUCG010000020.1:0-20557 GCA_965365595.1 uncultured bacterium
GAGCGATTGCAGCATTTGTAGTCTTTAAATATTTAACATTTTGGGAAGGGGCGCTCTTGGCCGCAATTCTGGCTCCTACTGACGCGGCTCTAGGACAAGCTGTCGTGAGCAACCCGCGTGTGCCAGTTAGAATACGGCAATCCCTAAACATAGAAAGCGGTCTTAACGACGGCATTGCGCTGCCGATTGTATTGATATTACTATCTATTGCCGGTATCGAAGATAAAGACAAAACATCTTCATACTGGATAAGGTTCGCTGCGTATCAGGTCATATTAGGACCGGCAGCCGGAATCTGCGTAGGATATTTTGGAGGCAAGCTGGTGGAATGGTCCTCCAAAAAGAAGTGGATGTCGCGGGAGTTTCAGGATATCTCTGCACTGGGTTTGTCCCTTCTTGCATATTCTGCCGCGGAGCTTATCGGAGGTAACGGATTTATAGCCGCTTTTACTTCGGGGCTAACTCTTGGCTACATCTCAAAAACAGCATGTGAAGCTTTATCTGAATTCGGAGATGCCGAAGGGCAATTATTAACGCTTATAACATTTATGATATTCGGAGCATTTATGGTGCTGCCGGAGCTAGGTAGTTTAAACTGGGAAATAGTTATATACGGCGTGCTGAGCCTGACCATCATCAGAATGATCCCGGTTGCTCTAAGCCTAACAGGTCTTGGCCTCAAACCCTCTACAATACTTTTTCTTGGGTGGTTTGGTCCAAGAGGAATAGCCTCTATTCTGTTCGCTTTACTAATACTTGAGGAATCCGGAATTACACATGGTAATGAAATATTTACGATTATCATGATAACAGTACTGTTTAGTGTGTTTGCCCATGGTTTAACTTCTTATCCTGTCTCCGAGCTGTATGCAGGAAAGTTTGAAATATTAAAGGATATTCAAGAAGAAATGGCTGAACATCAAACGGTAAAAGAAATGCCTACCAGAATAAAGTGGAAAATCTAAAGACTATTGCCCGCATGATTCTGAACATAGGTCAAAGTTTTCCTTACAGTCATTTTTACATTCAGCTCTCTTGCTGCTTTTCGCTCCGCCCCCAATAAAAGAACTGCAATTTGCCTCACAGTCGAGCCTTTTTATATCGCACACTTCAGGACAAGGCCTGCCCTCAAGCGGGTCGGGACTCAAGGTCGGCTTAGGAGTCGGGTTGACACACCAGTTTTTACAATTTCCCCTCCTCTGTCTGCACTCATTCTGGCATTTCGCTTTTTCACCGCTCTTTGCCCCTCCCCCTGTATATTTGGTACAGACTTGGTAGCAATCCTTCGCTTTAAAATCGCATGCTCCGGCGCATGTCTTATCATGATAGCGCTCGGGCTTTAATGTTGGTCTGGGTGTAGGGTTCAGGCATCTCTCGTTGCACGGTTCAAGCTCGTCCCCGCACCTCCTCATACACTCTCTTCTCTCACGGCTTTTGGCTCCACCACCGACAATCTGCGAGCAGGAAAGCTCACAATTTTTCTGACTCTTGATGCACTTATCCGGACACGAAATCTCCTTTTCCGTATCACTGCCCTCTTGAGCATAGTTACTAATTGCCAAGCTAATCAAAAAAAATAATAATACCGATACTGCTAAAAATTTTCTCATAGACCAAACCTAATAAAATATTAGTACTGCTTTACAAACAAGTTAAAACTACGCTATTAATTCCAGAATTCAATCCTTGCCAGAAACATGTCTACCGTTATAATTGAAAACATGAACACAAATAAACTCAAAAGTGACGCGAGAGCAATATTTCAAGCCGGCCTTAAAGCCGTGGACCCGGAAGTGGCGATACATAAACATCTAAAAAGATCCAGAAACAAGCTGCAATTAAACGATAAAGAGTATGACCTTTCCGGTTTCGAAAATATTTACGTAATAGGTATGGGTAAAGCCGCTGCGGCAATGGCAAAAGCAGTCGAAGAGATTATAGGTGATCAACTATCCACAGGAATAGTGAATGTAAAATACGGACATATAGCTCCACTTGAAAAGATAAAAATAAATGAAGCCGCACACCCTGTACCCGATGATTCCGGCATATCGGGGAGCCAGGAAATTATTGAGCTTCTCAAGAAAACCGGGGAAAAGGATCTTGTCTTGTGTCTAATTTCCGGCGGAGGATCCGCTCTATTACCCTGCCCTGCTGAAGGGCTGACTCTTGAAGACAAGCAGGTAGTCACACAATTGCTGCTTGAATGCGGAGCAGACATACATGAGATCAATTCTATAAGAAAACATATATCTGCTGTTAAAGGGGGCAGACTCGCCGCGCTAGTCTATCCTTCGACATTGATATCCCTGATACTGTCAGATGTTATCGGGGATAATCTTGACGTGATTGCATCAGGACCAACTGTACTCGACACAAACACATTTCATGACTGTAGAAATATCATTAATAAATATAAACTGAATAAGAAAGTACCCGGAAGAGTAATAGATTATATTGAGCGAGGCTGTAACGGAGAAATCGAGGATACTCCGAAAGCGGACAGCCCTGTATTTGAGCACACACAGAACGCAATAGTCGGAAGCAACATTCTTGCCGTAGAAGCAGCAAAAGAAAAAGCGCAAGACCTCGGCTACAACAGCCTGATACTTTCTACTTTTATACATGGTGAAACAGAAGAGGTTGCCAAAGTGCACACAGCAATTGCAAAAGAAATAAATTCTTCCGGAAACCCTGTGAACAAGCCGGCCTGCATCATATCGGGCGGAGAAACCACAGTTACAATAGAAGGTAAGGGACAAGGGGGAAGAAACCAGGAATTTGCTCTGGCCGCGGCTATAGATATTGAGGGACTGGGCAATGTTGTTGTTCTAAGCGGCGGAACCGACGGAAACGACGGGCCGACCGATGCAGCAGGAGCGATTGCTGACGGGACGACAATTAAAAGAGCTAAAGAATTGGACCTAAATGCCTTTGAGTATCTATGTGAAAACAACTCATACAATTTTTTCCAACCGCTTGGAGACCTTTTAATAACAGGCCCTACTAACACTAATGTTATGGATTTACGTCTGGTTGTTGTGGGTTGACGGTAATCTAATTCTGGGACCTTAATCCGGTCAGGAATTTAAGCTGTGAGGTAAGCTCCTCAATAGTCACGGAGAAAATATCAAAGCTCTTGTTAAGAGTGACCATCTGAATATTCTCGGCAATCAGTCTTTCGCTGTTTTTCACCCAATAGACACATACTATCATTTCATGGCCGCTTGGATGTTTGACAGAAATCGATGAGTATTTCTCAATACCCATGATTACAGGACTATCTGAAACAACTTTGACTTCATATCCACCTACTTGATTATACTGGTCAATAAGGTTCCTGAACGAGGGAAGAACTATTCGGGTAAATACACCGTTTACCCTCTCATCCAAATCCCAATTGGAATCCTGTCCCATTTAAAGCCTCGCTTAAGAAAGGTCGATTGCGTACTTTTTTAGATCGTCCAGTGATATCACTTCTAAAACAGACTCATGTGTAGACGTGAGAATTACCGGGGGTGCCATTCCATTATCCAGGGCCTCTTTCCATCTTAGCGCGCAGAGGCACCATCTGTCCCCCGGTTTTAAACCGGGAAATTCAAAATCCGGATTAGGCGTTGAAAGATCGTTACCCATTGCTTTTGAAAATTCAAGGAATTCTTCGTTTACTTCAACACATACTACATGCATCCCTAGGTCGTCCGGGCCTGTACGGCAGCAGCCGTCACGGTAAAACCCCGTCATCGGCGAAGTAGAGCAGGTCTCAATCTCCTGACCAAATACGTTCTTATCTACAGGCATTATCTTTTCTCCAGTTATTAAATTCCAATAATTTAGATTTACCTTACTTTATCATAGATGCAAATATCAAACCATGAATTATATATCTTCCGGTCTTTCCCATGAATGATCCACATTTTCTTCTTTGTCCTCCTCATCGCTTCTTAAAAGCTCCAGTAGATCCTGGTTCCTCAATCTTGTTTGTGTCAGGAAAGCTTCGTCGTCTCCCCAGTGCTAATGTAAATCGACCAGGGTTTTTCGTCGTGATGTTTAAAAGTGAGCGCTGCCCTGTGAGCCTGATAATGATGAAATCCTAGAATGTTTAATGCAGAGGCTACAATATTGTCAAATGGACAAACAACGATCTTGAATACTGTATTATATCTGATATCAACATAGAATATCTCAAAAAATTCGCAGAATTGTTTAGAACTTAAAACTCAATTTCCCGGATTAACATTAACTTTAATCCTGAAACCATATACCTTTCAAGATATTACTAAACTATTTTTAAACTACTCGGCTAAAGAACATTTGATAAGATTGTGGCAGTTTCAAAAATAAATAGGACTTCCAAGTTTTCACAGCTACTTACAAAAAAACAATGCGGTAACCACCAGAAATTAATGAAAAATGTTTAATTTTTGGAATCTAGTGCTTAAGATTTGGGCATTATATCAAGATCATCCTATCTCAAACCCCCTATTTTATTGATTGAAATGATTTCAGTTAAGTGGTATGGTCTTTGCAACTAATAGTGGGAAGGAGGAAAATCCCATGAAAAAATTAGAAGCTATCGTTAAACCGTTTAAGCTGGACGATGTAAAAGAATCCTTAAAAGAAATCGGGATTCAGGGTCTTACAGTTACAGAAGTAAAAGGTTTTGGAAGACAGAAAGGACACACAGAGCTCTACAGAGGAGCTGAGTATGTCATAGACTTTTTGCCGAAGATTAAACTTGAGATTGTAGTTTCAGATGACATGGTTCCAAAAGTTATCGATGCTATAATGGACAGTGCCAAAACCGGCAAAATAGGGGACGGAAAAATTTTCGTACTGCCTATGGAAGAAGTGATAAGAATTAGAACAGGCGAAAGAGGCGACGACGCTTTATAATCTGGAGCCTAATTTTACAGGAGGACATTCATAATAATGCCCACAACAAAAAAGACAAAGAGTAAAGGAGGATCTACGAGCATGTTTCCTAAGAAGCCCGCAGATGTTTTAAAAATGATTAAAGATAATGAAGTCCTGATAGTGGACTTCAGATTTTTAGACTTTATAGGTATGTGGCAGCATTTTAGTATTTCTGTTAAAGAGTTTAATGTATCAATGTTTGAGGAAGGGCTCGGATTTGACGGATCAAGTATAAGGGGATGGCAGTCGATTCACGCAAGTGACATGCTTATGATTCCTGACCCGACAACAGCTAGGATTGATCCATTCTTCAAACACCCGACATTAGTATTATTGTGTGACATTGTAGATCCAATAACCCGTGAGCCTTATTCACGTGACCCCCGTAACATTGCAAAGAAGACTATTTCATATTTGAAGGGTAGTGGAATCGGAGACACGGCCTACATTGGTCCTGAACTTGAATTCTTTATTTTCGACGATGTAAGGTACGATCAAACCTCCAATTCAGGCTACTATTTTGTAGATTCTGTTGAGGGAATATGGAATTCCGGAGCAGATGAGGGACCCAACTTGGGATATAAACCACGTCACAAAGAAGGATACTTTCCTACTCCTCCAACAGACTCGTACCAGGATATTCGCTCTGAGATGGTCATAGAACTTGAAAAACTGGGAATCTCAATTGAAGCTCAGCACCATGAAGTTGCTACAGCCGGACAGGCAGAAATTGATATGAGATTCAGCCCACTCGTTGATATGGGTGATAAGATGATGTGGTACAAATATGTAATTAGAAACGTAGCCAAGAAATATAATAAAACTGTAACATTTATGCCTAAGCCTTTATTTGAAGATAACGGCTCAGGAATGCACGTTCATCAATCAATCTGGAAAAAAGACAAACCGCTATTTGCCGGTAAAGGTTATGCAGGCATGAGTGATATGGCAATGCATTATATAGGTGGAATATTAAAACATGCAGGTGCCTTATGTGCATTTACTAATCCTACAACTAATTCCTACAGAAGACTTGTTCCAGGATTTGAAGCACCTGTGAATCTGGCATATTCAGCCAGAAACAGAAGCGCTGCGGTCAGGATTCCAATGTATTCTCCTAGCCCGAAAGCCAAAAGGCTTGAGACCAGATTTCCCGATCCTTCATGTAACGGTTATCTGGCGTTCTCAGCATTACTAATGGCTGGTCTGGATGGAATCGAAAACAAAATCGATCCTGGCGACCCATTGGATAAAGACATCTACGCATTGGGACCAGAAGAGCTTGCAGGAATACCATCAGTTCCAGGATCACTGGAAGGTGCGCTTGAAGCACTCAGAGATGATCATGAGTTTCTACTGAAAGGTGATGTTTTCACAGAAGATGTAATTCAAACCTGGATTGACTACAAGATGGAAAACGAAGTTAATCCTATTAAATTAAGACCAGTACCTTATGAGTTTATGATGTACTACGATGTGTAAATAGTGACAAATCTCCTAAGACTTAAAGGCGGTATGTAGTAATTACATGCCGCCTTTTTTATTGCTTATCTTATACTGAAAATAAAGACCTTATACAATCAGTTTATTCACTTGATTGAATCCTATTAGTAATAATCTCCATCTCAATAAATGTGAGACAAATAAAACAAACAATTAACATTATATTAGTAATTTTTACTCTGCCAATATTGCTTGCAAACTTTAGTTTTGCCGAGCAAATTAACTGGAAGCATGAAACGCTTTCATCAACCTATTCTACGTATAGCTCTGACAGAACCTCAATTTATCCATTAATGAATATAGATAATTTTTCATTTGATACAGGGGGGTTGCATGAGCCTCAAGATGGAGAATTTCTATATATCAAGCCAGCAGATCTGGAAGTAAAACAGAAAAGACTTAAGAAAGAAGACATCCTTAAAGCAGTACCAAGTATATCCACTGAAGATTATAAGACACTAGGACTTCTCATCCCTCCGTTTGCCTATTTCGCGAAACGGTTTTGATTGTTAACGGGAAAGCTATTAAGTAAATACAAATCAACAGATTCCCTCTATTTAATAAAAACTTTAGGTAATTAAGTCTGTGTTTATATGCCAACTACAATTGTTCCCACATACCCAGAGCCTGGATCACCGGATATTTTCAGGAGCTGACCATCATAACCATCTCTGAAAATATAGTCTTCTGAATTTGCGATTTCCCGAGTCTTGTCACTTTTATCATAAGCACTGCCGGATGCGTAAACAGTGTTTGTAATTGACTCATCAAAAGCAAACTGGGTTGTGTTGAGCTCAGTAGCCAAACTATCGTCTTTGTAGATTGCAACATGAAAATGGGTTGCCCTGCCCCGATAACGCCACCGGTATATAGTTACAAAAGTTACCTGACCGTTTAAATCAGTAATCTGAACCCCTCTCAAAAAATCTTTGTTATTCTGATGGCTCTGTCCCATAGCGGCGTATGCAGAATACTCACCTGCGGCATTGCAATGCCAGAGATAAAATGCCGCTCCTGCAACAGGCTCACTGTTGTTTGAAGCATTGACTAAATATATGTTGAGAGTAAATTCGGCGCTATCCTGAATATTGTTCCCATCTAAATTGGAACGTATGTCACGGCGAAAAACAGCCGAATCAGTCAACACGTTATGCCTGTTGGAGCCGTCGGCGGGAAAAGGCCCGGCGGTTTCAGACTTTATCACGGAACATTTGGAACCATCGCCACTAGCTGAATGGCTTTCACTGCCAGACTTCCAACCAGAAATAATCCTATTGTGCTGCCCGTCATATACTTAAGCGCATTGCGGCGGCTAATCTTGCTTCCAATATTCTCGGCTAAATCTAATAAAAATTTACTCTTCATTTGCTTCTCCTACGAGTAATAAATTAATGGCTAACGACCTGTTTACAGTAAATATTTTTCTCTTAAAAGAAAAAAGCGGTGAACTAAACGGACGGCCAAGCAGATTGTCTACGCTTTGGGTTTTTGAAATATGTAGAAATACACAAAGGTTTGATGCTATTTAGATAGTAACTGCAGCTAGGAAAGAACAATCAAGGCAACAATAATAGCAGCGCCAATTGCCATAAGTGTAGCGTAGCTCCTGATAACTCCGGTTTGTGCGGTTTGTAAGGTAATAGCAGTGTCTTTTATTACCGAGGCAACGCCGTTCACGGCTCCGTCTATAACCTTTTGATCAAACATTGCAGCGGCATTACACAGATAGGAAAACGGCTGAACAAATACATAGTCGTAAAGCTCGTCCACATACCATTTGTTCATTGAACCTTTGTAAACAGGCTCGATATATTTAGCTAACTTAGCCGGAGCGGATGGTTTAATGTAATAGAGATAAAACGCTATGATGATACCCAGAGCAGCCCCACCTACTGAAATCGCGGCAAGGTCCCAATGGCCGAACAAATGATGACCGGCTTCTTTTGCGCTATCTAACAAGATCGCTGGCGCAAGATAGTGCTCAAAGAGATTTGTATCGCTGAGTCCAACAACTTTTCCCATAAAATCAGGAACTCCTATATATCCACCCAGTATGGAAAGTACAGCTAAAACCATAAGTGGTATTGTCATTGAATAAGGAGACTCGTGTATATGGCGTATAATGGTATCGGGAACCCTTGATTTGCCTTCGAATGTAAGCAGATAAAGCCTTAGCATATAAAGCGCCGTAAGAACAACTGTGATGACGGCTATAATCCAGTGGATCGTATAACCCCTATCATATAGTGAGGCCAGAATTTCGTCCTTACTGAAAAATCCGGATAAAAACGGCACGCCTGCAATAGCGAGACTACCAATGAGGAAAGTAATCGCCGTAATTGGGATTTTCTTTCTGAGCCCGCCCATTTTGCGGATATCCTGCACATCACTCATGGCATGAATTACACTACCGGAACCGAGGAACAAGAGAGCTTTGAAAAACGCGTGTGTTACGAGGTGGAATAGGCCCGCTACATATGCTCCCGCCCCAATTGCCATAAACATATATCCGAGCTGGCTTACAGTCGAATAGGCAAGCACTTTTTTAATGTCATTTTGAGTAAGCGCAATCGAGGCCGCGAGTATTGCCGTAAAAGCCGCGATAGACACCACTATTATCTGCGTGGTGGGCGATTGGGAATAAAACACATTACACCTCGCCATCATGTACGCGCCAGCCGTTACCATTGTTGCTGCGTGTATGAGGGCGCTCACGGGCGTAGGGCCCGCCATAGCGTCAGGAAGCCACACATATAGCGGAAATTGAGCAGATTTACCCACAGCTCCGACGAATAATAATAGTCCGATTCCAGTTATCGTTACACCCGAAACGGTTCCCATAAAACCCGGATCAAGGGCTTTACCAAACACCTCTTGATAATTCACTGAGCCGAAGATGAAAAAGATAAGGAATATACCCAGTATAAATCCGAAATCCCCGATCCTGTTAATAACAAAAGCCTTTCGGCCCGCATATGCCTTCTCCGTATCCTGGTACCAGAAACCTATCAGGAGGAATGACGCCAGTCCTACCCCCTCCCATCCCACAAACATTAGCGGGAAGTTGTTTCCGAGCACAAGAATAAGCATAAAAAACACAAATATGTTTAGATACATAAAGTATTTCGCAAAACCTTTGTCATGGTGCATATAGCCCAGAGAATAAATGTGTATCAGGAACCCAATCCACGTTATCACAAGCGACATTACACTTGAAAGGGTATCAAACATCAATTCAAAGCTGACTGTGAAATCTCCCGAGGGAATCCAGACGAATAGTTCCTGAATAATCTGCCGTTGTGAGGGTTCCATGGACAATAGCTGAACAAAGTAATATGTGGATAAAATTGCCGATAAAAGTACAGCTCCCGAGGCTATTAGGCCCGAAATGCTGTGTTCAGAGTGTTCGTCCCCGTTGAATTTCTTTGTCCATAGCCCTGATGCGAACAGCAGACCGTTTATAGCAGCTCCAATCAGAGGAAATAAAATTATCCATACAATCATTTCGAATTATCCCTTTAAAAGCTTTAATATGTCGATGTCGAGAGATTCTCTGTGCGAGTAAATTGATACCAGAAGCGCAAGTCCTACTGCGACCTCGGCCGCAGCCACGGTAATTGACATTATCATGAACACATGCCCGGTCATATCTCCAAGCGCTCTTGAGAACGCTACAAACGCAAGATTTCCCGAGTTTAGCATGAGCTCAAGACACATCAACACGATAATCAGATTTTTTCTGACGATTACGCCGTAAGCGCCTACTACAAAAAGAATTGCGCTTAATACTAGATAATGTTCTACGCCTATGCTCAAATTAACTAGCCCTCTTTTTTGCAATCACGACCACACCGATTATTGCAACAATTATTAGTATTGATGTAAGCTCAAACGGAAGTAAATAATCAGTAAATAATGTAGTCCCCACGCCCTGCACCGATCCAAAGCCATCCATCTCGGAAACACCGAGATTTCTGATCAGCATTGCTTTTTTAAACCCTATGCTCGCAAAGTAACCAACAAAGAGCAGTATCACCAGGAGTATGCTCACTTTAAAACCAAGGTGCTTTGATTCAAATTCTAGCGCACCCTCTTTTAGGTTTAAGAACATCACGGTAAACAGGAACAGTATCATTATGGCCCCCGCGTACACAAGAATTTGTATAACTGCTACAAAGTGGCCAAGAAGAAGCACAAACAGCACTGCGGTAGCGAATAGAGTGAGCACCAGAGACAGTGCGCTCGATACCGGGCTTTTAAATGAAATCACCATCAAAGCGCCGGCTAACGCAAGCGCCGCAAATACATAAAAGACTACAATTTCCAAGCTTAGTACGTCCTCCTGGTAGAGTCCAAAAATGTTGGTTTATGAAGTATATTTGGAATGAAAAGATAGTCAAACTTTTGATAAATTATTCAGAGTTGTAGGCAATAACTACTGACATATGTCAAATGATAATATCGATTGTATTACCATTCTGGGCATCATTTAATAACTAATCAGCTAACTGTATACGTTGATTATCTCTTGTTACATGTTGAAATGTCACTCTACTAAAAACAGTGCAATTTTTATTCACTTCGTGAAATATATTCCATAAAATATCATTTTTAATTCGGTATACACCATTCATTTGCTTAACTAATAGTTCTGAATCACTAAATGACACAACTTCTCCACGAGTATGCTTTGCACATAAATCAAGTCCTTTTATCAATGCTTGATACTCAGCTTGATTGTTCGTACAATGCCCTATACAATCAGAAAATTTATGCAAAATTTCATTATTCTGATTACAGATCCCAATACCTATTGCACCTGCTCCAGGATTACTATGGGAACCTCCATCGGTATAAAGTTGAATTCTGTTAACAATTGGCACCTGGTAATGTCAGAACTTAACCCTTATATTTTTTAGGATTTTTTTCATAAGTATACTCAGTTTGAATTTTGCCGTCTTGCTTGTGTATTTTTACTTGACCAAGTTCTTGGTTTTTAGCAAGTTCTCTAGCACGATCTACAGCATCTGATTTACGCTCAAAATTTCCAGATGACTTATCTGAGCCTGCTTTTTTGACTTTCAAATTTCATCATCGAAAACTACATGATATGTAACACGTTTAGCCATAAATTGATATCCTCCTTGTGCTACGAATGCACAATATATTGTAGTTACGGGTAAAGTAAGCACGAAATGTTGGGTGTCAAGTGGGGGTTTTAGTGTGAAAGAAAATAACTACCGACTCTTGCCCACTCCCACCCTGTCGCAATATTCTTCCACCGGGCACTCCGAGCATTTTGGTGAAATCGGGCGGCATAGATGCTGTCCGAATGCTACCAACAGGCTGTTGTAGTCTATCCAGTACTCTCTCGGCAATCTCTTTCTAAGAACCATCTCAGTTTCATCTGGTGTTTTAGTTTTTATGTATCCGAACCGGTTTGAAATACGGTGCACATGAGTGTCGACACATATGCCAGGTTTGTTGTAGCCGAGCGTAATGACTAGATTCGCAGTTTTGCGCCCTACTCCCTTAAATTTTAAAAGCGCGTCTATATCATCAGGAACCCTGCCGTCATACTCTTCAATCAATGTCTTGCAGATCTCAAGTATGTTCTTCGCTTTTGTTTTGTAAAATCCTACGGGATATATTGCGCCGATAATTTGTTTCTCCGAGAGTTTGAGCATGTCCGAAGGATTGTCAGCAAGTTTAAAAAGCTTCCTCGAAGCTGCTGCTGTAGTTTTATCCTTTGTGCGCAGGCTAAGAACGGTCGATATCAGCACCCTGAATGGGGCGCGCGTGGTTTCCGCCTCAAGTGTAACTATCGGCACATCCCACTTGGGTGTTTCTTTTGCGAGAGTTTTGACTATTTTATGTATATCATCTGCCTTCATAGCAGATACAGGATACATGATTCACGATCAAATGATTATCTGCCGGCATGGGAACTATAGCGGAGTCTGAAAATAAAAAAGGGAGCCGAGGCCCCCTTTTTTGCGGATGAGTGGATGAAAAATGTATGTAATAACAATTAGTGATTATAAACGTCCATCAAGCTCCTTAGTACCGGAGCCGATTTTGACCTTTTGATTCTCTCAAGCGCCTTCTTTTCTATCTGTCTGATTCTTTCTCTTGTTAGTTTGAACTTCCTTCCAATCTCATCAAGTGTATACGCATTCTCATAACCGATTCCAAAGCGCATCTTTACAACTTCTCTCTCACGCTCTGAGAGTCTGAGAAGGGCGGTGTTAATATTTCCCGGTATTGAAATCTCAGCTATCATGCTATCTACAACCAATGAGCCCGAATCCTCGACATAATCCAAATAGGTAGCCTTCTCTCCGTCATAGACCGGTGTATCTAAACGGACCACCTTGTTGCCGCTTGATTCAAGGATTCTTTTTACATTTTCAACACTCATCTGAGCCTTCTCGGCTATTTCCTCGGGAATAGGCTCTCTCTTGTTGACCTCTGTCAGCATTCTCTTTACATGCCTCACTTTTCCTGCCTTTTCCAGCAGATAGGCAGGCATCTTTACTGTGCGCGTCTGATTAAAAACCCCTCTTGTCATGGCCTGATTTATCCACCAACATGCATATGTTGAAAACCTGAACCCTTTGGAGTGATCAAATCTTTCAACGGCTTTAATCAAACCAAGGTTTCCTTCCTGTATGAGGTCCAGAAATGGTATACCGCGGCCGGCGTACCTCTTGGCCATGCTCGCGACCAGCCTGAGGTTGGACTTCACAAACCTGTTCCTAAGCTGCATCCCCTTGCTTCTGGTTGCTTTGTAGACCTGAACAAGCGATTTAATACGAGCGCTGGCTTTTACATCAAGTTCAGCTGAATTATGCTCCAGAACTTCATTCACATTATTTTCAAGTCGCTCGGCATCGTAATCAAGTCTTATGCCCAAAGTGGTCTCCAGAACATTCTTTACCTCTTTAGCTTTCGTATCGCAAGATTTTATTTTTGCCGCTACAAGCGACTCTTCCTGCGGCGTTAAAAGGGGCTCTGTGCTAACTTCCTGAAAATAGGCATTAATTAGCCTAAGGTCATGATTGGTTATATCAATATCTTTTTCGGGTTTTTTGTTCTTTACTTCAACTTTAGTATTCTCACTAGGCTCCTGATCGAGATTATCATCGTAATGTTCTTCTATGTCTTCTAGATCCTGATTAGCAAAATTATCAGCAGCCGACTCAATTGCGTGGGTTTCCGCCTGTTCATTATCATAACCATCGAATGACTGACTGTATTCTGTGTTTTTCTGCATTTTCCTCTCCTTCTAAGTTAGATGTAATATTGCTTAATATAGATGCATCATCGAAATATTGATGTTATAGATATAAACTCATACGGTTAAGATTAGGTTTCAGATTTAAGTAAAAAACTTAAAATAAGTTCGGATTCTTAATAATATGCTGTAATTTCTGCAGGTTATGGCTATATAAATTTTAACGGAAATGGTGAAATTTATAGACTTTTTGGCTAAAACTACCGAATTATCAGGAAAAATCTTTCTATTGAAGGGTCGATTTATCTATTTCACCTGCAGCTTGCGAGCGGATTCCTTCCCATTTTTGAAAGAGAATATTCAATGCGGAGGATGCTGATTGTAGATCTCCTTCTTTTAAATATTGAAGGAATTGCCATGTTTCATGGACAGATCTCTCTTTATTAAGAGCATTGATGTCCATAAGCGAGCATATATCCCCGTAATTTAGGACTATAAAGCCCGATTTATCAAATCCGGAGAACCATGCGTGCAGATCGCTCAAACTCTGGCTCATAATACTCAAATTATTGGCAAATAGGGACATGAGCTTTTTCTTTTCATGTTTATCGAAGCAATCAGACAATATCTGTAGCGCTTCTCCCATTCTATTAAGAGCAATTTCTATCCTTGTGTCGTAATGTATGGCGTTAAAACCCCAGTGTGTATAGAGTGATTTTCGGTCATCCTCGCTGAACAGTACAAACCAGTCTATGGGAATAATGTTCTCTGAATGCGCGGTATTGGATTTTGAATACATTGGTGCTACGAAGTATTTACCGCTTTCATCTTTCATAAAATAGCAGTCTTCCACCTCTTTCTCGTCCATACCCAAATGCTCCGCAATAGACTTCCTGAATGCTTCATATTCATTGCCGAACCAGATTCCAAGAGGAGAAGTTGGTCCGCCCCAGTATTTTTCATAAAACTCGACGTATTCTTTCCAGTAACTACTTTTGCTTCCGAAGCTGCCTATCGGTTCGTATATAAGAATGCTGCTTATGGCCATACTTTATTAATAAACCAAACATCCTATAAAATCAATCAGGTTTTAACATAACCTTCACATTTTCAAGGAAATGGATTGACAAGGGGTTTAGAACCAGCGTAATATCTAGTTATGAATTATATTTCTCTCGAAGATATTATAAAAGAGGCAAAGAAAAGAAAAATTGAACTAGGAGAGGACCCGGGAAAGACAATCAAGCTCTCTGTCAGATTGGGCCTTATACCAAAACCAAAACGAAAACGCTCTAAAAAGGACGGTAAAACCGTAACAAATTTACTATTCCCTGAAGGAACTGTTGAGAGACTAGCACATATTAAAGCCTTAAAATCAGAGGGAATGAGCCCTGACGAAATTAGAGACAGTTTCGCGCTCCAGTATGTACAGGGGGCGCTCAAAGACCTTCTTGACAATGCCGATGGCGACAAAGTGCAAGAGCTTGCTCATATTATCACTAGCGAAAAGGAGCTTGAATCCATCGTAGAGGCGCCGTTAGTTTATTTAATAGAAGGTATGTCACCCGATGAATCTAAAAAACTTTTAACACTATTTTGCGGAGTAGGGTTTTATGCGCTCATAGAAGCTCAAAAAGCTCTTGAAGAATTTAAAATTAATGACGCCAAAAACGCATTGTTCAAAGCAATTTTTTACAACTCAGTCGCTGTTTTAAGAATGGCCCGCACAACTGGCGACACCAAGCTTGAAGCTACAGCCGCCGAGTTTTATGAAAAAGCGGTCATCCAGCCCATCGGAAAAGCTAGTGAGAGAGTGAGAAAAGAGTTTACAAACACTTTTGATCAGTATCTTAAAGATAAAGGTCTTACAAAATAATTGAGATGTTAAAGCATACTGTTGATGCGTTTTGAGATTGAATCAATCGTTTCAAAAGTTTCGGGTGTAATCTCGCTTTCATCAATCTGAATTTTAAATTCCTGCTCAAGCGCTACCAAGAGTTCCAGTGTGGCTACTGAATCAAGCCCGACTCCGTATTCAATCAGGGGGTAATCTGTTTGCAGCTCATCGGGCTCAAGATCCTTAAGCACATTCTCTAGCAGTATTTTTTTTATTCTGTCTTCGGTGCTCATAATATTCATCATACTCACTATATTCATCATACTCACTGGCAGCTATTATTTTAGTTCTTCCCTCAACACTTTTCCAGTGGGGCTTCTGGGTAATTCATTTCTGAATTCAATTATTTGAGGTATTTTAAACTCCGCTATCCTGTCCCTGCAATATTTGATTATATCCTTTTTTTTCAACTCACTGTCATTAACAATTATAGCCTTAACGCTTTCTGACCCATCCTTATCCGTTATTCCCAAGACGGCGGCTTCCTTAATACCATCGTGTTCAAGCAGTACATTTTCAACCTCAACGGGATCAACCTTGTTTCCACTAATATTTATAAACAGTTTCTTTCTGCCCACTATGTAAATAAAACCGTCTTCATCAATCCGTCCCAGATCGCCTGTGAGGTAATATCCGTCCTTAAAAACAGCATCTGTTTCTTCAGGAAGTCCGAAGTATCCGTTTGTTGTCATGGAGGGACTTTTCACTGCTATCTCTCCCACCTCATCAACTCCAAGTACACCGCCGCTTTCATCTCTGATCTCAACGGTGACATTCTTTACGTGACGCCCCACGGAGTTGTAAGTCTTCTCAATATCATCACCCAGATTAATTGAAATCACTCCGGTTTCACTTGAGCCGTACAACTGCCTTGGATATATGCCGAATTTTTCATGGAAAGATTGGAAAGTTCTTTCAGAAAGCGGGGCGCCAGCCGATATAACAAGCTTGAGTGATGACAAATCTTTAGGCTCAGGCAGATAAGTTTTAGCAAGCACATCGAGCATTGATGGTACTGCAGGGAAAATTGTTATCGACTCTATTTCAATTAGATCGAGCACCCCGTTTCTGTTGAAATTTTTCATAACAAAGGTCGTAGCTCCGATTTTCACCGCGCTTATAAAATTACCAAAGCCGTAAGTATGTGAAATGGGGACAGTAAAGAGTATTCTGTCTTCCTCAGTCCAGCCCACAGTAGCTGTGTGATTGTCGGCAAGTGCCACAAGATTCCCGTGGGTCCTGGAAACCCTCTTAGGTGTTCCGGTAGAACCGGTTGAGTAAAGGTAGATAGCTTCATCGTCAGGACTAAGCGGAATATCCGTAAGGCTTTCTGATAAGGCGCTGTCCGTATTCCAGTCAATGCTTTCTCCTTTAACGACCGCAAAGGAGCAATCGATATCCGAAGATAATTCTTCGGCTATATGTGCCAATGAATACTGGGTTAGTATTAAATTCGAAGAGGAATGTTTTACGTAATAATAAATCTCTTCTTTTTTATAACTAGTGTTAATAGGTACGGATACAGCACCTATATTGGCGATAGAGAAAAATGCAGCGATAAACTCTATAGAATTAGGAAGAAGAATAGATACGGCATCCCCTTTTTTAACCCCTGTTGAAAGAAGAAAGGAGGAGAAGGTCTCGACCATCTGGCCAAGCTCACCGTAACAGATTCTATTGTCATTTTCAACTATCGCAGTTTTGTCTGTGAAGTTATTAACAGAGGATAAAAAAAGTTCTCTTACTGTCATATAAAAATTTGCCTCATCTACGGATAGATAGCTGTTGATTCAAGACCCTCAGCCTCAGAGAAATTAAACATCAGATTCATATTTTGAACAGCCTGCCCCGACGCCCCTTTACCCAAATTATCTACAGCGATAGCAGAAACAAAAACATCATCCTGGAAGCCGATTCCTATGTCACAGATGTTCGAATACCTGACATTTTTTGTACGCGGCAGTGTACCCTCCTCCAGTATTCGCACAAAATTACATTTGCTATAAAACTTGGCATATATCTCACGGGCTCTGCTCATACTTACCCGTTTGTTTAGACGGGAGTAAACGGTAGCCAGTATTCCCCTGTCTAAAGGAGCTTGGTGAGGAATAAAAGTGACGTTAACAGATGAACCACCAAGCTTTGAAAGCTCCTGTTCTATTTCACGTTTTTGATAATGTCCGGATAGAGTGTCCATACTCATTCCTTGATTTGATTCTGGGAAGTGGCTCATTAGACTAGGCGCCCTTCCTCCGCCTGACAAGCCGGACTTTATATCGGCAACTACAGAATCTGCAGAAATAAGTCCTGCCTCAATCAATGGTGCAATACCTAGAATGACGCTTGTAGCGTAACAGCCCGGGTTAGCAACTAACCGGGCATTTACTATCTCATTTTTGTTAAGCTCCGGGAGACCATAAACAGCTTCTTTTAGATATTTTGAATACTTATGTTTCGAACTGAACCATCTTTCGTAAACCGCTACATCGGAGAAACGAAAATCGGAGCTGAAATCAATCACCTGTGAGCCTGTATCAAGCATCTTGTTTACAAAATACATGGAGGTTCCGTGGGGAAGACAGGAAAAGACCAGATCAGCTTTTGGAACTTCATTGAGCTTTCTAACGCTTTCGCATTTAATTTCCAGAAAACCTTTCAGGTGCGGGAAGACATCCGATATTTCCTGTCCTGTGAATTTTTCTGAGGTAAGCCAGCAAATCTCAACACCACCGTGGTTAAGGAGTAGTCTTAACAGTTCGGCACCAGTATAGCCGGTCGCCCCCAAAATACCGATTTTAATTTTCATAGTTATTCCAATATACTACAACTTTCTAACCAATTGTAGACTCATTCCCTCTATTATTGTAGAATTTTTCATAATGTATAGAGTACTGCCGAAAAAACTAAAAAAATTACTGAGCATAACTCTAATATTAGTTCTTTCAGTAAATTTTCTGCTGTTTTCGTCCAATAGCTACTCCCCTCCTCGAGCAGAATCAATATCTTATTCAATAGTAAACTGCCCTACACATGAAGGGGAACATCATCAAACCAATGTAATCAAAATCTTTTTGGGCGCTGACGATCAGCACGGTTCCGAAAAAGACTGTTTCTGCTATGACTGCTGTAGTCAGAGAATATCGCCCGATATAATTTCACAAACGTTTTTTATCATTTTAGAAAAACATATAACTACATTAGAGATAATTGATGAGTCCGTACATATAGAGGATTCATACAAAAATCACCCCATCCGTTCACCTCCAAACCCGGCGGCTTAGCAATTTAATCAGTGGCACCAGAAAATATATATACAGCACATTATTTTTGACTGCTAAGCCATATAATAATACGCATAGATCAAATATATAATATATGAAAGTTATTGCTGCGCGTATTTTATATTTATGCCAAATACATATTGGGGAGAACTAACAGTGAAATACTTGTGGAATTTTGGTATTAAAAAATCATTTTTAACGCTGATAATGTTTTTTTTAATCTTGAGCATTAGCTCAGAAATTATGGCAGACACCCCGGTTCCACCCGATGCCATGAGATGGAACCCGGCCCGGCCGGACGGTCATCCCCCGATAGGCGTGATGGGAGATCATACCCACAATAAAGGTGGGTTCATGTTTTCATATAGATACAAGTATATGGACATGAACGGCAACAGAATTGGAACAAAGAAGGTCAGCAACCAAAAAGTGCTGGAGGACTTTATGGTAACTCCTACCGATATGACCATGCAGATGCATATGTTTGGTCTTATGTACGCTCCGTTAGATTATGTAACCCTAATGGGCATGTTGCCTTATGTGAAAAAATCCATGAAGCATTTAACCCGAATAGGAACTCGTTTCAAAACGGAATCTGACGGAATTGGAGATATAAAGTTTACGGGTTTGGTGAAGGTATATGATGACCATGATCAACGTTTTCATGTTAATTTGGGACTGAGTTTCCCTACGGGTTCAATAGACGAAAAAGATGCAACTCCTATGGGCCCCAACCAACAGCTCCCCTACCCAATGCAACTCGGGTCGGGAACTTTTGACCTCCTCCCGGGAGTAACCTATCTGGGACAGCATGACTATCTGTCCTGGGGCTCACAGGTTAGTGGAGTGATAAGACTTGGGGAAAACGACAGGGATTATACGCTTGGAAACGCTCTGGACATGACAGCCTGGGGGGCATGGGACTGGTACAACTGGATCAGTACTTCCGGTAGATTGGACTGGCAGTTCTGGGGAAATATATCTGGAGCGGACCCGGCTCTAAATCCTGCAATCGTTCCCACAGCAGACCCTAATTTGAGGGGCGGGAACAGACTGGATTTACTCTTCGGTCTGAATTTCCTAGTACCTAAAGGTCCAAAGTTTATCAAAGGCCAAAGGTTTGCGATTGAAATGGGGTTTCCGATTTACCAGAATCTGGACGGTCCTCAGCTACAGACGGACTTTGTGCTCACAGCTGGGTGGGAGTATGCGTTTAAAGCTTATTAATTTTATATAATTCATAGAAACTGTGTGCTTGCAAAATTGAGTTTACAGTTTCTATGTAAAATTCTCTGAATGTCGGTTATTATTAAAATTAGCATTTGATTACCCGTTTACTACCAACTTTTTGGAGGATACATCGATGGCAAAAATTTTAAACTTAAACACATTTCTTTTAATCCTGCTCATCGCTACATCATATATAGCAACCGGTATTACGGGTTGTGACAGCGGTGGTGGTGGTGGTAATAACAAAACAACGATTCGAGGCACTATTGAGGAAGTAATTGGACTAAATCCAGACGTATCGGGAATCAGAGTAAGTATTTTTGAAGGTAATAAACGCAGAACTTCCGACCGCACTAACAACGCCGGGGAATTCAGGCTTACATATAAACCGGATGACAATACTCCCAGAATCGAGTTTGAAGGAGATGATTACATCCTATCAAGAAATATCAGTGTAACCGAAGGCAGCGACGTAACACTGGACGAAATTAT
>CBDUCG010000021.1:0-20346 GCA_965365595.1 uncultured bacterium
ATAAATTTCATGGCGACCCACGGCAGAGGTTTGATATGTTTGGCTTTAACCAAAAATAATGCTGATCAAATAGGGCTTCAGCCCATTAAACCTGAGTATAACTCAGTGCCCCAACATACTGCTTTTACAATTTCAATTGATGCTATTAAAGGGGTCACAACAGGTATATCAGCTTTTGACCGCGCCTGCACTGTCGGGCTTGCGATATCGGAAGATGCTAAACCGGAAGATTTTATACGCCCGGGGCATGTATTTCCTCTTATTTCAAGACCGGGTGGAGTTTTAGTCAGGGCCGGACACACAGAAGGATCTGTTGATATAGCAAGGCTTGCCGGTCTTACACCAGCCGCTGTAATTTGTGAGATTATGAATGACGACGGGGATATGGCAAGACTCCCCGATTTAGAAAAATTTGCGGAAACGCATAATATTAAAATTGCTTCTATAGCGGACCTCATAAGCTATAGGCTTCGGGCTGAAAGTCTGGTAAGAAGAGCGGCATCAGCAATAATTCCTACGGAATTTGGTGAATTTGAGACTATTGTCTATGAAAGCGACATCGATCCCCAGCACCACGTGGCATTTGTGAAAGGGGATGTGTCCACTGATAAGGGAGTACTGGTAAGAGTTCATTCGGAATGTCTGACGAGTGATGTTTTCGGATCTCTCAGATGTGACTGCGGACCGCAGGTAAAACAGGCAATGAAGATCATTGAGGAAGAAGGGGCAGGGGTTATTTTGTACATGAGGCAGGAAGGACGGGGAATAGGTCTTGTAAATAAAATAAAAGCCTATGCGCTTCAGGACGACGGTTTCGACACGGTTGAGGCGAACGAGAAGCTTGGGTTTAAACCCGACCTGAGGGATTACGGTATAGGTGCTCAGATTCTAAGTGATCTGGGTGTTAGAAATATGAGGCTTCTAACAAATAATCCAAAGAAGATAAAAGGCCTTGAGGGTTTTGGGCTTCAAATTGTTGAAAGGGTCCCTATTGAAATTCCTCCCAACGGGAGAAATTCTAAATACCTGAAGGTTAAAAAAGACAAGCTTGGTCATCTTCTGTCTATGGTTGACTAAATGGGAGGTACTATGCCTCAGACTTATGAAGGTAAACTGGATGCGAAAAATCTTAAATTTGCGATTATTGTGGGCAGGTTTAATGATTTTATTACTGATAGATTGTTGAGCGGGGCTTTAGATGTGCTTGTCAGGCATAACGGGTCTGAAAAAGATATAGATATAATTAAAGTCCCTGGTTCTTATGAAATTTTATTTGCTGCTAAAAAAGCGGCCGAACTAAAAAAATATGACGCTATAATTGCGATTGGTGCAATTATAAGAGGTCAAACTTCTCATTTTGATTTTCTGGCTTCAACTGTTACAAGCCAGCTTGCCACTATCGGGCTTGATAACGATTTGCCGGTTTCCTCTGGTGTCATTACAACCGAGAATTTGGAGCAGGCTATAGAAAGAGCCGGGTCGAAAGCCGGAAACAGGGGTGGCGAAGCCGCTTTCTCAGCAATTGAGATGGCCAATCTGGCTAAGTTACTTTCCAAAAAAAGGTAATATCCTTCCATATGGGTACACGGAGACAGGCGAGGGAGCTTGCGCTCCAATTTCTATATCAGTTTGATTCACTAAAGAAATCATCCGACAATTCAGAAAATCTTGAAGAACTTTTGTCTTTTTTTTGGGATAGAAATGAAATTGTAATAGATAAAGACACAAAAGAGTTCTCATCAATTCTAGTAAGAGGAACATGTTCTAATTTACAACCCATAGATGAAATAATCACCAAATTTTCAGAACACTGGCGTCTTAAGAGGATGTCTACGATTGATAGAAACATTTTAAGGATTGCGATCTACGAGCTGTTGCACTTGAGTAACATCCCCCCCCCTGTTACCATAAACGAGGCTGTTGAGCTGGGTAAAAGATTCGGAACTGAAGAATCAGGCTCATTTATTAACGGCATATTGGACAAGATAAGAGAGGCAAAGGAAAAAGGGGATGTCTAAATGATTACTGAAGCTATAAATAAAGTCGTCGAGCGAATAGATCTTGAAGAAGATGAAATGTCCGGAGTTATACAAGAGATAATGGAAGGCGTTGCGACTCCAAGTCAGATTGCGTCATTTCTGACAGCGCTCAGAATGAAAGGTGAATCTGTGTCTGAGATTACCGGCGCGGCCAGAGTAATGCTTGATAAAGCCAACAGGATCACAGTACCGCATGAAGTCGCTGTAGATCTTTGCGGTACAGGAGGTGATTATCATGGCACTTTCAATGTTTCAACGGCAGCATCCTTTATCGTAGCCGGAGCTGGAGTTCCGGTGGTAAAGCATGGAAACCGTTCTGTCTCAAGCCCTGTAGGAAGCGCTGATGTGCTGGAAGCTCTGGGGGCCAAAATAGACTATACGAAAGAGCATGCAGAGAAATGTCTTGAAAAAACGGGAATAGTGTTCCTTTTTGCCCCTTTATATCACCCGGCAATGAAACATGTCGCGGTTCCCAGAAAAGAAATGGGAATCAGGACTATCTTCAATATATTGGGTCCGATTTCAAATCCGGCCGGCGTAAAGCACCAGGTTATGGGTGTGTATTCCGAAGCCCTTCTTGACCCTATTATTAAAGTGTTAAGAAATCTGGGACATGTAAACGCTATGGTAGTTCATGGCTCAGACGCCCTAGACGAATTTACTGTAACAGGCAAAACTGTGGTTGCCGAGCTTAGAGACGGAATGGTTAAGAAGTATCAGTTTGATCCCTCGGAACTCGGACTTAAAAAAAGAAAACTTGACGAACTAAAAGGCGGTCAAACGTCTGAAGAAAACGCTCTGATTATCTTATCCATACTTAAGGGTGAAGAATCGGAAGCCAAAAGGGATATTGCACTGCTGAATGCGGCAGCCGCAATTTATGTTTCTGACAACAAACTGGATTTTAATCAGGCTTTTGAGAAAGCGGTTGAGTCTTTAGAATCCGGAAAAGCACTTGCCAAGTTAAACGAGTTTGTAGAATTTACCAAACAGTAATGCGCAATGCAGGAACGAAAATATCTATGATTCTTGACGAAATAATTGAAAATAAAAAAGTTGAGATCGAGGCTTCCAAAAACTCTCTTCCAATTGAGCTCTTAAAGGAGCGGATAAAAGACGCTCTCCCCTCAAGAGATTTCTTTAATGCGATAAGGCCTGACGGCCAATTAAGAATAATCTCTGAAGTTAAGCACGCGTCTCCCTCAAAAGGGATATTCCGAGAAGATTTTGACCCTGTTCAAATAGCCAGGAGCTATAGTAAGGGTGGGGCCTCGGCAATTTCCGTATTGACGGATGAGAAGTATTTTAAGGGTAATCTGTCATATCTGAAAAGTATCCGTGAAAATGTGGAAACGCCTCTTCTAAGAAAAGACTTCATAGTTGACCCCTACCAGGTTTATGAAACAAGGTTCTATGGAGCAGATGCTCTTCTGTTAATTGTCACGGCGCTTGATCAAATCTCATTAAAAAGTCTATTGGAGCTTACGCACACACTTCATATGAACGCTATTGTTGAAGTGCATGACGGCGAAGAGCTTAAACGTGCACTAGACGCGGATGCCAGAATAATAGGGATTAATAACAGAGACTTACGCACTTTTAATGTAGACCTCAATGTGTCAATTCAACTTTCCAAAAAGGTTCCTGAAGGGAAGATTGTAATTGCCGAGAGTGGAATTGGTTCAATTCAGGATATTGATAACCTGAGAGCTCAAGGCGTACATGTTTTCCTGATCGGGGAAACTTTTATGAAAGCTCCTGATCCCGGGCAAAAATTAAAAGAGCTTATAGATTCCTTGAGATATTCAGCTTCCTGATAGAATATCCAGTTAAAAAATTTTAGATTCATTTACATAAATTTCATTTAGTGCAGGTTGTACTAGTTATTTTATAATAGTTGAGTAGGATGTTATTACTGTAGTCTTCATTAGTTTTTTATACAAAAGGATGAGGATATTTTTAAGGATGGAGAATGAATTTATCGATATTTAAATTCATATGCACATACTCTGCAATACTTACCATGGTCATAACAGTATCATGCTCTCATGGCACACCTGAGTTCGATCCATATAAAAAAGCGTCTCCTGCTGCCGGTGAAGAGTGGGTTCCTAGTGAAAAAGAAAGGGAAAAATCCTTTGAACTTGAAGAATTGCCGACAATTCCTCAGGAATTAGGCCCGGAATCAGACAGTTTAACCCTGTCTCAACTTGTAGATATTGCGCTCGCCAACAATCCGACTACTCAAATTGCATGGGAAGATGCAAGAGCCGCAGCAGCGGCATGGGCAAAAGCCAGAGGGCTTTATTATCCTCAAGTTTCAGGCAGCGCTGGTTATTTTTATGCAAAAGACGGAGGATCTTCCGCTGGTGGAGATGCCTTTAAGGAGCAATACGGAAATGTTGGCCTTACGCTTAGTTATTTACTTCTGGATTTTGGAGGCAGGGAAGCTGAAATAGACGCTGCCAGACTTGCTCTAGTCAACGCCAACTGGAATCAAAATCAAGCAATTCAGAATGTATTGAATAAAGTCGTGATTAGCTTTTATGATTACATAGGGAGCAAAGCACTTGTAATAGCTGATGAAACCAATCTCGAAGAAGCTCAAACCAGCCTTCAAGCCGCAGACCTTAGACTTGAGGCCGGAGTTGGAACTTTACCGGATGTTCTCCAAGCCAGAGCAACCCTGGCTCAGGTTCAGCTAGACCTGGTAGAAGACAGGGGCAATGTGGAAATATTACGAGGCGAGCTGGCTACATCTGTAGGCTGGCCCTCAAATACCGTATTTGATGTGTCTGACCCTGCAGAAGATCTGCCTCTGGACGCACTTGCGGATAATGTAAATGATTTGATTAACGTTGCGATGGAAAACCGTCCCGACCTTGCGGCTGTTCAAGCAAGTGTCAGAGAAGCTGAGGCTGAGCTGAGGCAAGCGAAGTCAGCATTTTTCCCCGAGATTTCAGCAACAGGACAGTTGTTCAGGTTCTGGGTGAGACCTGACGGGGGTACGAGTGAATACTTTACAAACTATCTGCTAGCCGTTCAGCTCCAGGTGCCTATTTTTCAAGGATTCACATTAATAAACTCAGTGCGCCAGGCAAACGCTCAACTTGAATCCGCGAAAGCTGCGCTAAAGCTTCAGGAGCAGATAGTAATCGATCAGGTATGGGCGGCATACTACAATTTCAGAACTGCAGTGCAATCGCTTGAAGCGGCAAATGTTCTTCTTGAGAGCTCAATTGAGTCATACAATGCTTCTCTGGAACGCTACCAAAACGGGGTAGGGGACATAGTGGAATTATTAAATGCCCAAACCACTCTGGCAGAGGCCAGGGCCGAGCAGGTGCAAACAACAACAGACATATTTACATCCTACGCTAATTTGATAAATGCCATAGGTACCGAAATTCCTTCTAGTGAAGAGATTGTAATTGAGGAGAAAGTGGTTATTGATTCTGAGGGCGGTGTTGTAGAGGAGGTAGTAAATGAAGACATTGAAAACTGATATCTCTTACAAACGTAATGTTCTTATTCTGGTATTAATAGCTATATTCACTTCCAATCTGATCAGTTGCGGCAAAAGTGACAAAGATGCAAAGACGCCTGAAATGACTGTTACAGTGGCAGAGGCTAAATCTGAAACTGTGCCCCTTTATCTGGAATACGTAGGCACCCTTCAGTCTATTGAATCGGTAGACATTAACGCAAGGGTTGAAGGATTTTTAGTGAAAAGAGCTTTTAAAGACGGAGCGGATGTAGAAAAGGGGGATTTGCTTTTTGTTATTGATCCCAGACCATTTAAGGCCGCTCTTGAAGCAGCGAAAGCTAAGCTGGCCGAGGATTTAGCTGCTTTACAATATGCAAAGGAACAAGTTGTCCGTTATAAACCACTTGTAGAAAAAGACTATATTACCAGAGACTCATATGATGATTACGTAACCCAGGCAAAAGAAGCCCAGGCAATGGTAGAGGCAAGCCGTGCCAATGTTGTTCAGGCCGAGCTTAACCTTAGTTACTGCACTATGTACGCGCCTTTTGACGGCAGGATAGGAAGGCGTATGGTTGATGTCGGAAATCTGGTTGGGTCAGGCGAGTCGACTTTACTTGCGACGATTGTACAACTGGACCCGATTTATGTTTACTTCAATGTGGCAGAGAGGGATATCCCGGAGGTCTTAAAGCAGCAAAATAGCAAGCCTTTAACATTCAGCATGATTCTCCCCGATGAAAGCAAGCATCCAGAAGACGGTACAATTGATTTTGTAGATAACCAAGTGGAAGTGACCACTGGGACCATTACATTGAGAGGCACAATCGGTAACAGCTCAAAAACGATTCTGCCCGGACAGTTTGTTAAGGTAGAGCTACTTTTGAAAGAGCAGCCTGACACGATTGTTATACCTTCCAAGGCTGTCGGAGATCAGCAGGGTAATCTTTATGTCTTTGTTGTTGGTAAAGATAATAAAGTGGAGTTTAGAGATGTGACGGCAGGCTCTAGTTACAAGAAAATGAGAATTATAGAGAAAGGGCTCTCAGCTGGCGAAAAAGTGGTTGTAAACGGGCTTCAAAAGCTTAAGCCTGGAATGACTGTGAAAACCGAGACACAGGCTCAAGCAGAAGCTGAGGCGAAGAAAAAGGCTGATGCCTCACCCAAGCCGACAGGCACGAAAAGCAAATAAGATCTTTTAGCGATTAAAGGAGAATTACAGATTGGTTGATTTTTTTATTAACCGCCCGGTATTGGCTACAGTTCTTGCAATTCTTATAACTTTGATTGGCAGTATATCCATACCTATTCTGCCTGTTGCGCAGTTCCCCGAAATAAGTCCGCCAACTGTAAATGTTTCAGCCACATATACAGGAGCAAGCTCAGAGGTAGTGGAAGAAACTGTAACAACTCCTATTGAAGAGCAGATCAACGGTGTAGAGGGCATGAGCTATATGTCTTCGGACAGCTCAAACGACGGCACAATGTCTATAAATGTGACTTTTGAAATAGGATACGATCTGGACATAGCTGCCGTGGATACGCAAAACCGTGTCCAGCTGGCGACTCCCCGTGTACCTGAGGAAGTAAGTAAATATGGTATCTCAGTAAATAAGCAGTCAACAAGCTTGATATTGGCTGTAAACCTGATTTCCCCTGACGGAAGCAGGGATGATCTATTTCTAAGTAACTACATTGATATACACATTTCAGATGTTCTAAAACGTATTCCCGGTGTAGGCAACCTCACGATCTGGGGCGAAAGGGAATACTCAATGCGCATATGGCTAGACCCTGATAAGCTTGCAAGCCTTGACATGACCACCACTGACGTCGCTAATGCCATAGAAGAACAGAATGTCCAGGTAGCCGCAGGTTCGATAGGACAGCCGCCGGTTCCCGAAGGCCAGAATTTTCAATATGTAATCACCACTCTCGGAAGATTGGAAACCGTAGAAGAATTTGAGGAAATTATAATCCGGGCTAATCCCGATGGCTCGGTTGTAAGGGTAAAAGACGTTGCTAGGGTAGATCTCGGGGCGGAGAATTATACTCAGAAAGCGACACTCGACGGCGGGGAAACAGTCGGCATTGGAACTTACCAGCTTCCAGGCGCAAATGCGCTTGATTTGGCAAAGGAAATAAGAACCAACATGGAAGAACTGAAGAAAAGTTTTCCCTCCGGTGTTGATTACGCAATCATATATGACACTACCAAATTTGTTACAGCATCAATTAAAGAGGTTGTGATAACGCTCTTTGAAGCGTTCATACTGGTATTTATAGTAGTATTTATCTTCCTTCAGAATTTCAGAGCTACGCTTATTCCAGCAATTACAATCCCTGTTTCTCTTATCGGCACATTCGCGCTTATAAACGCTTTGGGTTTTTCAATCAACACTCTCACGCTGTTCGGACTGGTTTTGGCAATAGGACTGGTTGTAGACGACGCGATTGTTGTTGTGGAAAACGTGTCTCGTCTGATTGAAGAAAAAGGCGTTTCCTCAAAAGAAGCCACAAGCGCCGCGATGAAAGAGGTGACGGGTCCGATTGTTGCCACATCTCTTGTCCTGATGGCGGTATTTGTTCCGGTGTCCTTTATGCCTGGTATCACAGGTCAGCTCTACAGACAGTTTGCGCTCACCATCGCCTGTTCGGTAGCTATATCGGCCTTAAATGCTTTGACGCTGAGCCCCGCGCTTTGTGCGCTGTTTTTGAGAAAGGATTCCGGAAAAAAATTCTGGTTCTTTAAAAAGTTCGACCAGGGTTTTGACTGGTTTAAAGATGGATACAACGGCTGGCTGAGTGCATTGATAGCCAGATGGAAGAATGTCGTGGGTGTTTTTGTAGTGCTTATGGTATGCACCTACTTTTTGTTTACCCTAGTTCCCACAGGTTTTGTGCCGGAGGAGGACCAAGGCTATTTCATTGTAAACGTTCAGGGTCCGGAGGGCTCGTCTCTGCAGCGGACTGAGGAGACAATGAAGGAAGTATATGACATTCTAATGAGTACCCCCGGTGTTGATCATGTAGTTTCTATTGCAGGGCTTAATTTTTTGACGTCAGCTTCTGATTCCAACACGGGGGCTATGTTTGCAGTTCTCGCACCATGGGATAAGAGAAAGTCCTATGCCTTGAGCGTCTTCGGTATTATAGATAAAGTCAGAAAAGAGTTTGCGGGCATTCAGGGCGCAGTTGTAGTTCCCTTTAACGCCCCTCCAATTCAGGGCTTAAGCTCTACAGGTGGATTTCAGTTTGAGCTTCAAGACAGAAGTAGTCTTGGCATTCAAACACTGGCTAAAATAACAAATGAAATGATTGAGAAAGGAAATGAGAGACCTGAGCTTACAGGACTTTTTAGCTCATTTACAGCTAATGTCCCCGGGATCTACGTCGAGCTGGACAGGACCAAAGCCAAGATTCAGGGGATAGCAATCTCAGATATATTTGATACGCTTCAGGCCTATTTGGGCGCTCTGTATGTCAATGATTTTAACAAGTTCGGTCGCGTATACAGAGTGTTTATGCAGGCTGAGGACAGTTACCGTACAACTGTAGAGGATATATCCAGACTATACGTGCGCACTCAAACGGGCGATATGGTCCCTCTCAGCACACTTATAAATGTGAAAGAAGTAGTGGGGCCTGAGACGATTACACATTATAACCTTTACCGCTCAACTGAGATAGATGGAGATTCGAAGCCAGGCTACAGCTCAGGGCAGGCAATTCAGGCAATGGAGGAGTTGGCAGCGGAAATCCTTCCCGAAGGTATGGGATATGAATGGTCGGGCACGTCGTATCAGGAGATAAAAGCGGGCAATCTTGCGCCGCTTATTTTCGCTATGTCTATCGTTTTCGTTTTTTTATTTCTGGCGGCTCTTTATGAGAGCTGGGCCATGCCGTTTATGGTTATGCTTGCGGTGCCTCTTGCTCTAATGGGAGCAATGCTGGCTCAGTATATAAGGGGGCTCTCGGATGACGTATATTGTCAGATAGGGCTTGTAATGCTCATAGGACTCGCGAGCAAAAACGCAATTTTAATAGTAGAGTTTGCCAAGCAGAGAAGAGAGGAAGGGCTCTCAGTACTAGATTCTGCAATGCAGGCGGCAATGATAAGATTAAGGCCAATCCTGATGACTGCTTTTGCTTTTATACTAGGAGTATTTCCTCTTGTAATAGCATCAGGTGCCGGGGCTCAAAGCAGGCACTCACTTGGCACGGCCGTGTTTGGAGGAATGATAGTTTCCACGATGCTGAGCTTAATTGTTGTCCCGGTGTTTTATGTGCTTATTGAGAAATTAAGAGAGCGCAAATCTAAAGCGGCAGCTTAATATTACCGGATGTGACAATTGTTATGTTTATAAGTTTAAGTTTGAGCAAGTTGACGAACATTTTATTTGAGCGGATATTGCAAAAGCCTCTGTCTGGCTTGCTTCAGATGAATCGGACTACATCACAGGGGATGTGCTTTACGTGGATGGGGGAATGATGCTTTATCCAGGGTTTAGAACCGGCGGTTAGTTTAGAGTTGGATTCTATTTAAGAATTTCCCCTGTTTTTTCACTCCAGAGCAGTAAGTCTAGCTCGTCCATATGGATTTCTAATATTTCAGCGAGACCCTTCAGCTTCTCTTCAGTATATAAGTATTTATCTCTTGTTGAAGGAGGCTTCGGGTTATTGATCACTTTAAACTCATAGAGAGTATTTAAAATGTGCTTATCTAAAATCCCATACCCTGAAAATCCTATGTTTCGCAGAAAGTGACTGGCTTCCTTATATCCGATTCCCTTGATGTTTTTATTCTTTGCCAAAAAATCCCTTCTGTCTATCGGATCATCGAATGACAAAAGCAACTCTCTAATTTTAAATCCATGCTCTTTCTTCAAATATTTTCTTGTATGCACTATATAAGCGGGTCTGGTGTTGGGAAACCTGTGGACGCCGTCAAGTCGTTTCCTGAGTGTATTCAACCCCCCATTCGGAAGAATATTCTTCATCGCATCAACGGATTTGATGCCCATCTTTGCGCTTGCACCGGCAGTGCATATGCAGAACGCAAGCTCTTCAAACAGCTGATTGTCATCAGCTTCTTCCAGAATTTTTCTGAAATCACTCAGGCGTTTGCTGATTGCAGGCTTTTTTTCGATATAGGCTTGCTTTAGATGGTGATAGCTTTTTTCCATGTATAAGAAAGGATTTTATAGAGAGTACGGTAAAGCTCAAGTTATTTGTAAATGGTGAGCCTCTTTCCGGGGGAAAGGCTGTTTGACTGCAAGTTGTTCCATTTCTTTATGTTGGCGACCGTTACATTGTGTTTATTTGCTATCTCCCACAGAGTGTCGCCCGATCTTACTTTATAACTTACCGGGCCTGCAGCCTTGGCAGAGCTATAGTTGCCGTTAGGTATTACCAAAGTCTGACCAACTCTGATTGAAGAACCGGATATTCTATTTGCGCTCTTGAGTGAAGCCAGTTTTATCCCGTGTTTTTGAGCTATGCCGCCCAAAGTGTCTCCGGATCTGACTTTATATTTTGACGGCTTGTGGTTGCTCGATGAACTGCTTGCACTTGAATATGATCCATTAGATCCTGGGATAGTGAGTGTCTGCCCGACTCGGATGGTTGATCCTTTGATATTGTTTGCATTTTTAATGGAAGCAATTCTGACCCCGTGTCTCTGAGCAATGCTTCCGAGAGTATCTCCTGACCTTACTTTATACTTGCTTGATGAGCTGTTTGAAGATGAATATGACCCGTTTGAGCTGGGTATGGTGAGTATTTGCCCCTTCATGATGGTTGAGCCTTTAATGTTATTGGTTGCTTTAAGCAAGCTTAATCTCACACCATGTTTCTCGGCAATGCCGCCAAGGGTATCGCCCGGTCTTACCCTGTATTTGGAAGATGTCGAAGTGTTTGTAGAACTGCTTTGGGTACTTGTTGAACTACTCGCATAGGCTGTGCTCGTGATCTGAGGAATTTTCAAAGTCTGACCCGCTCTTATGTTAGAACCCTTTATTCCGTTTGCTCTTCTTATGGTTGTTATGCTTACTCTATGTCTGGCTGCGATGCCTCCTAAAGTATCGCCCGATTTGACTTTGTATTTTGTAATATTTGCTGTTTTCTGAGGGCTTGTATCATCGCCGTAATATCTCCCGGATGCTCCCGGAATAGTCAAAGTTTGTCCGGTTTTTATTAATGAACCTTTAATCCCATTTGCGCTTCTGATGTCAGAAGCGCTCACTCTGTGCCTTGCGGCTATAGCTCCAATCGTGTCGCCGGACTTAACTCTGTACTTGGCTGTGTGGGTTGAATTTTTAGATGAAGCGTATGTAGTTGTGGAATATTTGCCCGGTATTTTCAGTCTTTGTCCAACTCTGATTGTATTACTCTTAAGGCCGTTGGCTCTTTTAATTTTAGAAACACTTGTTCCGTACTTACGGGCAATTTTTCCGAGTGAATCACCGCGTCGTACTTTGTATTTGTATGTTCCGCTACTCTTTGCAATGTTGGGATTAACATTTCCCAGTGATGCAATTTGCCGGCTCTTTTGGTTGGCGATTGAAGCATAGCCTACCGGAACATGAATAGGATAGGGGTTTCCCGGAGGTGTGGCGTCGTGTATCAATGCCGGATTCAGTTCTTTTAATTTTGTAGGGCTCACGCCTATTACCCGGGCTATATCGCTCAACTTCTTTTGCGGTGCTACTCTTACGGTTTCATACGGCACAGGCTCGTGGTAGCTGATACCGACAAAGCCGTATTTGGCCGGGTCTTTAGCTATAATTAGAGCTGCCATTAATTTCGGGACATAATTTTTTGTTTCTCTTGGAAGTGTGAACTCGGAAATTTGCCAGAAATCATATATCTGATATTTATCTATGGCGTTCTGAACACGGTCCTCACCGCAATTGTAACCTGCCGCCGCAAGCTCCCAGTTCTGAAACATTGCATATAAATCTCCCAGATAATTTGCTGCTGCTTCGGTAGATTTCTTGGGGTCCATTCTTTCATCCACCCAGGAATCAACTCTCAAGCCGTAACGTTTTGCTGTTGGTTTTATGAACTGCCAAGGCCCGACCGCAGATGCATGAGACCTGGCTTTAACATTAAACCCGCTCTCAATCATTGCCAGGTAGACCAAGTCGGTCGGCATACCACGCTGCTGTAATATCACCTTCATGTTCGGAATGAATTTCCCTGATCTTGCTAGCCATATGCTGAATGATTTACGGCCCCGGTTCTGAAAATAATTCATGTAATGCATAACTCTTGCATTTAGGACAACCGGTATCTCATTTACATCATCCGGAGCGACATCAGGCAATTCTGCAAAAATGTTTTCAAAGTGATAGTAAGTTTGCCAGGCCTGTATATGCGGATTTAAGAAAAAGAAGCTGGGTTTTATATTTTGTCGATTTCTATAATTTCTTCCGTAGTAACCGCTATCATCTACCATCTGGATATCAGGGTTATTCACATGTAACCCCAGTATTGAAGATTGGGATGAATTTGGCGAATGGTTTTTATTGCCGCATCCAATTGTGAATAGCAGCAAGAGAGTGGCCGTTGTTAGAAAATACCTATAAAACATTGACTTTTTATTTATCATAAAATGACATAAAAGTCAATTAATTTGAGCCCAAAATTAAGAATTTACCTTAAAAAATGTAAAGTTTGTATCATTTAGCACTAAAATAGGACTTGAACTCGGCTGGTTTCATATTTGTCAAGCCAGAAAGCTTTTTGAGCTCTTTTTTGTCTTCCAGGTCATCTTGCGTAAGCTTGATCATATACCTTTGCCCGACTTCATAAGATTCAGTATTTATATCTACATAGCGGACATTGATATTACCTGTTTTAGCATGTACCACTTTTTCAAAAGGGATAGGAACCTTTTTATTTTTTTGAATAGTTATAAGGGCTCCTGAACCTCCTAATAGCAGAAATTTGACTGAGCTGTAGCCGAGGTTTCTTGCGTAACTTGCGTCAAAAGGTATAGGAGGAGCTGAACGCAGTTCGTAGCCAATGGTGGTGTCAACAATTCTTGATATTACCCCTTTTTCCTCTAAAGCGTTTAAGGTGTACTGTTTTAACACCTGGCCCAGGTCAACTTCCGAAAGCCTTATCCTGCCATGATCATCCTTTGTTAAGTCGGTCAGGTTTTCCAGTTCTTTTTCGTCAAGTCTATCAGTCAACCCCTCAGCCAAAATTGCCACACCGTCTTCCCTTCCGCTAAGTTTTCTTTTTATAACAGCCCCTTCAAGTATTTTTGTTATATCTTTAAGTGATAATTTCTTTTGCTTGAATTCCTCAGGGATAATTGTCAGTGTTGCCCCGGCCGCTTTACCAATCCCAAGGGCGAGATGGCCTGTTTTTCTTCCCATTGTAACGACAAAGTACCACCTTCTTGTAGTTTTAGCGTCCTCCATGAGGTGATGAACGAGTTCTGTTCCTATATGGCGGGCTGTTTCAAATCCGAATGTTGGAATATAGCCCGGAATCGGCATGTTGTTGTCAATTGTTTTAGGGACGTGAGCTATTTGTATACTCCCTTTCAGCTCTTTGTGCAGCCTTGTTGAGAGATAGAGTGTTCCGTCCCCGCCGATTGTTAATAGATATTTGATTTGCAGTTTTTTTAAGCACTTGATTGTATTTTTTAAGCCGTCGGGAGTGGCCAAGGGGCTTACTCTGGATATCCCGATTCTCGACCCGCCCGTGTTGTGAATCCTGGAAGTCATGCCGATAGTCAGTTTTTCTACATGGTCAGAGTCACCTTGAGACAACCATCTAAATCCGTCTCTAATTCCGATTACCTCTATACCCTGGTTGATAGCTTCAATAGTAGCCGCGCTTATAACTCCGTTGATACCCGGTGCAGGACCCCCTCCTACCAATATCGCCAGTTTTTGTGCTTTCTTCGTCTTTGGCTGAACCATGTTAATTAACTCCCTGTTTCCTAATAAATTTATTAGTGATAGTATCTTCTGTCTTTATCCCTGATATCATACCCATCCTTATCTCTATCGTCATGAAAGAATCGTGCCAAAATCAATCCTGACACAAACCCGCCTATGTGAGCCCAGTACGCGACTCCTCCCGTATTTACTGATTTATCTATCGTTTCAACACCGTTTAAGAATTGAATTACCAACCATAGAAAAATAATTGCCGCTGCAGGTATATAGCGGATATTTTTTAAAAATAGTATAGGAACAGGGTTTCGAAATTGGGATATCGGGAAGTATGTTATGTATGCCCCAAGGACTCCTGAAATCGCACCGCTCGCTCCCAACATAGGTATGACAGATCCGAGGTTGGTCAAAACATGAAATAGAGCTGCAGCTATACCGCACGAAACATAAAAGAGCAGATACTTCAGATGCCCCATCTTTGCTTCAACATTGCTTCCGAAAATGTACAGGAAGATCATGTTTCCTATAATGTGAACCCAGTCCCCATGTATAAACATGGATGATATCAATGGCAAAACCCGCTCACTGAGTCCAATATCTCCTGACAATGTAAAAACCCTTGCCGGTATCAAACCGTAGGTGTTTATATATACTGCAACAGATTCCCCAAGTGACTCTTCATGAATGAAGATAATGATATTTAGAGCAATGATAGTTAGATTGACTACAGGAAAGGATTGCCATGTCTTGGTTAATTTAAGTTTGGGCATAAAGTACTACATTATACATATCATTGTATGGGTTTAAAGTTGTGTATATACATAACACGTTAATATTAACGCCGGTCTAACTATAAACTACCTACTTGAATTAACATTAATTTGCACTTAAACTGCTAGGCGTTCTCCAGAGGCTATTTAATAATGTTTCAGAAACTCAGAACGGACCTAGTTAAAGAATTAAGCCCGATAAGGCTCTTGTTAGTTAACGCTGACGGATTTGCAACAAACGGCGCCATGTCTCCGAATAAATCCGGGCTTAATGGAAATTGTATAGATCACCTCAGGGACCGAGGCGTGGAATGCATTGCTTTCTCAGGAATAATATCCCAGGATATATGTTCAGTTGCGGAAAACCTTGGCATAGAGCTTCATGAGGCGGTATCGGATAGAGAAGAATTTTATGCCAAAATGAAGGCCGAATTATCATTGATGGACAATGAAATAGCTCTAATTTGCAGGGACGGCGATGATCTTCAGATAATGAAAAAAACCGTATTTTCAGCTGTAACTCCCGACGCTCCCCTTGATGTGAAAGTAGTTTCCTATTATCCCACTTACTTCAACGGCGCCAACGCCGTAAAAGAGATCGCAGAGTTAATACTAAAAGCAAAGAGATATCCCGACGGCTGGTCTGAGTAACAACCCCTGAATATACACCCTCTAAAATATGTATGATAAAATAGCCTTAATGAATATTGTCAGTTTCACCAATTCTATTAAGAGGAAAGCTCTTGATCTGGGTTTTGATCTTGTAGGTATTTCCCCCGTAAATTCATTTCCGGAAAGTCAGTTTTATAAAGAATGGTTAAATAAGGGGTTCTCCGGAGAGATGAAATATCTGGAGAGAAATCCCGAAAGAAGGGAAGATATACAAAATGTGCTCCCCGGCGCAAAATCTGTTATCTCGTGCGCCATGAATTACAACACCGGCTATTCTTATTCAACTGAATGCACCGATAAAAACAAAGGCTGGATTTCCCGATATGCCTGGGGAGACGACTACCATGATATTCTGAAAAGCAAGCTTCAAATCTTGATCGAATATATGAATTCTGAATTTAGCGGTGAAATTAATACTAAATTGTATGTAGATACGGGACCGGTCTTGGAAAAAGCATACGGGAAATACGGAGGAATTGGCTGGGTAGGAAAAAATACGTGTCTTATCAATCAGGAAATTGGGTCATGGATATTTCTGGGTGAGATCTTAACCGACATCGAGCTTGAATATGATAATCCGGTTCCCGACAGGTGCGGCACTTGTACAAAATGCATTGACGAATGTCCGACAGAAGCTATTGTCGAGCCCTATGTTCTTGATTCCAGACTTTGTATCTCCTATCTCACAATTGAGCTTAAAGATAAGATTCCAACCGGCTTAAGAGAGGGTGTCCATAACAACATCTATGGCTGTGACATTTGCCAGGACATATGCCCATGGAACAGGCGCGCGCCTATGACCGACAAACCCGAATTTGAGCCGAGGGAAAACTTGGTGAATCCGGATTTATCCTATCTCGCCGGATTAACACAAGAAGAATTCCGGAAAGTTTTTAAAGGTAGTCCGGTCAAACGGACCAAGAGAAAGGGGTTGCTCAGAAATATAATGGTAGCTATCGGGAACTCGGGTAATAAAAATTTTATTGATCATGCCAAAATTTGCCTTCAAGATGAGGAGCCTCTCGTCAGGGCGCACGCTGCATGGGCATTATCGAAACTGGACAGTGATGTGTCGAAAGGCATATTATCTAATCATAGAAAAATTGAAAAGGATGATATAGTTAACGAGGAGATAGACAGTATACTTGGTTCCTCTTAGGCCCAATTGAAATGTGCTGGCGGTTACGCAAAACCTTTGTTAAACTATCTCCTTAAATTAGTATTTGCATCAGATGACTATGACAAAAAAAATTCAAGAAGTAGAAAAAACAAACAAAAAATTTTACACAGCTGTTAAAGACGCAAACATAGAGCGGATAAATGAAATCTGGGTCAAAGACGCAACCGTAAAATGTGTCCATCCAGGCTGGCCTATGCTTCATGGCTGGGAAGCCGTAGGGCAGAGCTGGAAAAATATTTTTTCTAACGGCAGCAGGCTTGATATTGAGCTTCAGGACGTCGAAACTCAGGTTTCAGGAAATTCAGCCTGGGTGATCTGTATTGAAAAGATAAGTTATCAAATAGCGGATGAAGTCCAGCATGGATTTGCTCAATCAACAAACATCTATAAATACGATGGATCAAAATGGCTAATGGTTTTACACCACGCTTCCCCTGTTCCAGCTCCGAGGGATGAAGGATTTTCCAATAAGGTGCTGCAATAAAAGCAATAAGAATTAAAAATTGAAATTATAGAAAAGGTCGGCCCCGGGGTTTTCCCCGCCAACTTCAGCGTCAAGAGTTACGTTATTAAATATATGATACTCAACGAGAACTTTATTATAGGTAATGTTATTTGAGTCTATTATTGAATCTGTGGTGCCTCTTTCATAGGCTACGTAAAGATCCTCTGTAAGGTATTTTCCGACTTCAACATTAGAACCCGATATGCTAACTACGTCCAGTGATACAGCATTACCCATAAGTCTTTCGAGCTGCGCTGCCGCTATTCCTCCGGCTAACCCTGATGCTACTCCTCCTATCGCTGATCTTTCACCAGAGCCAATATCTGTTGATGATGCCCCGAAGACAAGATACGACACTATATCGGTTTCAGACATTGCGGGATCACTCGAGAGTGTAAGCTTGGGTTCGGATACCTGACCACCAATATCGATATATACATTTATATCCGAAACTCTGTAAAGAGCTCTTATATCCAGAAACGGGTCAATCTCTTCTCTGCCGGAAAAGCTGACTGTTCCCCCTTCCTGGATTCTGAATACTTTACCAAAATTTTCGTATGTTCCTCTTATTACTCCTATATTACCTATAATCCTGATCGGCTCGGTAAAATCTTTTCTTAAAGCTAAATCTCCCCGCAATTCAACGTTGGCTCCCTGACCCCTGACCCAGTTGTTCCTCTTCATAAGCACTTGAAGGTTAAGGGCTATATTTTTATCAAAATAACTCTGCTCATCCCCGCTATCAACTTCAAATTCATCCGGCTCAACATCTACATACTGAATCTCAGGCAGGTCTTTTGGTTCTTTGTCGGGGATTGTGATCCTTGCTTTTTCAACAGTAATCTTGCCTGATAGATCTACTTTCTCTCCTTCCCCTTTCACTTTTAAATCTCCAGTTAATGCGGCTGAAATTCTCTCGGGTTTGATCAGAAGATTGTCCAGATTGCCGGTCAAAGTATAAGAAAGGGTCGGTATATATAGCTCTCCTTCAAAAGAAGCGCTGCCATTACTGGTGGTAAGCTCCAGAGTTTGCAAATTCGCTTTCTGACCTGTCATTACTATAAGCGCTTTTGGTATGCCTATTTCATTTCTGATAGTTTTGGTTTGTATCAAGCCGTCTATAAGGTCTATTTGTCCGTTCAATGTCGGATTGAGTAACTTCCCAGATGCCGTTAAATCTATTGTCATGGTACCGTCAGATTTTACTATATCATCTATGAGGCCTGATAGCATGCTAAGATCAAGGCCGTTTGATTTGATGTTCATATTAATGTCGGCATCCTCCAAGCTCTTGCCGGTATCGTTTAGATTCAGGTTGATGTTTGAGGTTCCCTTGGCTGTCAAAATTTCCTTTGACTCGTTGGAAATGACAAAATTCAGACCGAGATTCTGATTGAGATAATTCAGACTAAACAGTATGTCGTCGTTCTTAAAATCTTTATATTCCAGATTCTGGGCACTTATATTGGCGTTGATAGACGGGTTTGCTTTTGAACCTTGAATATCTAATGATGCTTTAATAGTGCCGTTTACTGGTGTCTGAAATTCAAGCGCTTTGGTTATATCATCCAGACTCAGGTTGTTTAATTTTACAGTGCCGTCTATATTGCCGTTACCGGAAATGTTTGCATCCGCAAGGACTGAAGTGTCATTATAATAGAGATTGAAATTTTTAAGCACAAAGTCTCCGGAAGCAATAGTCAGCAGTATGTTTTCTTTGTTATCGAGTATTGTATCTTCCAGCTGCAGTTTAAGTTGACTAATCTGAATATCTTTTTGTGTAGAGCTTACGTCCAAAAGAGATGCGACTACTTCGTATTTAAATTGATCGTCCTCAACAATGTTTAGATCGGCGTTTATTGTTGTACCTTCACTGCTTACTTCAAGCTTAACCTCTTGAATCTCTTTCTTATTGATTTTGATAGTCTCAGCATCAAGAGTCAGGTTCAAATTCGGGTCTTCTGTGCTTACCGTACCCGAGCCTTCTAATTTTACGGATTTCGCAGTGTAATTCTCATCAAGATCAAAGTTCTCGACTTCCCCGTCGATTGTAATAGTGGGATTTCTGAGGCTTCCTTTAACATCACCACTTGCCTCTAAATTCCCCGAAAGAGCCAGATCGTGGGAAATTCCTGAAATGAAGCTTAAATTCTCAATTTCAACCTCGTATGTGAAATCCGCCCCTAATGGCTCCGGACTCCTGCCCGAGACTATCAGATTGTTCTTTTCCGCGTTGAGTTCCAGAGATTGTATGTCCAGAATCTGATTCTTGTAGGAAACATCAACTGAGCCGTCGGTAAGATTGATTCCAAAAATTGAAGAACGCTCAAAATTTCCTTCAACATTTGCCGAAAGGTTCTCAAGCATATTTCCTTGTAGCGGGATTTGACCCTGTATGTCAAACTTTGATGTTATTTCGCTTGAGTAGTTCGAATCAGCGAGGATAGAGCCTAAGTTCACTTTATCCAGATTAAGCTCTATATCTACTCCGGCACCTTGAGCGCTATAATCCGCTGTACCGCTTAGTTGTAAATCTCCCACCTGCTCACCCTGAATTTCAAATTTTTTAATATCAGCTTTAACACCGAGGTCTGAAAACTCTTCCCAGTTTCCTGTTGCATTAATTTCCGCATTAAGCACAGCTCCGAGTTGAGTGTCTATTGGCAGACTTGAAGCTTCCGTGTTGCTTGCAGCTTCAATCAATGTGAAAATTTCCGTCGTCTTGATATCATCCAGATTGAGAGTGAGGTTGAAATCGTTATTGCCGTCTTTCGTAAT
>CBDUCG010000022.1:0-19935 GCA_965365595.1 uncultured bacterium
TAAAAAAGGAGTTTTTAATCCACAAGGGAAAGAACATAGGCTGGATCGGTGAGAGGAAAAAAGCAATATCATTAAAAGACATAGAGCGGAAACTAGTTGCTAGTCTTGAAACGGAGTGTATAATATTGCCGTTTGGCAAAGATAAGGTTAAATCTATAGCCGTGTGCAGTGGCGGGGGTAGTTATGGAGGGTTTTACGAGGCTCTTGCGCAAAATGCTGATGTATATATCACTGGCGACACTGCTGAGATATACTACACAGCGAAGGATTCTGAAATGAATGTAATATTTGCAGGACATCACACTACTGAAACAATCGGACTTAAGGCGCTCTCAAGAGTTCTTGAGAAAAAGCTAAAAGTCCGGGTTCTTTTTATCGACTTACCCACCGGTTTGTGAAGCTTACACCCGCTTCGATTCATACCTATATATAATTGACAACACTTTAGTCCAGACATACAATATTTGTTTAAATCTAAGGAGGTTAGTGAAATGGGAAGTAGTAATACGGTTAAGATTTTTGATACGACTTTAAGAGACGGTGAACAGGCTCCCGGTTGCGGGATGACCGCTGAAGAAAAGCTACGTGTAGCGCACCAGCTCGAAAAGTTGGGTGTCGATATTATCGAAGCCGGTTTTCCGATTTCTTCAGAAGGTGATTTCCAGTCGGTAAAAATCATCGCGGACACTATCCGGAATTGTGAGATAGCCGGACTCTGCAGGGCCAACTACCGCGACATAGACAGAGGCTGGGAAGCTGTAAAAGGGGCTGAAGCTCCAAGGATTCACACCTTCATTGCAACCTCTGAGATACATTTACAACACAAACTCAGAAAATCTCAGGATGAAGTTCTGGAAATCATAAGCGGCGCGGTTAAACACGCGAGAAACTACACATCTAACGTAGAATTCTCATGTGAGGACGCCACCAGAACCGATCTTGATTATCTTGTAAGGGCAGTTGATCTTGCGGTCAGGTCGGGTGCGACAACGATCAACATTCCCGACACAGTGGGCTACACAGTTCCCGAAGAATTCGCGCACATTATCAGAACGCTCCTCGAAAGAGTAGACGGTCTCGACGATCTAACGTTAAGCGTTCACTGTCACAATGACCTTGGGCTTGCAGTTGCCAACTCAACCGCTGCGGTTCAGGCAGGAGCAAGGCAGGTAGAGTGTACAATCAACGGTCTTGGCGAAAGAGCGGGCAATGCTTCTCTTGAAGAGATTGTTATGGGCCTAAAAGTCAGAAACGACCATAACCCGTTTGTTACAAATATAAAGACAGAGCAGATATACCCGGCAAGCAGGCTTGTTTCTCAAATTACCGGCATAAATGTACAGCCTAACAAGGCTATTGTGGGCGCAAACGCTTTTGCCCATGAAGCCGGGATTCATCAGGACGGTGTGCTTAAGGAACGCATAACATACGAGATCATGAGTCCTGAAGAAGTCGGCATACCTTCTAATAAAATCGTGCTTGGAAAGCACTCAGGCCGTCACGCTTTTAGAGACCGTCTTGAGGAATACGGTTATTTCTTAGATGATGATACTTTCATGGATGCTTTCGTTAAATTTAAAGACCTTGCTGATAAAAAGAAATATGTATTCGATGAAGATATCGAAGCACTTATCAGTGAAGAGTTCGTTCGGTCTTCAGATTTCTACAAAGTTATTTCCGCAAACTACTCAGGCGGATCAGATATGCGCCCGGTTGCAACGATAAAACTCCTTATCGACGGTGATGAGGTTACGGTGTCCGAGTCCGGTGACGGCCCAGTTGATGCTGCCTATCAGGCGGTTTCTAAAGCTACTGGGCTAAATCCTAAGCTTGGAACATATAATGTAGCTGCAATCACCGAGGGCATAGACGCTCAGGGAGAGGTTACTGTCAGAGTCGAAGAAGACGGAGTTATAACCCAAGGACAAGGCTCCAACACCGATATAGTAGTCGCAAGCGTAAAAGCCTATGTGAATGCTCTTAACAAACTCCGCTGGCGGAAAGAACACCCTAAACGAGCGACAATGAAAGGTTTGTAACTCGAAACGGGCTTAACCAATTCACGCATTATTTTTAGAAAATTGATCAAGCAGCTGGATAATTTCGTCAAGCATAGATTTATTAACGGGGATGTAGCTCAGTCTGGGAGAGCGCCGCGTTCGCAACGCGGAGGTCGGGGGTTCGATTCCCCTCATCTCCACAAATGGGCCAGTTATCAATTACTCACATTCACACTTATATGAGTTTGGATCGTCGGTAGGTGAATTCATACCCCTTGGTCTAGGAATTTGAGACTCCCCCGTGCTTTCCCACTGTGCATCTGCCTCAGGTCCTTTTTTAAAGAGAGTACATTTCTTGTTCCCGCATTGGTTGTCTGTATCGATTTTAATTTTTTTATACCATTTTCAGATTAAGGCATTTAACTATTTTAATGTCAAAAAATAATGTTTTATATGCAGTAGTAGGGTAAGTTTTGGCTATATTATTTTGTTATTGTGAACTATATATTAAGAAAATTTTACAAAGTACGGATTCCCGTCATAATTAATTGTTAAGTATTTATGTATCCGCTAAGAAAAACTAAAATAATCTGTACTATAGGACCCAAGACCGCATCATATGAGATGTTGATGAAGATGTATGTAGCGGGCATGAATGTCATTCGTCTCAATATGTCGCACGGTTCTCACGATAGCCACGAAAAAATAATAAGGTCCATCAAAAATATTAATCAAAAGATAAAAGATTCTATCCCGGTCCTTCTTGACCTGGAAGGCCCGGAGATCCGCACCGGTACACTCAAAGAGAATATTCGCCTTAAAGAAGGAGATGTTATTACGGTTTCCGTGGGAAATGAGAATGCTGAAATTTCTTCCTTCAGCATAGACTACGAAGATTTGATTAATACACTGAACGTTGGTGATAAAATTACAGTTGACAGCGGGCTCATTAATTTAGAGATCCTTGAGAAAAACCGGGGAACAATGGAATGTAAAGTCATAGACGGTGGAACTCTCAGCAGCCAGCGACATGTGAATTTACCGGGTATCCGTGTAAATCTGCCCTCATTAACTGAGCAGGATAAAATACATGTGATGTTTGGTCTTGAGCACGAAGTGGATTTTATTGCCCTTTCGTTCGTCCGCGAAGCAAATGACGTTCAGCAATTGAGAGAGATGTTGGGCGAAAAAGGGAACAAAATAAAAATAATTTCCAAAATTGAAGAACAGGAAGGGGTTAATAATATAGACGAAATTATAGACGTCTCAGATGCCATCATGGTTGCGCGGGGAGATTTGGGTATTGAGCTTCCTCTTGAGGAGCTTCCCAATGTGCAGCGTACTATAGTTTACAAATGCCATCAAAAGGGCAAAAGGGTAATAGTAGCTACTCATCTGCTTGAATCAATGATTGAAAACCCGATTCCAACCAGGGCTGAAGTAACAGATGTAGCCAACGCCGTTTATAGCGAGGTTGATGCCGTTATGCTTTCCGGCGAGACTGCGGTGGGCAAATATCCGATTCGTTGCATTGAAGACATAGATAAAATTGCAAGGGCCTCCGAGCAGCTTCCCGGGATGAATTTTGCCAGGTTCCTGCAGGTAAAAGACATTAAACAGGATGTTGCCGCCTCGGCCGTTACACTTGCAGAATCGATTGAAGCAAGAGGTATTCTAGTAATAACCCGCCGTGGTATAATGGCTCAGTTTTTAACCAACTGTAGACCGCGGAAATCACTCATATATGCTTTTACTAACGACAACAGAACCCGAAGGCAGCTTTTCTTAAACCGCAGCGTTTTCGCACACCGCATCGCATTTAGTAGCGACCCGGAAAAAACTATTCAAAATGCAATGGCAATACTTAAATCCCGCGAAAATTTTCAACCCGGGGACAGAGTGGTTGTATTATCAGACATAATCGCTGGCGCAGGCATTGACGCAATTCAAATTAGGGCTATGGATTAATTATTAACTCAATCAATGCAATTTGCATACTTTTACATTGTTCAGCATTGTACTTATCCATAGAAATGATATAATTGAGCTTAATTTCGCAGGGCTATTTTCTTAGTTTAATTTTTACTATATGGCCCTAGTACACACACAAAAGGGGATAATATATAAACCCGGCACCTGTTTCTGGAAGTATTTGCAATAATTCATAGCAATAATATTAATAATTAGTCTACAATACTTAAAATGTCTGTGAATATATAGCCTAAGTAAAAACCTTCCAATTATCCGAGCACCGGACTTATATCTTGTTAAAATACTATGTCTGATACAGCTGCAGCAACTGCAGGTTCTAGAGCTGAACCTAAAACAAACCAGGTTATAAAATTTGCCCGCAATAGTGAATTTGAAAGAGAGCTTGTAAAGAGAGTTAATGCTTATTTTGAAATTAACTCCAAGTCCAGAAGAGATAATATTAGAATGTACCTTAAATCTTTTCTCTCAATAACCTGGGTTATCGTATCTTATTGCTTGATAGTTTTTGCGGGCCTTCCGTGGTGGGGAATTGTACTGGCTTCAATATCTCTAAGTTTGGCGCTAAATGCAAAGGCATTTAATGTAATGCACGACGCGATTCACGGCGCATATTCAAAACATAAAATCGTGAATAAACTCATGGGGCACTGGCTTGATCTTATCGGCGGAAGTTCTTACTTATGGCGCAATAAACATAACCATTTGCATCATTCTTATCCCAACATTACCGGACATGACGATGACGTGGAAGTCGGTATTTTCGCAAGATTCACTCCACACCATAAAAAGTATTTTTTCCATCGGTTTCAGCACATCTATATCTGGATCCTTTATGGTTTGCTGGCCATAAAATGGCACTTGTTTGATGATTTTTATACTTTTGCTACGGGGAAGATAGGGGGTCATGAAATAGAACGTCCCAAAGGACTTGAAGCTGTAATATTCTTTGGAGGTAAATTATTCTTCTTTACTATAGCCTTTGTTCTTCCCTCACTTTATTACCCTATACCCTATGTACTCGGCTTCTATGTGCTCATAGCTATGATGCAGGGCGTTATAATGTCTATAGTATTCCAGCTTGCCCACTGTGTTGAAGAAGCTGAATTTCCGATGCAGGACGAAGAAGCAGGGATTATGGACAGGACATGGATCGTTCACCAGCTCTCGACTACAGTTGATTTTGCCAGGGGGAATAAATTCCTTACATGGTACCTGGGCGGGCTAAACTATCAGGTAGAGCATCATCTGTTTCCCGGTATTTGCCATATCAACTATCCGGTAATGTCATCAATCATTGAGCAAACCTGTAGAGAGTACAGTATTCCTTATTCCGCACATGGTGGCTTTCTGGACGGCATCCGCTCTCACTATAACTGGCTACGCACTTTGGCCCTGGCGCCATAGTTGCTGTGTGAACTAAGCTAATATAGTTCACACCTCCCCCAATTTTTTCATAAACACAACTTCGGCAGAATTGAGCTATAATTTTAATTGTAGCGTAAATTGGTATTGTCTCAACGTAATTACAATTTTTGATTTATCCATTGTGATTGATTTCAATAAGTACATATGATATAAAAGGATCAAGATAGAGTTATTGGGGTACAAAACACACTTTACAAAAAATTTTTGGATAGGGCACGGATGAAATATTCAATTTCAAATCGCTTATTGCCACGCAATATATCTTTATTTATTTTAGTTTGTTTTTTAAGTATTTCGGGATGTAACGGCAGCTCAACCACAGAAGATCAGAATGTTGTTACAAGATCTCCGGTTTTCATAATGGCCCCAAACCCGAGTACTCCACTTGCAGGTTTGCTTGAATTGGGCACCTCGGGACTTTCGAGAGTCTCTGTAGTCGTCAGTGATGGCATCGATGAAGTTAATAAAGATTTTGAAGAATTAAATACTGATCATTCGCTTACGGTACTTGGATTTAAACCTAATAGAAATTACACAGTTACTGTGCGCGTATCAGATTTGGACGGGACTGGTTTAATTGAACCCGTCGTTTTTGAAGTAAACACAGGTCCCCTCCCGGATGATTTTCCTGAGATAAGTGTTACTAGCACACCTGAACTAATGGAGCCCGGTGTTACGCTATTTGAAGCGGGCGGGTTTTTAATAGTAGTCAATGATATAGGGGACGTTGTCTGGTATCACCGGATTCAGTTTTTTGCTCCAAACTTAGACCGAGACTTAAGACGTATGAACAACGGAAACTTATTATTATTACTTCCAAGATTTAGAATAGTCGAGCTCGATATGCTTGGTAACCCCGTTAACATATGGCACCCTACAGGATCAACAGAAGGTGATGTAGGAAGTATCCCGGTGAATACCAATGCCTTTCATCACGAAGTTTTTGAAATGCAGTCCGGAAATCTCCTTGCACTAAGCGTGGAGTTCCGGCAATTTCCCGATTATCCCACAAGCACTACAAATCCCTCAGCACCCTTGGAGACGGCAATTGTAGCCGGGGATCTAATTGTAGAATTCGCCCCTGACGGCACAATTGTGAACCAGTGGTCGATGCTTGATATGATTGATCCTTACCGGATTAATTACAGCTCTCTTCTCGGCCTTTATGACGACTTTGTCGAGTCTTTGATAGGCCGTCCTATAGAAACAAAGGATTGGAGCCATGGAAACGCGGTTATACACGATCCCTCGGATGATTCTATAATTGTTTCACTACGCCACCAGGACGCTGTTATTAAATTCAGCCGCCAGACAGGTGAGTTGATATGGATTCTTGGCCCGCATGAAAACTGGGACCAGGAAGAGTTTGGACAGTATCTGCTAACTCCGCTAACTAATGATGAATTTTTCTTTCAATATCACCAGCATGCCCCTGACATAACAGATGAGGGTACTTATATAATTTATGATAACGGCAATAACAGATCAAGTCCTTTTGATCCAACTCTGCCAGACTCTTTGAATTTTAGCAGAGCTGTTGAGTATAAAATAAATGAACTGACAAAAGAAGTAGAGATATTATGGGAGTACGGACAGTTTGAGGAAGAAATACTTTATACCTTCTTTATTGGTGATGCGGATTACCAACCTCAAACAGGAAATGTGTTAATAACATTCGGAGGAGTACAGCCAGCCAGGCTCATAGAGGTAACACGCACAACTCCCGCACAAAAAGTTTTTGATCTTGCTATTGCTGGAACATTTTCATACAGAAGCGAGAGATTGCCGAGCCTATATCCTTAAATATTTTGATTAATTAGTGTATAGGAGAGAAATTAAAAAATTATTAAAAAGGGCGCCAGTGATTATTGGCGCCCTTTTTTTAATTACTTAGCTGCTTCTTTTATGTATTCGTTTATGACCTGATACTGAGGATAAACAAAGCTACCCTTGGTCCAGACTGCCCACGTTGGGTCAGCAATGGGCTTAACTTTATTTAAAGGATGCCCTTTTGGTGCAGTAATCTCAATCTTGGCATTCTGAGTATCAACGATCCCCCCGTTCCAGGGAATCGGATACTTTACTACCTTGTTAACCGTCTTGCCGTCTGTTTCTTTCGATATAAGCCCGAAGTAATTTAAGTGACCGCCTCCAAAATTACCCAGCTCACTTCCAACATCTGCGGTTGAAACAATTACAGGTTTTCCGTCCATAGTTAAAGTAGCAGTAAGCTTGCCGTCTTTAACTTCCGTTGTGGTTAGTACATTGGTATTTTCGTTAACCGGAATCCCGGCCTTCTCGGTGAATGCTCGCATCTGAGGGGAGCTGTTGAAATAGAAGATGAAGTATCTACCCGGATATGTAACGTCTGAATTCATAACATATGAATCCTGACCGGCCAGCTCAACAGTCAGATATGTCAGAGTATATGATCCTAAACCCGATGTCTCGTTCCCGTCGGGCACAGTGTACATATTTATAACTACCTGTCCCTCTGGGTTTGGTTCAAGTCCCTCGGGCAACATGGCCTTTAGAACCTCAGGATCTGCTTTGTAAGCAGCTATGAACATCCATGCATTGGTCACAAGCTGGGGCGCTGGAAGATCGCCCCCGTCCATTTCCGCAAATGCGTCCCGGCTGCTTAAGGAAACTGACAGCGTGAGTGTCAACATGAATAAAACAGTAAGCAACTTTTTAGAAAAGTCTTTCATTTTAATACCTCCTTTGTGTAAACTGTGTTTATTGACCCACTATTAATATTAATATAAATATTGTTCTTAATTCAAGCAATAAAATTATTAATTAAAGAATCTGGGTGATTGGAATAAATATTCTAGAAGTGAATTGCATAAAAACAGTGAGTTAGTCAAAAAAGAGACTAATGATTCATCCTCCATTCCTCCAAGTAACTTGAAGAAAGGTCAATGTCCTACACAAATATATTTTGTTATAAATTTAACTATAAGTCAAGCCGTTTTATTTTTAGTCCTTGAACCGTCTGCAATTATTATATTTTTTCTGCGAAATAAATAAAAGCGGGGGGGAAATTAGTCCATACTATTTTACTTCTGCTTACTTTATCAAACTTTTCGTTAAGTTTTTTCCTGAATCTTATTGCTGAAGGAAATACCAGGCCCGGCACATATGCATAAGTCAGAAATTTTCCTCCTGGATTTAGAACCTCCATTATAGTCTCCATCAGATCGTCCTGCAGATCGTCGCTGAAGGTAGACCAGGGAAGACTGCTTATAATTCGGTCGCACCCCGATACTCCATTCAACTCGAGACATTTTTTAGCGTTACTGGCGGATTCCTGGTAGACTGTGGCATTAGGGCAGCGTTTCTTTGTAGTTTCAACCAGTGTTTCGTTGATCTCCATCGCGAAAAAAGTCGTATCACTTGAGATTTTGTTTACTATTTTTTCTGTGATCACCCCTGTGCCGGATCCAAATTCAATTACACTTGATATGTTTGGCAAATCGGCCATGTCCGTGATTAAATCGCATAACTTGTTATTTGATGGAGCCACTGCTCCTATTTTTGTCGGATGTATTAAGAACTGAGTTAAAAATTTGATGTTTAATTCAAGTTCGTTCTCAGCGCTGATATTCTGTCTTCTCATAAATCAACTACTCGCTTTGTGCAAACAACCTTTGTAATTTGAGATTCAATTCGACCCAGTCAGTTGTTTTGGATTAACATTTTATACATCTATCTGGACTAAAAGTCAATAAATTTGAAATATTTACACTAGATATTAAAACACAGGTATTACACTTTTGACAAATTGAGCGACTCTAATTAGACTCGATAGGAATCTAATACACGAATCCTAATATTAAAGGGTGCCTTTTTTAATGTCCGAAGAAATAATTGGTATTAATAACGTCTACAAAGCTTTCGATACGAAAGAAGTTCACACAGGTGTAAATCTTTCGATTCAACGCGGTGAAAACATCACTGTTCTCGGTGGGAGCGGCTCGGGGAAGAGTGTATTGCTAAAGGAAATTACCGGTCTTTTAAAACCTGACAGGGGCGATGTAATAATCGAGGGCGAGAATATTGTATCCATGGATGAGAGCGAGCTTGTGAATGTAAGAAAAAAAATTGGGATGCTCTTTCAGGGGGCTGCTCTTTTTGATTCCCTTACAGTTGAGGAAAATATTGCATACCCACTCAGAGAAAACGCTAATTTTTCTGAAAACGAGATTAACGAAATAGTTGCCAAAAATCTGGAGATGGTCGGCCTTCCCGATATTGAAGATAAAATGCCTTCTGATCTGAGCGGGGGGATGAAGAAAAGAGTCGGTCTTGCAAGAGCAATGGCCATGAATCCCAAGATACTTCTCTACGATGAGCCTACTACAGGACTCGATCCGCCCAACATTACCAGAATCAACAACTTAATCAGAGATATGCAGGCACAGTTTGGCATTACTGGCGTAATAATCACACACGATGTCCAGAGTGCCTTTGAAATTTCGGACAGGATAGCTTTTCTCTACCACGGAAAGATTGTGTTCACAGGTACCGTTGAAGAAGCCAAGAACACTGATGTAGAGATACTGAGTAATTTTATAAACGCAAAAATGGAAGGCGGGGACGAATAATCCTTTTAATCAAGACCTTCAATACTCAGGATTTTCCATCCGCCGAACATTAAGCTCTCAAACCCTATATTAACGTTTTCAGGACTATCTTCTGTACCCACTAACTTATAGACGGACCCGTCTTTTCCGCCTCTAATCCATATATCAAGGTTTGCAACAGTTTGAGGGTCACCTTTTTTGTTTTCCGTTGTAGATACGCTCAAATTTGTATATCTGCCCTCAATAGTATCGAATCTGTCAAAAGCGCTTTTTATTATAGTTCTGACAGAATCATAATTCCTTTCCGAGCTGTCTTTATAATCCGGAGAAAAATACTCCATCACAACGTTCAGATCTTTTCTCTTGCCGGATTTGATCAGATTGTTCAGAACAATTTCAATTTCGCCGGATGCATTTTCAACATTGCCTGCGGGCAGAAAAAAGTATATAACGAGAACTGCTATAACAACTATCGGCATTATGTATTTCATTAATGGACTAGTTTAATGCAAAACCATTTCATTTTCACCACTAAATGATTTTAGTTTTATTTCTTCTCCGTTAGTGCCAATTGAGATAGCTCCGTAATTGTCCGTTTCTAGAATATATACCGTTTACCAATTTCGGCTAATTCTTCAATTATTACCGAGACTGGAACATAATTATTTGCCGGTCAGCAGTATTTTCGGCGATGCAGACCCCATAAAATTTGAAAAAAGTCTCTTGAATAATAATATGCGGCACATATAAAACGGAGTTTGATAGATAGTCCACATAAAGATCGATTAGTTCTTTTCAAGCGAGTGTAAGCTTACTCTCCCGGATACTTACTCTGTTTAACTATGAGGCTGGTGTCCAAATAAAGCCTTGTGCTCGACTCCCGGCTTTCGGGTGATTTAAATAGCACTCCTTTAAGATCAATTTTTTTCCCTGCAAAATTAAGAACATTATTCTCAGGTATCAGCTGAGAATTAGCGGAGAATGCTAAGCCCAGAGGTATGAAAAGAAGAAGACTCAGGTTTCTTTTTAGTAATCATAATGCTGCCCTTACAAGACCTAATGCGCCAATAATTATCCAAGCTTCTGATATATATCCATTTAGGAGAATTCCCAGTATAAGCTCACCGCAATCAGTATTATTTTGTGATTGTATATAAGCGTCTCTATTGAATCGTAAATAGATTTCATATGTGCAGATATGGGCAGCTGATTTACCTGCTACAGCATATAATAAAGGGGAGTTAATTAAAGTATTCTTTAAACACTTATAAATCCAGAACTGTAGATTTGTAACTAATCAAGGTTTAAATATATTCTGGCCTAAAGCGTAATAACATAGGATTGATATTATTTGGATTTTATAAGAGCAACTGCGTGTGCCGCAATTCCTTCGCCTGTTCCTGTGAAACCCATTTGGTCAGTTGTAGTCGCTTTAACTCCGAGGGATTTAAATGGTATTCCTAAAACAGATGAAAGATTATTTTTGATATTTTCGATATGAGGGGCAATTTTAGGCTTTTCGCAAACTATTACAGTATCAATATTCTCTATCTCAAATCCATTTTGGTTAAGAAGAGATAAAGTTTCCTTGAGAAACACAAGGCTGGACATGCCACTATATTTTGGATCTGAATCCGGAAAGTAGGTTCCGATATCTCCCTCTCCCAATGCGCCCAGAAGAGCATCACAAACTGCATGGCTCAATACATCAGCATCAGAATGCCCTTTTAATCCCAGCTCGTATGGTATTTCCGCGCCACCAATAATGAGTTTCCTGCCTTCTGAAAACCTGTGAGCGTCAAAACCGTATCCTATTTTGATCATGGTTTATCTTAGTCCCGATTCCTGTTGTCAGAATTTGAGATCAGCTCCGCAAGTTTTATATCTTCCGGAGTTGTAATTTTTAGATTTTCCCTGGAGCCAAAAATAATTTTTACCTTTTTCCCGAGCCTTTCGACAAGCTCGGCCTCGTCAGTGCCCAAGTATTTCTCTCTAGAGGCTTTTTCAAGGGCCTCACTAATAATATCATACTTAAATGCCTGAGGAGTTTGAGCAAACCATATTTTTTCTCTCGGTATTGTACTCTCAATAAAGTGTTCAGGCGTGGACATTTTTATGGTATCTGTTGCCGGGATAGCCGCGATTGCGCCGCCGGACTCAAATGCTTTAGTAATAACCTTTTCAACAAGCTCTAGTGAAACAAACGGCCTCACGCCGTCATGCACCGCAACAACATCAGGTATATCTGGGACAGCCTTAAGCCCTCTCAGAACCGACTCCTGTCTTTCGTTTCCACCTGATACAACATTAAATACTTTTTTCAGATTAAATTTTTCAACAACTTCGCGCTTAGTATGTTCAACCCAGTTTGCCGGAACAACAACCACAATATTCTTAACTAAGTCCGAGTTTTCAAAGGTCAATATAGAATGGGCAATTAAGGGTTTTTCGGAAAGGGAGATAAATTGTTTGGGCAAATTATCTCCCCTCTGTGTGTCAAATCTTTTTCCTAATCCACCTGCTGTAATGATAGCGGCAGCTTTAATATCGGTCATTATAGTTTTATGCCACGCGTTTGTCGTCTTTTACTTTGGAAAAAATCATTCTTCCTGTAGGTGTTTGCAGAACGCTTGTAACAGAAACATCAATCTTGTTTCCAAGATGTTTCTTGGCGTCATCAACAACTACCATTGTTCCATCTTCCAGATATCCAACGCCCTGGTTGTTCTCTTTTCCTTCTTTAACAACATGAATGTTCATTGTTTCCCCGGGGAGCACAACAGGCTTAAGTGCGTTTGAGAGCTGGTTCAAGTTTAAAACTTTAACATTCTGAAGACCGGCTACTTTGTTTAAGTTGAAATCATTTGTAATAATAAGCCCTTGAATTTTAGCCCCAAGCTCAACCAGCTTCAGATCGGCCTCTTTCACATTAGGGAAGTCCTGGCTGCTGATTTTTATAGAGACATTCGGGATATCTTTTTGCATTCTCTTTAGCACATCTAGTCCTCTTCTCCCCCTTACTCGTTTAATCGGTTCAGAGGAATCCGCAATATGCTGGAGCTCTTTAATGATAAATTTCGGTACAATCAACTGACCTGTAATAAAGCCGGCTTCGGCCACGTCTGCGATTCTACCGTCAATAATTACGCTTGTATCAAGTATTTTGGGTACGCCGCCGCTTTTTGACCCATACTTCCTGCTTGATTCTTCAGCTTCTTTCCCTTTTTCTACTCCCAGGGTTAACCCAAAGTGAAACAGCAAGAGAAAAAAGGCCACTGAAATATAAGGCAAAACCTTCTCCGGCACTGATATAGCGCTCAGTACCTCTGTTAAAGCAAAATACGAGAGAGCAGCCGCTCCCATGCCCAGAGCGCCGCCTAAAATGGCTCTTGAGCTATATGATCTAATAATATGTTCCGATCCCCATACAATACCTGTAACTAAAGCGCCTAATAGAATTCCAATTCCTGCTGAAATTTGCAGTTCATGATTTGGATAACTGATTCCAAATCCGGCTAATGCGCCTAATACAAAAAATAGAATCTTGAGTTTCATTTCTTCCTCACCTCAATCTCTTTCCAGGCTTGCTCAGATTAAGATAGGACTAGTATGGATAATTATAAGGTAGTTAATGTGCTTAAATATTAAGAATGTAATATCTGCTCCATAGCCTTCAATCCAGGTTAAACTAGCCTAAAATTAATCGAATCAGCAAGTGTGGTAGAGAGTATTTTATTATAATTCAACGGTCTATGACTGACCGCTATTCACTACACCTACAACGTTGACTATCTCGTCAACTACTCTCATGTACTTACTTCTTCCGGTTCCCGGGCTCTTTGCTCTGCCGTCAACACCAACATCAGCAAGAATTTCCCCCGTTGTACCGTCAACCAGCGTAACCCAGACCTGGACAGACATTTTACCCTTGTCCTGGACTCCTCGAAATGCATATTCACAGTACTTGCAGCCTCTGACATAACCGCTAACGACGCCCCTGACTACTAATACTCTCTCGTCGCCAACTTTGTCATAAGTTGAAGAACGACTAACAACTTCTACGTTGTTTTCTGCTCTCAACTCCTCAGCTACCATATCTGCGATTACAACCCCTGAATCATATGGGACCCACTCTAAATCTGTTTTCCTAAAATCAGGCACTAGAATAACTTCATAACTCTCATATGTGCTCTTAGGAGCTTGATAAACATTAACATTGGTTGGTGCATGACAACCAATAAATATGAGGAATGATAGGATTACGCAACTAAAAATAAATCTATTTATCTCACCGATCCTCCGTTTATTTAATACCTATAGTGTATACAAGTTTTAAATTTGTGAAAGGGTAAGAGTTAATTATGACTTATCGTATATTAGTTGTTAGCCATATTACAGAATATTATGTTGAAAAATATCCAGGATTAATTTTAAAGCTGGGTTTTAGAGGAAGCACGACAATTATACTTCTTCCCCGCTACGCTATTACCACTTCACTGTAGAACAACTATTCAGATTTCATGCAAAACCTGTGAATTTATAGCATCTTGCAGTCTTTATCCGCAATCAGACTGACAAAAATTAAAACTACTCTAAGATTTTGTCTTTCTGGTTGTTTTTTTAGCGGTTCTTTTTGTTGTTCGTTTAGCCGCTGGTTTTTTTGCACTAGTTCTTTTAGCTGCCGCTCTTGGCTTGGGTTTTTTATCTTCTTTAAGCGCTTTCTTCCCACCCTCAAGAGCACCTGACGCGGCGAACTGTACCACTTTAGTAGCCCTATGTAATACATCGGCTGAGCTTTTCATAATATCAGACGCCGAATCACTTACTTTTTGGGAAACGTCCTCGGATAACTTTGCAAGATCACTCTTTTTGGTCTTACTGATTTTTGCTTTTAACGACATTATATCTTTTTTTATATCGTCAAGGTGCTGTACAATCTTGTCCATACTTTCCTTTTTTGGTTTGCTCGTCTTTCTTGTGCTTGTTTTTCTTGGCTTACTAGCCGGAGTTTTTCTTGTTGCCATATTATTTTTACCTCCCTATATGTGTAAAATACTTAATATTCATTGAAAAGTATATATTGTATAACAAACAACTACAAAATTTACCTCATGTAATATTTCATAACATTGTTTGTATTTTTATGTCATTTTTCATAACAGCAAAAAATGTCGTATAATTCCCTCTCATCTGAATTTGAATTAAGGATATTCAATGAGTATTTACAATTTTATAAGCTTTGCCGGCATTTTTGTCCTGATGAGCCTTGCATGGTTGTTCTCCTCAAACAAAAGAAATGTTAACTTCAGAGTAATTATCTGGGCGTTAGTCATACAGTTCATTTTCGCGGGCTTTATTTTCCTTATCCCCTCAGGTTCTAAAGTATTTCTATACTTAAACGACATAGTGGTAAAAATTCTCAATTCTGCCTCAGCCGGGTCTGAATTTCTTTTTGGAAGACTTGCTCTTCCACCGGGAACAACAGATCAATACGGGCAAGAATCTCTCGGATTTTTCCTGGCTTTTCAGGCTTTGCCTACCATTATCTTTTTCTCTGCGTTGCTGTCGATTCTTTACTACTATAATATAATGCAGAAGGTAATAATGGCGTTCTCCTCGGCATTCACAAGGTTTATGAGGATATCCGGAGCTGAATCCTTGAGCGCTGCGAGTAATATATTTGTAGGCGTTGAATCGTCGCTTACGATTAAACCATATCTGGACAGGATGACCCGGTCTGAGATTTGCACGGTTCTGACTGCGGGAATGGCTACAGTATCATCAAATATCCTCGCCCTCTATGTGTTTAGTCTCCAGGATCAGTTTCCAACTATCGCAGGGCATCTTGTCTCGGCCTCAATACTCTCGGCCCCAGCGGCTGTGGTTATGTCTAAACTGCTTGTCCCCGAAGATGCAACGCCGGAAACCCTGGGAACCAATGTAGATCCTTATTACGAAAGGGACGGAAGCCTATTTGAGTCGATAATTAACGGCTCTGAAAATGGAGTTAAGCTCATTATTGGCATTGTAGCCCTATTAATAGCCTTACTGGGTCTGGTAGCCCTCCTCGATCTGATAATTGGCGGAATAGGTATGCATATTAATAATTCCGCAGGCGTCAACATAGACTGGTCGCTTAAAGGTTTTATGGGTTATCTTTTCTATCCCCTGACACTGGTACTGGGGATTCCATACGCCGATGCTTATACAGTTTCAAAAATTATAGGGGAAAGAACCATAGTCACAGAAGTGGTTTCATATAACCACCTTGCATATGCTATAGAAAATGGGTTGATCAAAAACCCCAGATCCTCGATCATAACGGCATATGCGCTTTGCGGGTTTGCACATATAGCATCAATGGCTATTTTTGTAGGGGGAGTAGCCGCCCTTGCACCGTCGCGAAAGAAAGACATTGCGGCAATGGGATTTAAGGCTTTAGTCGCTGCCACACTAGCGTGTCTGATGACCGCGTGTATTGCCGGGATGTTTTTTTTCTCCGGTTCCATCCTGATTTAATCCGACTGACTTCAAACGAACGTACTACTTTTTAAGAAGCCAAACTGTTAATTGAAGCTTCTGTCTCATAACGAAAGGAGAATTTGAGAACTATGAGCAGGCAGGGAATAAAAGTAGACGTATGTATGGATGTTATGAATTCAAGTTCGGATAGGAGGTTTAATATGACAGAACCGAACACCAAAGATAAAATTTTAGATTCAGCTGAATATCTATTCGCTAATAAAGGTCTGAAAGATACTTCTGTTCGGGATATTACATCGCATGCCAATGTTCATCTGGCAGCCGTAAATTATCATTTCAACACAAAAGATGGTCTCCTAAGAGCCTTAGTCGAGAGAAGGCTAAAGCCACTTAACCGGAAGAGACTGGAGCTTCTCGATAAGTACGGAAACCGTTTTGGTCAAGGGTCTGTAGCTGTTGAATCCGTTTTGTATGCGCTTATAGCGCCGGCAATAAAAATGTGTTTTGAAGCGCCTGATTTTTTAAAGATTACAGGCCAGATAGTTTCTCATCCGGATGAAGAAACATACAAAATTTACTTGTCTAATTTCGACAAGCTATTTAACAGAGTTAAAGATGTCCTGCTTTTTTCCCTGCCCCATATTTCTGAAGAAGAACTTATGTGGAGAATTCATTTTGTAATAGGGTCCACTATTCACACCTGTACAAATTATTCAGGTCTTTCGGTGCTTTCACGCGGAGTTTGTGAGATGAATGACCAGGAGGAAATTGTAAACACGCTGATATCTTTCTGCACCGCTGGTTTAAAGGCAGATAAATACAGTCCTGCAAATGAAGAAGATGAGCAAGTTGAAGCAACTAAAAAAAATCATAATTGAGGGAGGAAGAAAAATCATGAAAGCTGCATCTTTTGAGACCGCTGTAGATTACAGCAGTGACAATTATGAATTAATGGATACAGATATTCTGCATAAAACCAAAGAGAATGAGGAATTTATTAAGATCGAATCTGATTATGATGAAAAGAAAGAAAAAAACAAAACGAAAAAGAATAACTATGAATTCAATCAGGAGCTCAGGCTTGTAAATGCATATTTTAAAGAAGTCGGGATTGAGAGTCTTCTAAAGGCAGAGGATGAGATTAACATTGCAGCCAAGATTAAAGAGTGTGAGCTGCAGTCTCAAATTATAATTAAAGGCATCCGCAATATATCAGGAAATAAGTACAAAGGGTCCGTTGAAGAGATTACTGAGCAGTACAGGCAACTAATTAGTCATACATCTTTTAAAAATCAGTTAAATGCTGAGGAATACGAAAATTTAGAAAAGCATGTTGCAGTGCTCGAAGCTTATGTGAAAAAAGCAAATCAGCTAAGAAACTTTTTTGTCAGAGCAAATCTTAGGCTTGTAGCCAGTATGGCCAAGAAGTATGTTGGCAGAGGGGTGCCATTTCTTGATTTAATTCAGGAAGGCAATCTGGGTCTTATAAAGGCAGTGGAAAGATACGATCATACAAGGGGTTACAGGTTTTCAACATATGCTTGCTGGTGGATCAATCAGGCCATGAACAGGGGTGTATTTAATCAAACCCGGACTGTGAAAATTCCGGCTTATGTGTTGGAGAAAGCCGGAAAAGTCTGGAGCGAGAGAGCCCAATATATTAAAGAGTATGAAAGAGAGCCCCATCCCAGGGAAATAGCCGCGAAAATAGATATGAGTGTGGAAAACGTAAGGCAGGTTCTTGAATCGGGTAACGGAACAAATATGGTTCGGCTGGATTCCCCAATCTGGAACGGAGAAAAAGCGACATACATGGATTATATGGAAGATTCAGAATCCATGCCTGTCGATATTCTTATTGCGGAAGTCTCAATACCCTCAAGCATTGAGCATGCGCTTTCAATGCTCGAAGAAAGAGAGCGCGAGGTGGTGAAGATGCGCTTTGGTATAGGACACACTCAGTCCTATACACTTGATGAAATAGGCAAAACATTTGGCCTCACAAGAGAGAGGATCAGGCAGATAGAGAAAAAATCTCTTCAAAAGATCAGAGAGTCCGCATCAGCGCCTGCTCTCAAAAGTTTAATAGAGATAAATTAATAGATTATGGTTTGTTCCGCTTAAGGTTTAAGAAGCGGCGCCTTAAGCGCAAGCTTTCTGTTCGCAGTATGAAAAAAATTTCATAATATTTGTAAAAAGGGCTTGACAGATATTTTTTTAGTGATATTATTTTACCAACTGGTCAACTAATAGGTTTAAGATAATGGGAAGAACAAGTACAGCAAAAAATAAATTGATAACAAGCGCGATTGAGCTTATAGGTAACCGCAGCTACAATGCTGTGGGTGTCCAGGAGCTTTGCGACCATTCCGGAGTTAAGAAAGGTAGCTTCTATCATTTTTTCCCGTCCAAACGCGATCTGACGCTGGAAGCTATTGATGCTATGTGGGCTAAATTCAAGGAACAAATGCTGGATCCTGTATTTAGCTCCGATATGCCGGCGTATGAAAAATTGAATGTTTTAATTAATAAATCCTATGAATATCAGATATCGGCAAAAGAGTGTACAGGCTGTGTTACCGGGTGTGGAATCGGAAACCTTGCCCTTGAGCTCAGTACGCAGGATGAGATTATTCGCCAGAAAATCGAGCAGATTTTTGAAGAATGGGCTCAGTATTTCGAGAATATGATCATTGATGCAATAAATGAAGGGACTCTTTCGGTTGATACGGACCCCAGATCAACATCTCAGGCTCTATTGGCATATATGGAAGGAGTGTCATTGATGGGTAAAACGTTCAACGATCCGACGATGTTAAGAAGATTGGGCGAAGGTATCACACAATTGTGTATTTCTAAGAAGAAAATAGCGGTGGAAGATAATATGTAAGGGTTGGTAGCACATATTTTTTTATTACTTGACAAACCAACCGGTCAACTATAAAATGTAAGTTGCAAGGAGGCAAACAAGATGCAGGAAGCCAGATTAAACAGTGAGATAACTGAAATCTCAAGGATCAACGGTCGACACCACGATATACAAGGCTATGCTGATATTGAAAATTCTAAAGACGAGCTTTTAGTCAAATTCTTTGTAGATTCACAAAACGAAGATGCGTTTACAGAGCTTGTAAACAGATATTCAGATAAAGTTTACAGACTCGCCTATAGAATCACGGGCAACCCTGATGATGCTGAAGAGGTTCTGCAGGAAGTATTCATTATCTTGGTTGAAAAACTGAACACATTTAGACAGGAGTCTAGGTTTTCTACATGGCTTTACAGGGTAGCTGCCAATGCAAGTTATATGTTTCTCCGCGGCGGAAAGAAAACCAAAGAGAGCCAGGTCAGTTTTGATGACTATAAACCCTATAACGACCACGGTGTGCTAGAAGGAGTGCAGGACAAGGACTGGAGTGATATTCCGGACTACAAACTTCTAAGTG
>CBDUCG010000023.1:0-19770 GCA_965365595.1 uncultured bacterium
CACCATAGTCGGCTTTTGGATTACTTGTCCCTCTTTCCATCTCTCTCGCCAGAGTTTTAGGATCTTCCAGGTCTGAGTTCGCTGCTTTGGATTTGGTAGTACTTTGCTCCTTGTTCTGCTGTGAAACTGAAACTTGAGATAAAAGTCTGTTCATGTTTTGGTTGCCGCATTCGGGGCATAAGGGTTTGGTGCTGTTAGCTTCGGAATAACTTAGAAAAAAGATGCTTACTTCTTTATTACAGTCGGTACATTCATATTCGTAGATGGGCATTAAATTTTCCTATAGTTTATATTTTATATATTTTAGGAAATATTGGCGGTTAAGTCAACCATTAAATTATTGTATCAGGAGAATTAAGCGACAACATCTGAGCATGTTTAAAAATCTCTTGACTTGATTTCCTAAAGTTGATAGAGTGTTTAGTATAGTAAACGCCAAAGTTCATAATTAGTCGGAAGAGTATTTTGGAAAAAATTTTATTTAAAATTGCCGAGAGTGAAAATGAGCTTGAAGAATATTTTCATTTGCGCCACCAGATTTTTGTTGAGGAACAAAATATTTTTAGTGAATCGGATGTTGATAAATATGATACCGATCCAGTTCATGAGGTCATCCATATTGTTGCCCTCAGGGAGTCGGATAACAAGATGGTAGGAGGGGTAAGGTGTTACAAGAAGGAGGCCAGGACTTGGTTTGGGGGAAGGCTCAGCGCGGCCAAAGACCATCGGCAAGGCAAAGTCGGGGCAGGTCTTGTGAAATTTGCAGTTGAAACAATCAAGACTACCGACTGCGAAACTTTTCTAGCATATGTTCAACCGAAAAATGTAAGGTTTTTTCAACGTCTTGGATGGTTCAAGGTTGGAGAAATTGAAACTTATCAGAACCAACCTCACCAGTTAATGCAGGCAAATCTTCAGTCTGATTCTAAATAGAAGAAGGAAATCATGCGGGAATTGATCGAGAGATTGAAATCATCAGAAAGTTTAATTCAGAAAAGAGCGATCAGCGACTTATGGAAATATATACCCCAAACTTCCTTAATTGAAGGAAGCGATGTTCTTCTTGGAGATGATACTGCAGCCATCAAATCCGGTGATAATTATTTGCTGGTTGCGGGAGAAGGTGTTTATCAGCCGTTACTTAACTCCAATCCCTATCTGGCGGGGCGTACTTCCGTGCTCACAAACGTTAATGATATTTACTCTATGGGGGGACGTCCTCTGGCTATAGTAGACGTACTGTTTTCTTCAGACTCTCATACCACAAAAGAAGTCTTAAGAGGCATTAACGACAACTCAAAACGATATAAAGTCCCCATAGTCGGGGGGCATATTTCAGATGATTCCGAGTGCTCTTCTTTATCGGTATTCATTTTAGGAAAAGCTGCAAATATTCTATCAAGTTTTAATGCCAAAGAAGGAGACGATCTCTTATTCGTTTCTAATACCAACGGCAAATTTGTGCCGGGATTTAAATTTTGGGATTCATCGAGCATGTTAAGTGAAGACCGGGTATTAGACGACTTGGAGATAATAGCTGAAATTGCGGATGAGGGCTTGGCAGATTCCGCCAAGGACGTAAGCATGGCAGGGTTGATAGGTTCAGTCTTGATGCTTCTTGAGAGCTCACAAAAAGGCGCGGTGATAAACATCGATAGTATTCCAAAACCATGTGAAGTCGCTCTACAGGACTGGATGCTCGCCTTTCCAAGCTATGGCTTTGTTTTTTCTTTAAGACCTGAAAACACTCCGAAAGTAAAAGAAAAGTTTATAAAAAAAGGATTATCCTCAGAGGTTATCGGAAATGTTACAGGTGATATGAAGCTTGAATTTAAGAACAAAGAAAATCAAAAAGAGATATTTTGGGATTTGCTAAAAACGCCGTATATAGGTGTAGGAAAATCTACCGGGAACCAGGTGAGTTATGGATAATGAAATAAGTCCGATAGATCATATTGTTTCTAGGCTTGGCGAAAAAATTAAGCTATTGAGGACTGACAAAAACCTGTCTCTCAAAGATTTGTCAGAAAGGAGCGGTATTTCAGCAGCGGCGATTCATAAAATTGAGTCAAACGGAATAATTCCCACGATTACAACCATGATGAAGATAGCTGATGCGTTGGGCAAAAACGTAAGCCACTTCATCGAAGAGTCAAATGAGGACAAGGACGTTGTTTTTGTATCTGCCAAGAGCCGGGAGCCGATTTTGACATTTAAAAAAGGTCTTCAGCTTAGCGGTATTTCGGCAAAACAATACGGAGATTTTATTATGACTGCTGCCTACGCTGTCCTGGATGTTGGTGCATCCAGCGGTCAAAAACCGATGAAGCACAAAGGTGAAGAGCTTGTTTATTGCCTCCAGGGGAAAGTAGAATTCAAAATTAAAGGAGAGACATATATATTGAGTCCGGGAGACAGTCTCAATTACAGAACTCAGATCAACCATAAGTGGAAAAATGTCGGAGATAATAAAGCAAAATTAATATGGGTGCTTGCGGTACCACCCGCATAAGTGAAATAACAGTGAAATATATAGCGGAACAAATTAATGAGGCCAACAATCTTGCAGTGGAAAGGCTTATGTCCGTTGAGCCTGTGCTTACTGACGTAGATACTGCTTTAAATGTCATTCCGGGTATGACTCCACATACCGTTCTTCATTCGGGTCCCCCCATTACATGGAAGAGAATGTGTGACCCGATGAAAAGAGCAGTCAGGGGAGCCTTAATACTTGAAGGCCTGGCAAAAGATGACAAGTCGGCCGAAAAGTTAATGAAAACTAACAAAATTAAGCTGTCCGCTAACCATACACACGGCTCTGTAGGTCCTATGACAGGGATAATTTCCGCCTCTATGCCTGTTTTGGTGACAAAGGATATTACTTTTGGAAATACTTCATACTCAACATTTAACGAGGGCGGCGGGAAGGTTTTATGGTTCGGATCAGTTGAAAAAGAAACAATTGATAGGCTTCGTTATATGCGGGATGAATTCGGACCGATAATGAAAAAAGTCATCAGAAAAATGGGCGGCCTGTCGATATGGAGCATTTTGTCTCAAGGTATTCAGATGGGAGACGAGTGTCATAACCGTCATGCCGCTTCAACTAACATCTTGTTAAAAAATATAGTAGAGCCACTTTTTTCATTAAACATTTCCAAGCAAAAAGCATTCAGGGCATACAGATTCATAGCGGGAAATAGTCATTTCTTTCTTAATATCTCAATGACTGCATGTAAATTGTCAATGACGGCTGCCAGTGATATTGAAAATTCTACTATTGTTACCGCAATGTCGCGTAACGGTACTGATTTTGGAATCAGGGTCAGCGGGCTTGGGGACAAATGGTTTGTTGCTCCTTCTCCGCTTCTGCTGGATGCGTTGTATAACCCCGGCTATGGACTGGATGACGGCGCTCCCGACATTGGTGACAGCTCGATAATCGAAACAATGGGCCTCGGCGGATTCGCCATAGCAGCAGCTCCTTCCATGGCTTCATTTGCAGGTGGGGGTTTTCAGGATTCAGTGAAAATAACAAAACAAATGAGTCAAATAACAACGGCGAAAAACCCCAAATTTGGGATACCATGCCTGGATTTTGAAGGAACGCCGACAGGAATAGACATTCGCAAGGTGGTTGAAACCGGGATTTTGCCCAGCATTAACAGCGCGGTAGTTCATAAGAGTTCAGGAGCAGGGCAAATAGGGGCTGGGATAGTTCAAGCACCATATGAATGTTTTACAAAAGCAGTAATGGAATTCGGCAGGGCTTACAAGCTCGCGGCTTAAAATAGAAATATTGGAAACATATAGATAATGGCAATAGTTAACACAATTAAAAAAAATCATTATCAGGATTCAATGAAGCTAATGCAGATCAGCCAAAAACTGAGCGCACTTGAGGGAGTAAAACAGGCTTCCGCCATTATGGCGACAGAAGCTAATCTGTCAATGCTCAAAGACGCCGGGTTAATTGCTAACATTCCTGAATCTGCGGGAGCTAACGATTTAATTATAGCCGTAAAGGCAAAGTCTCAAAAAATTGGCAATGATGCAATTGCCCAACTGGAGACGCTTTTAATGCCTGCCGATATCGGCAATTCCTCCAATATAATTTACAAAAATCTTGAAACAGCGTCAGCGTCTCTGTCAGGCGCTAATATTGCCGTCATTTCCGTACCCGGTGAGTACGCCAAGCTCGAAGTCGCCAAAGCAATTACCAAGGGTCTCCATACATTTTTGTTTAGCGACAATTTATCAATCGAGGAAGAAATAGAGCTTAAAGAAAGAGCCAGAGAAAAAGGGCTTCTTGTTATGGGTCCTGGTTGTGGAACTTCAATAATTAACGGAATCGGACTTGGTTTTTCCAACATTGTTAATAAAGGCCCTATTGGAGTAATCGCGGCAGCCGGAACAGGCCTTCAGGAAGTTACATGTCTGACTAACAATTTAGGTTCGGGAATTACTCACGGAATTGGAGTTGGCGGGCGCGATCTGTCAGAGGAGGTAGGCGGCATAACTACGTCAGAGGCTATAAAAATTCTAACCAAAGATGAGAGCACGAAGGTCCTTCTTTTGGTTTCAAAACCTCCTTCAAAAAGAGTAGCTGAAGAAATTCTAAAGAGAGTAAAAGAAACCGGAAAGCCTTCGGTCATTTGTTTCCTGGGAAGTGAATTAAAGAGTGATGATCCGAACCTTTATTTTGCCCCGACACTTGATGAAGCAGCATTGAAGGCGGTTCAGTTTGTCGGTCAATCCAACAAAAAACCAAAATTTAACAATAATAACAACTGGAAAAAAGATGCTAGAAAAGCGGTCAAATCACTAATCTCCAAACAAAAATATATAAGAGGGCTATACTCAGGTGGAACCCTTTGTTACGAAGCACAACAGGTTCTTCAGCCCATACTGGGAAATATGTATTCAAACGCCCCTCTCAATAAGAAATACAAATTAAAAGATTCAAATAAGAGTGTTGAGAATTCATTTATAGATCTTGGCGAGGAAGAGTTTACAGTCGGGCGTCCACACCCGATGATTGATTCAAATTTAAGAAGTGAAAGGCTTTTATCCGAAGCCTCTAAGTCAAATGTAGCAGTAATACTTCTGGACATAGTATTGGGATATGTCGCTAGTTCTGACCCTGCGGGAGATCTCCTGCCAGCGATCATCGAGGCCAGGAAATCAGCAAAAAAGAAAGGTAGAAACTTGGTCTTTATAGCCCATGTATGCGGAACTCACAATGATCCTCAAGGTTTGGCGGATCAGGAAGACAAGTTGAGAGAGCAGGGGGTCCTTGTTTTCCCTACCAATGCGCTTGCCGAAAGAGTAGCGGGGTTGATAACGGTCAGGGGAGATATCGGAAATGAATGAAGACAAAGCAGCCGTAGTAGCTTTTGGTGGAAACGCCCTTATGGGTGAGGACGGAAACAGCTCTTACGCTGAGCAAATGGTTAAAACCGACATTATGTGCAACAAGCTTCTAAGTCTGTTTGATATGGGCTACAGGATTCTTATTACACATGGGAATGGTCCTCAGGTAGGTAATTTTTTAATGCAGCAGGAATCCTCTGCCGAATATGTACCCCCGATGCCGCTTGACGCATGTAATGCCATGACCCAGGGGCAGATAGGCTATATGATTGAGCAGAGACTGAGAAATATTTTTACTATAAATAATATTAATAAGCCCATCATAGTTTTTATAACACAAGTTGTTGTGTCTGAAGACGATCCTGCATTTAATAATCCAACAAAGTTTATAGGACCGTTTTTCGATAAGGAAAACAGCGAAAAACTCACCAGGGATAAAGGTTGGTTGATGAGGGAAGACTCGGGAAGAGGGTTTAGACGCATAGTGGCCTCTCCAAAACCCGTAGACATTATTGAGAAAGAAGAAATTGCCGATATGGCGCAAAAGGATTTTGTCGTAGTTGCGTGCGGCGGGGGCGGCATACCTGTTGTCAGAGATGAGAATGGGAGCCTCAAGGGAGTGCCGGCAGTTATAGATAAAGATTTTGCAGCAGAAATGATCGGCAATTATATAGGGGCCGAGCTTCTGCTTCTCATAACTCCCGTTGAGAAGGTAGCTATTAATTTTGGCACTCCTGAAGAAAAGAGCTTGTCGAGCATTACTTTGGAAGAAGCGGAACAGTATTACAACGAAGGCCATTTTCCCCCCGGAAGTATGGGGCCGAAAATGCAGGCAGCTATTCAATTCTTGCACTCAGGCGGAAAAAAGGCAATTATCACTTCGCTTGATTGTATTGAATCGGCAATAAAGGGACAAGCCGGAACACAAATAATCCGGTGTAATTAATTGTGGTGATTTAGGATGTTGTATGAATTAATTGTATTTGGTACGTATTTATTTTATTATGGGAATGATGGGGTTTTGTAATGACAGAATGTAAAAAGCGAGAGTATTTTTCAAAGCAGGAAAGTTCCCGTTATATAACAGACGGGTTCTAAAATAACTAATTTAAGGAGGTCAGTATCATGGCAGTAGACAGAGTTAAGGCCGATAGGCCGGAAAATGGCAAAGCATTGGTTAATTATGAGGAAAAGCTTTTTCCTGATCATAAGGCAAAAGAAGGTGAGAAGGCTCTTTTCCTTATCCACTCAGTTCCGTATGAAGGTTCAGTAGCCGGTATCAATATGCTTACAGCAATCAGGACAAAGAAAAAAGGCTATGATACAAAAGTCCTTTTTTATGGTCCTGCGTCAGCTATACCTGCATACAGAGGATGGCCTAATGTAGGGGATGACGGCTATGGCGCCGGTATTCAGCTATATCCTAATCTTGTAAACAGAATGCTTAGTGAGGGTATAACAGTTTATGCATGCCGTTTCTCAGCAGCAGCGCTTATTGGAATGAATGAGTCTAACTTTATTGAAGGAGTTATACCTATTCATCCAACAGACATTCTGGATATAGTAATTGAACACCATAGAGCTGGTGCAATGATGTTTAATACATGGACTATGTAATTTAAATTTTAGAACATATTGTTCTAAAATAGTTAAAGGTGCAAAAACATTTGTGCCGGTAACATGTTTTCGTTGCCGGCCGGTGTTTCTTTAACAAAACAAATAACCAGGGGGCATAATGATGGACTCAACGACCCTTAAAGTAGAGTTGCAAAGTTTAGGACTAAGGATACCGAATACCAAAGGTATAAGGAGTGGAGGAGCTGGACCCACAGGCGGTATACATTTGAAAATACTTCCTGATGGAGAGGCGAATATTCCTGTAGTAGGGGATTTTGTAAAAACCTCTCCTTATTATCTGGATGAAATTAATGGAGAGTACTGGATATTCAAAGATGATATTGCGCTTGTGCAGGTAGAGCCTATGGGAAGTGCCAAATTTGCCGAGCACAGCACATCTGTTGGGGTTTCAATGCAAAAGATTGGAATCCTTCACTGTCCTACAACATTTGCAACAACGTTACTTCAAACTTGTGAATTCTGGCGAGATGAGAGGAGATGCCAGTTCTGCGGAATTGAACTCACCCTTAAAGATAGGAGCACCGTTGGGTTTAAAAACGCCAAGAGTCTGGTTGAAACTATCAGGCTCGCAAAGGAGCTTGACGGGATTTCAAACATTGTCTTTACCTCGGGAGTAGCGCCTGATGAGGAAAAAGCGTTACAAAAATATGCCGAAATATGCTCTGAGGTAAAAAAAGGAACGGGGCTCCCTATTCAACTGCAAATTATACCCCCTGAAGACTTCTCGTGGTTTCAAAGGTTAAAGGATTCTGGAGTAGATGCTGTGGGAATTCATATAGAGACATTTGACCCAAAAGTATTTAAAAAAGTGACGCCGGGTAAAGCAAAAATCGGCTTTGATAGATATGTCGAATCCTGGAAGGAAGCTGTGAGAGTTTTCGGGAGGTGGCAGGTAAGTACATATGTGCTAGTTGGAATGGGAGAGGATTTGCAGACTGTAATAGATGGTACAGCGCTATGTGCTGAAATCGGGGTTTATCCATTCATTGTTCCCTTCAGACCAGTTGCCGGAACTCCTATGGAAAATGTGAGGCCGCCTAGTCCGGAAATAATGGAGTATGTTTACAGTGAAGCTGCAAAAGTTATGGCTCAATATGACGACGCTGCAAAAAGCAGTATCGCCGGCTGTGTAAGCTGTGGGGAATGCTCAGCGCTCCCTGATTTTGAAAAAAGGGCCCAGCTAGGTAACGTGAAATTCAAGAAGTTTAAAAAGTCTATAAAGGTTAGTTGATATTAATCTGCGAAAAATAAATTACGAACTCAAAACGACAAAGGTGAATTTATATGGCTCAAGATAATCTAAAAATAATAGTTATTGGCGGAGGGGCAGGGGGTATTTCTGCTGCTTCTACATCAAAAGGCCTTTTACCCGATGCTTCATTAACCCTTTTTACGGAGTTTGAAGATGTAGCGTACAGCCCGTGTGGTATTCCTTTTGTTTTAGGAAAGGAAATTCCAAATTTTGATAATCTTTTTCTGCAAACTGCGGAACACTATGCAAAAATAGGGATAGATCTCAGGCTTCAGACCAAGGTAACCGGCATTAACGTAGAAAACCGTACAGTGAGTGTAGGGTCTGACAAGCACGAGTGGGACCGTCTCATAATTGCGACTGGTTTTGAATATGATGAGCCTGATATTCCGGGAATTAATCTTGAGAACATATGGTATGTAAAAAATATAAGACGAGCTATGGAGTACGACAAAGCTCTAGAAACGATGAAAAAAGCGGTAGTTGTTTGCGCTACACCTCTTGGTATAGAGATGGCCGGAAATCTTGCTCACAGAGGGCTTGAAACTCACCTAGTTGATGAGGGCGGTTGGTTAATGTCGGATATCGCAGACCCTGATATCATGGAACCCGTTAAAGAATCTCTTGAAGAAATGGGGGCACAAATTCACTTTGGAACCAAAGTGCTCGAATTTAAAGGAACGGAAGGGAAAGTTACAAGTGTCGTAACAAATAACGGCGAGATTCAATGTGACGTAGTAGTAGTTGCAGCTCACAAAAAACCAAATAATAGTTTATCCAAAGAAGCCGGAATTGATCTTGGGGCGACGGGCGGAATTATGGTCGATGATCATATGCGCACATCGGTAAAAGATGTTTTTGCCGCCGGAGACTGTACCGAAATAATTCACGGTGTTACAGACATACCGATTCAGGGGCTTTCGGGAAGCCATGCCTATTCACAAGGCAGGATAGCAGGATCAAACGCCGCGGGTAATGACCGGGCATACGACCCTGTATTTATTCCCTGGGGAATGGTTGGAGGACAAGTGCAAATAGGAGGGGTTTCCCTTGGAGAAACTCTTCATAAGGCACTTGGCATACCTCATGTAGTTGCATTCTCAATGGGTATTTCAAGAGCCAGGTACTATCCCGGAGTAACCAGAATTCGGGTGAAACTCATAGCTGAGCCAGGCACGGGAAAAGTATTGGGCGCTCAGATGGCAGGAGGGGAAGGGATTAAGGAAAGGGCCGATTTTCTGGCATTTGTAATAAAAAGAGGTGTAACTCTTAATGAGCTTGCCTGGATGGAAAATGTATATTCACCGCCGATAGGGGCCCTTATGGAACCTATTGCTCTTGCCGCTCAGGCGGGACTCAGGGAGATGGCAAAATAAATCTGACTGGAGTGAAGTGATGGGATTTGGACACTGGTTAAGAAAAAATGCGGAAAAACATTTACAGGAAGCTGCGGCTGACGATTTGATTTCACGCTACCCGGAGAGTTGTGAGAAACCTTACAGGGAGCAAGGCGCGGATCACTTCTTTTGGAGAAACATCTTTGTGCCTTTATACCTTGCGATCCCCTGGAGCATCAGAAAAAAAATAATTCTTGCCAGTTCATATCCGGGCGGAAAACGTCCCAGCTGGAAAAAATTTAACTAAATGGAACTTAAGAATTCTAATCAAATCAAGGCTGAGTTGGTAGGTTATAAGGTGTTGGATTTGTTGAAAAGTACTGACAGCAAAATAATGAACCAGAGTGTTTTTGAGCATGCTATTTATATGCATGACGGGGAAGATGCTTTTATAAGAATAATTAAAGATAAAGATTTTATCGGTCCGTCATCTATAGTTATAAGCGGCATGGATAATTTATCGTTTAAATCGCTGGATATTACAGAGGGAACAAAGCTGAAACTCTTGGAGGATAAAATAACTTCAACAGAGGGCGGCTTTTCAGTGCATATAGCAGATGCCCCAGTATGGCAGCAGCCCGGGCTGCCTGAAGAAACCGAAATAATAAGTCTTGAAGAGATAAATCTTAACCTTCGAATATTAAAAGATATTATTTATACAGCACCTTCCAAAGAAGGTCTTGTTCCGCTATTGGAAAATGTTGAAAAACTGGGTCCCCTGGAAGTATTTGCAAAAGAACAAAAACCCACAGTGTCTGAAAAAGCCAGACCATACATTGACACACTTATGTGGGGGATTTTTAGCGGGGATTTAAATACAATAAAGAGAAGCGCTGAACCAATACTGGGCCTAGGGCCAGGACTTACCCCTTCATGCGATGATTTTCTCGCCGGATTACTGATGAGTTTAAATACAGCCGGAAGCATAATATTCAGAAGCGAGCTCGAGACACTCAAATTCTTTACTCAAGTTTCAAAAGAAATTTCATCTTTAGCTAAAGTAAAAACCACTCTTTTTAGTCAGAGTTTTATATCGGAAGCTTCTACAGGAGAAGGCCCCAAACCGGCTATTGATCTGATTCTCACAATAATTACTAATAGACCGCAAGCGGTTTCGGATAAGTCTAAAGAACTAGTATCAATTGGCTCCACCTCAGGAGCTGACATAGCAATTGGAATTTATTATGGAATAAGATTTTTAACTTCAAGAATAGAATTAAGGGACTTAAATGAATTCGAATAGGATTGCGCTTTTAACATATTCTACCAAGCCTAGGGGCGGAGTGGCACACACGTTATCTCTTGCCGAAAGCTTATTAGAGTTGGGAGAGCATGTTCATGTCTATGCTCTTGCTACGGGTAAGGAATTTTTTAGACAAGTCAAAGTTCCACACACTCTCATTCCCTGCCCTGATGTCCAATACGCCGGCATGGATGAAAAGATCAAAAGTTATATTGAAATTTATACAGAATATTTAAAATCGGTTACGGAGGATTACGACCTATTTCATGCCGAAGATTGTATATCTGCAAATGCTCTACTTAACTTGAGGGATATGGGGCTAATCAAGGAATATGTAAGAACTATTCACCATGTAGATGATTTTACTTCTCCGTCCCTCATAGAATGCCAGTTAAAAAGTATTATTGAGCCTGATTTTGTTGTAGCGGTGAGTGGATTTTGGAATAAAGAACTTCGTAACAGCTATTCTCTCTCACCTTTTGTTATAAATAATGGTGTTTCTATTTCTAACTTTGAAAATTGTTCCCAGTCAAAAGAAGAATCAAAAAAAGATTTTAATGTTGAAGGAGCAAAAGTGCTTTTGAGTATTGGCGGTATCGAGCCTAGGAAGAATACTCTGACAACACTTAAAGCCTATGCCAAGGCAAGACGCGAGTCCGAAAAAATAGGTCATAAGTTAGTTTGGCTGATCGGCGGGGGAGAAACACTTTTTGATTATAGAGATTACAGAGATCAATTCTTCTCAGAAGTAAAGGATTTGGGACTGGAACTCGACAACGATATATATGTGCTCGGAAATGTTCCTGAAGCTAAAATGCCTTTACTCTATAACGCCGCGGATGTCTTCGCTTTTCCATCCATAAAAGAAGGCTGGGGGCTGGTCGTGCTTGAGGCTATGGCTGCCGGAGTGCCTGTAATTGCCTCAGGCATTGAGCCTATGACGGAGTATCTGATAGATGAGGAAAACGCTCTTTTGATATCTCCAATGGATGACCGGGATCTGGCGGAGAAGATAATTCTGTTGCTTGAACATCCGGATCTACAAAAACACTTTATAAACAAAGGCCGTCAGACTGCAAAAATGTATAGCTGGGACAATGCGGCCAGGAAACACAATGATTTTTATAACGAAATATTAAATCGGAGTACCAATTTAAGAGCAGTATGAGATGATTGAAGCAAACGCCGAATGGAAAAAAAATTTACAGGTAAATGTAAAAGTCAGGCAGTTTGAGGTCGATGTTGACGAGCCTCCTCAATTTCATGGGGACGACACAGGGATGATGCCTACCGAGTTGTTCATTTCTTCTCTGGCATCTTGTTTTTGTATGGCGCTGGTGTTTGTAGCAAAAAAAAAGAGAATTAATTTTGAAGATATGGCTGTTAAAGTAAACGCCGAAGCGGATAATAAAAATTTGAGATATTCAAAAATGACGCTAACTGTAGCAAGCTCACTATCCGATAACAATTTGGAACCTCTGATTGAGCAAGCAAAAAAATACTGTTACGTAACTAATACCATTTCACAATGTTGTCCTATCGAATATGCAATAGGTTGAGGTCGGATAAGTATAAGGAGTAAGATGTGGCTTTAAAATTCAAGATTAAGACAAACTATTTTCAGGATGCGTTAAGACTGATGCGCATATCCAAAAATGCAAGAGACTTTGAAGGGGTTAATAATGCAGTAGCTGTTATGGCTACTGATAAAGCAAAATACGCAATTGAAGATGCAGGATTAATGACAAAAGAGATTAGTCAAGCTTCAGGAAGCGATCTTGTCATAGCAGTTGATGCAGGGTCAGAAAAACAGGCTGATGAAACTATTGCTCAGATTGAGGGACTTATTTCAGCTGATGATTCCTCCGACAGCGGGTCGACTGATATACTCAGTCAACAAATTAAGGTTGTAAATGTGGGCCTTGATATCTTCAAAGACGCCCTTGAGGCACAAAATGTGGAAGTCGTGCAGGTGGATTGGGAAGTCCCCGCTAATGGGGACGAAAAAGTCTTAAATATTTTAAAAAAAATGTACTAGATACAAAAAAACAAAAGAGAGAACTAAGAAATGAGTATAAGACATCCGGATGAATTAAAACAAGTTTTGTCAGATCCCAAAAAATTGGCCAAAGCGTTTTCCCGGCACACATACGGCATGCTTGCATGGGTCGATCTGTTTGGGGATAAATTGAAGAATATTAAAGGCCTTGATAACAAGCTGATAGTTGCCAAAGTCATAGCTGATAACGCAAAGCACGCGAAATTGTTCTCGGATCGGGCTAAAGAACTGGGAGAAACCCCTGAGACTTACAAGCCGCCAGAAATAGGCCAGAAGATTTACGACATTCTTGAAACGTACGACGACACATTGGACGATTTCGCTTATGCTTGGGGTTCTCTAATTCACTTCTCAGCCTTGCTCAGTCTTTACCACAGCGTTGCAGATACTGAGAGTCAAAAAATTATTGAACAGGTAGAGGATGATGTTATAGGACATCTTAACTATCTGGAAAAATATTTCGAATCTAACGCAGACACCCCAGAAAAAAGAGAGAGGGCTCAGGAGATAATAAATGTGGCGGACGAGATTTACTCAGACAGAGAGGATGAGGAGATAAAATGGTATGCCGCGTAGAGAAATTCCTGGTTTTGAGGAATTACGGAAACCGCTGCCAGAGTACGGATTTAAAAGTGTCTATTATAAAGTAATACAGATTCTATTAAGAACTGTCGGGACTTTGTCCGATGGTATTAGGATAGGTTTTAAGCACGGTTTTGATTCAGGGAATATTATGAATTATATATATGAAAATCAAGCGCACGGAAGCCTCTTTGTTGGAGAAATTTTAGACCGGGCATTTCTGGACCAGAAAACCTGTAGGGCTTTTAGAGCTATTAAGAAAATTCAAAAAGATTTTATTTTAAACTATTTGGCTGATAGGGGAGATCGGGAAACTTTCATCGTGGATTTAGCTTCAGGAAAAGCAGATTATATCTACGATGTACTTCTTGAGACAGATTCTAAAGTGAGCGTGCTGCTGCGCGATATAAATGAGAACACTTTACAGGAAAGTAAAAACACTGCTGAGAATTTAGGCCTGACAGAGAACATTCGTTTTGAGACTGGAGACGCGCTGGATACAGAAAATCTCAAAACCTTTACGCCAAAACCCGACTTGGTGATTGAAGTCGGTCTTTATGGCATTATCCATAATGACGAAAAAATAAAAAACCACCTCAAATCACTCAAAGAACTATTAGATCCCGATGCTTTGCTGTTTAATGTTCAGACCTATAACGACCAGATTGAGTTAATTGCGAGGGCTCTCATAAATCAGGACGGGGAGCCTTGTGTATGGCACTTGCGCGAGTCTGAACAATTGATTTCATGGGCAGAAGATGCCGGATTCAAAAATCCTGAGATTGTTATGGATCCTTATGATATTTATGCAGTGGTAATGATGAGAGGATGATTATTTAAAAGTAAAACCTATGAATATGGTTAAAAAGAAAGAAAAAAAAGAACGTTTCGTTTTAGGCTGGGAAGGAAATGCTGAAAGATCCGGTTTTGTAGAGAATATTCTTTCCGGACGAATCAGAACAGTTCTTGAAAGTCCCCACGGTATGTGGAATTACATGACATATCGTGACGCGATTAAAATTCTGGGTCTGGATATTGCCAAAATATATCCTGAGGGCAGAGTAGATCTGGATCCGGCAAAATGGGCGGATTTCGGATGGATGACCTGCTACGCAGGCCCTCCGGATAGCGCAATATCGGCCATGAAGGAAAATACGAACAAGGCCAATGTTAACCCTTATTCTCCTGATCTGCTCAACCCTCTAAGAGACGCATGCGCCCATAAATTCGGCAGAGAAAGAGGAAGTGATTTTGAAGTCATTGGAGTTGAAGGCAGCCAGGCAGGTATTTCCTATGCCCTGCAAACCGTAGTAAATCCGGGAGATGAAGTAATTATAACCGACCCCGGGTATTTTCATTTTGAATCCTCTATCTTAATGGCGGGCGGTGTACCCCTACGAATTCCCCTTGGATCGGAAAATGGTTTCCGAATGAATCCTGACGATGTGAACGCGCACATATCCCCGAAAACCCGAGTAATAATAGTTTGCGATCCTCTCAACCCTTTTGGTACTGTACAAACTAAAGCCGAATTAATAGAAATAATCGAGATTGCCAGAAGAAACGACATACTTGTTATAAATGACATAACCCATGACACACAAAGGATTGACCCCGAGTCCCGGCATTATTGTATGAGCTCGCTCAATGTGGAAACAGATGTAGACAATGTGATTTCAACATTCAGTGTCTCACACGGTTACGGGATGGCTGGAGTCAGAATTGGTTTTCTTGGTGGACATACCGAATTAATTCGCGCTTGTCTTATTACTAAGACTTCACTTACCAGACTAAATACAAATCTCGTTGCGCAGTATGGGGCACTGGCAGCGCTTAATGACAAGAATTATGTTAAAAGGTCAGAGGATATTATCAGAAGAAATTATGCTCATATTAAATCCATTGTAGATAAAACAAATGGTATTACTATTCCGGTTGAGCCGAAATACGGATTTTCTATGGTAATAGATGTATCGGGTACGGGTGTTACCTCACAGGAATTAACAGTGGCGCTATTTAAGCATAACATTGCGGTTTATCCCGGAGACGGACTGGGCAATATAGGGGCCACCAGTAATATAAGGTTAAATATTTCAAGGCCCGATAAATGGGCATTTGAACATCTTGAAAAGTCGCTTCCGCTTGCTATTGAGGAAGCCAAAAGCGGGATTTACAGAGAAAGCATTATCAGGTTTTTTGAAGAAAGAAATACGGAAAGATCAAGAATAATTTTAAAAGAAATAAAAAGAAGCTCATGAAAACAACATCCGATCTGATAAAACTTATAGGTTCCACTCCGTTGGTTAAGCTTAACAACTTGTCGGGAGAGGCGGGTAGCAAAATATATGCAAAGCTTGAATTCTACAACCCCGGCGGGAGTGTTAAGGACAGAGTCGCGCAATATATTATAAGGGACGCTGAATGCAAAGGGCTCCTGAAACCAGGCGATACAATTGTGGAGGCTACCTCCGGCAACATGGGTGTAGCATTTGCGCTTTTGAGCGCTGTGAAGAAGTATAAATGTATATTTACACTCCCGGAATCCATAACCAAAGAAAAGATACAGGCTTTGAAAATTTTTGGAGCTGGAGTCGTATTAACGCCCAAGGGGCTTCCCCCTCAGGATGAAAGGAGCTGTTATAAGGTGGCCCATAAAATAGCCAGTGAAAAAAACGCGTTTTATGTAAATCAATATTTCAACCCTTTAAACCCTGAAGCCCACTATAAACTGACTGGCCCTGAAATATGGGACGATACAAAAGGTCAGATCGACACTTTTATCTGTGGTATCGGGACAGGAGGGACTATAAGCGGGGTAGGCCGGTATCTAAAAGAAAAGAATCCTCAAATTAGGGTAATAGGTGTGGAACCGGTGGGCTCGGTATTTAAAGAGTACCTGGAAACAGGTCAGTTGGGAGAAGCCTTTGAATTTGACATAGAGGGTATTGGGAAAAACTTTATACCGGGAGTTTTGAATTTTGATTATATAGATGAAATAATACAGGTAAAAGAACAAGAGGCTTCCGACATGGTCGATATACTTGTTAAGTGTGAGGGGATACTTGCCGGGGCGTCAAGCGGCGCTGCAGTCGCGGCAGCTCTTAAATATGCAAACAAGGCAAAAGGCAATGAAAATATTGTGGTAATTCTCCCAGATACCGGATTCAAATATCTGTCAAAATTTTCTAATTCAGATTAACCTCAAAATTCCCAAATACACATTCACGGATTATACTCTCTGTAGTACAACTATATACAGGTACTGAAAATGACGCCGGTAAGCAATAAAAATATCGAACAGCTGATCCAAAACTACGGCTCCCCTTTATTCATAGTCTCATCTGAAAAATTAATTAGCAATATGGAAGCATTTAAAAGTGCGTTTGAAAATAAATATCCAGAGATTGTAGTGGCTTATTCGTATAAAGTTAATTATCTGCCTGAGGTATTGAAAGTGATACATAATCAAGGTGCCTGGGCTGAAGCAGCTTCGGGATTTGAATATGAGATAGCCAGAAAACTTAAAATACCGGGTCATAATATCGTTTTTAACGGACCTTTTAAAACAAAAGGCGAGCTTGAGAGGGCAGTTCAACAAAAATCAATAATTAATGTCGATCATCTGGATGAACTGGAACTGCTTGAAATTATTGCCTCTGAGTTGGGAGATAAAATTGATATCGGTTTAAGGGTCAATATGAAAGTCGGCATCGATCAGCTTCCTGACAGGTTCGGGTTTAATATTGAGTCGGGAGAGGCACTTCGAATTGTTGAACGATGCAATAGTAAAGACTTGCTCAATATTAAAGGCTTGCATGTCCATCTGACGAGTTACATAATAGAGAAAGAAAGTGAAGACAATGTTCCCGCAAAGGGTATTAAACTTATCTGGCCCAAAGATCACAACGCGTATAGATACGCTTCTCAAAAAATCACCCGATTCGCAAAAGTAATTGAAGAGAAATTCGGAATCGAGATCGAGTATCTGGATATGGGGGGAGGATTTCCAACTGTAGACAGCATTGGCCCGTATGTAGATGCGATAACATATCCTTTACTGTCCAAATTTAATCAGAGCACACTCCCTACGCTAATTCTAGAACCAGGAAGGGCTATTGTTAGTAACGCCATAGATTTGATAACAACTGTGGCAGCTATAAAGTTTTTGCCGGGAAGGCAAAGAGCTATAATTGTGGACGCGGGGATAAACATCCTGCCCACATCTTTCTGGAAGTATCAGGATGTGGAGTGCTTATCGAAAGCAGTCGGCAACTTAGAAGAAACTATAGTTTATGGTCCACTATGCCTTCAGACGGATATTATATCCAAAACCAAACTGCCGGAGTTAAAACCGGGCGATCTTCTCAGGGTTAAAAATGTAGGTGCATATAATATCTCACAGTCAAGCACATTCATTTATGCTCAGCCAGCGGTAATTTTAAGGGAAGATAAAAACTTCACAGTCATCAGGAATAAAGAAGTAATAAACGACCTATTTAAAATTTAATCGACCAATTTGCTTAACTAAATACAAGATATATAGATAGAACTGCAAAAACAGCTATTGCTAATACAAATAATAATGCACCGGCACTTTGTTGATCGCTCATAATTTCCTCCTGTTTACTTAAGTATTACCAATATTTACCGTTTTGTACATGATATCAAAACAATAAGACTTTAATTCAATCAGTTTTATTGCTTGATCCCTACAAAAGCAGCGAAGCACGAATTTTTGTGCAGAATATCAACCGTAGTAAATCCAACTATCTTCATCAGTTCCATTTGATACGACAGGCTTCTCGGCGTGTCTTCCACCTCAATATAATCGAATACCTTATCTCTGTATTCACTTCCGCCTATAGACTCCAGGTGTTTTCCATATCTCTTCCACATCGCATCGTGTATGGCCTGATGCTGGTGATAGACCATATCACTTACAAAAAATGCTCCACCCGGTCTCAATAAACTGTAGATTTTTTTAAAACAGCGGTCCCAATCGTGTGCATCTCTCAAATGATGTAATACGGCTGCCGCGACAACCAGATCATAATTTGACAAGGGTAGGGTGATATCCCTGAAATCTCCATGAAACACTCTTACTTCCCCAGATTTTTCGACCGATAACCTCTCCCTTGCTTTTTCAAGCATGGGCTGGCTCACATCAACCAGGTCGCAGTTAATTCTGGATTTCTCTCTGAGTATGGCAATAGTATTATTCCCGGCGCCGGAACCTATATCCAGCAAATTTTTAAATCAGTTTTATGCTAACCGCGAGTTTGGAGATCAGCTCAAGCATAATAGGGGCATCTACAACTGCCTGTTGACCAGTTTCCAAGCTAGAAAATCGTACTACGTCGTTATCAAAACGTCGTCTGATTTCTTCAACTGTAGATTTTTTATCTATTGGCGTTTTCATTGTTCAAGTTTTATGACATTATCAACTGAGAGCAGCATAGGTGTATGAATTACACCGTAAACCGATTTCTCATCCTCATACTGGATAAATCCTAAACTTTCATAAAATGGTACAGCGTATCTCGAGGAATTTACAGTTATATCTTTAGGATTCCGGTTGTTTTCGGAAATTTCTTCGAGCGCTTTTTTAACGAGATTACTTGCAATTCCGTTATGATGAAAGTCTTTATCCACATAGAGCATGGAAATGTGATTTTCCCCTTTTATTTCAATCATTCCCAGAATCCTGCCTTCACATTCGGCAACCATTGAGAAGTAGTTTTTTTCCAAACGCCTCTTTAGTGATAGGGGATTTGAATAAAGGAAGAACTCTTCAACACCCTGTTCCGGAAAATCTGGAGCAATGAATTCATTAAATGACCTTGCTACCAGGTTGCAAACCTCTATTTCTTCGCCATCACGGATTTTTCTAAATTTTATGTGGGTCTTCATCGTTGAATTTAGATTAACGGCCTGGAAATAAATTATGTCCTAATCGTAAACTACTATTATATTCAAACTTAAGATTGCCAACCCGGGAAAAGGCCAGCTTTGTATATACAGCTTGAACCTCGGTCAACTAAATTTGCTTTCATAGCATAGTCTTTATCTAAACACGCTGAGCTATAGAGATTGAGTCCGGTCAGATAATTGCTCAATCCATCCATAGATTTGACATGAAGTGGCTGGAGTCTTTGCGGTGGAATAGTGATACTGAGTTTACTTCTTAGCGAGCTTATTATTCCCTGATAGAATCCAAATTCGTTCA